>NZ_CAJHBE010000003.1:0-215106 GCF_904846555.1 Psychrobacter sp. DD43
TGGATGGAAAATGACTTATCCAAATTATTTTATGATGTTTGTCCTAGCCATAACACTTTTGTTTTGAACTGACTATACCTCGCATACTTGGATGTATAACTACCCTATCCCTATAAAAATTCCTAGCCAGCTATAAGCAACTGTCCCTTAGCGGCGCTCATAAAAGCGATACACAATGACCTAGTACGTAAAAAGGGATCTTACTGAGCTTTTTAAAAGGTATTTAAGGCTAATAAGTAATCAAAGTGACATACGAACATAGAAAGACCGCTCCAATCGAGCGGTCTTTTATTATCTTACCCATTATTTATGGTAAGTAGCCCTTTATAGGGCTGATATCAGCTGGCAAATCAGTTTCACCCAAGGCCTCTAACAAATTGATTTCAATCGTGCGCGATAAAGCCGTTAATGGCAGCTGATTGTCCGCCAAGCCAAATGGTGACTCTAACTCTTCACTTAGCGCATCAAGTCCAAAAAAGGTATAGGCAATCACGCTGCAGATTAAGGGTGTCACCCAGCCCAAAGAAGATACCAAACCAAACGGCAGCATAAAGCAATAAAGATAAGTGGTTCGATGTACAAGCAAAGTATAAGCAAATGGCAATGGCGTATTATGAATACGTTCACACGCTGCCAGTACCACCGTCATAGAGTTCAGACGCTCATCCATATTTTGTACCATCTGCTCTGATAGCAAATGCTGCTGTCGACAATATCCAAGCTCCTTACCCATCAAGCGCATCAGATAATCAGGCAGATTTTTTGCCTGCCGCATTTTGCTATGATATTTCGGATCAACAAAGCGCTCGATATCCTCCCAAGGCGAGGTGTTTCGCAGTCGATGACGCACCGCATGAGTAAAAGCAATACTCAGATGAATCAGACGGCGCTGAGTATCTCGCCCTATTGGATTGTCTTCGTCGATATAAGAGAGCGCTTGACGGCACAGGCTGCGCGCATCATAAACCAATTGTCCCCATAGCCCCCTTGCTTCCCACCAACGCTGATAGCTGGCATTATTACGAAAGCCCAAAAACAACGATAAGGCAATCCCAAGCAAGGTGAAAGGCGCAACGCCATAAGAAGAAAAAGAGCTTGGAAAGCCGTGCTGAATATTGGTAATAAGCGCACTGATAAGACCAATCAGCAAAATTTGAGGATATACTTTGGGAAGAATTGAGCCACGCAAGGTAAAGAATAGTTTGATGGCGCTTGGGTTTTGCTTGACGATCATATTGACTTCCTAACACTGATACTTTTGCAGAGCGAAATGATAACAGACTCACCATAATGAGGTGCAAAAAGATGCTTATCATTGAACTGTGAATAAGTATTTATCGTAAAAATACACCACTATTTTTATCACCTTGTTGTGCAATAGATGTCTAACAAATCATTGGTTGTTATAGTGATGTAATGATAGCAAAGACAAAGGTAGATACCAGATGCCATCGCACAAAAATTCGATTATAGTAGACATAGATATGCTCATATAAACAAAATAAGGAATAAATGATGAAAAAATTAGGATTATGCGCCGCAGTGGCACTGAGCTTGAGCGCATGTGCTGGCGGGATAAACGGTGGCACCATTGGCAATAACAACCAAAATACTATCGTCACTCAATATCCTGTTGAAGCAGCGATGCTCAACATTTACACCAAAACTCGCAGTCAAAGCTTAGTAGCGACCGTCGGCAATCAAACTGCCTCAGCTGATATTACAATTACCCCAAAAGGCAGTATGGTATTCAATAATAAACAAGTACAAGCTGCCGAAGTAAATACTATTAATAAAGTAAATAATCAAATCACTGACCAATCTGTTGCCATCAATTACTTTACGTTAAATCCATTGGTCTTCCATGGTTATACTGATAGCTCAGGCAAATACTCATTAGCGACCCAGAGCACGACGCTTCCTAAGCTGGCAACTGTTGGCTCCTCTAGTCAATTGATTGCAGAGGACGTATACGCCGATAGAAGTATGCGCAAAAAGATAGGTAGCTACAGACAAGGCTGGTCATTGACCAGAGACACCAATAACACTGCATGGTTTTGTGTCGACACCTCAGCCAATTTACTCGTCGCAAATGATCCCAATGGTGTCTCATCAGAATGCTATAAAATCAATGCGCGCGGTGATATCTTAGATAGTAAAGTGACGATTAGCCAACCGACAAACAACGGTACGAAAGCGATTATATTTACCAGCCGTTAAATAATTCGTTACTAAATTACTTAACGTTGCACAAAAAAGCGCCCCTTAAATTAAATAAGGGGCGCTTTTTTGGAATTTATTTATGCTGTTATAATATCTATTATATTAAACGGCAATTTTATAAGCAGCTTTTTTGATACGCATATCACCCGTTTCAACATAACGCTGATGCCATGATAATGCTTCGTCCAAGATATGCGGGGTTTGCATACCAGCCGTATCTGAAGCACGATCAAAATAATCTTGTAGCATTGGGCGATAGTCAGGATGGGCACAGTTATCGATAATTGCTTTTGCACGTTGACGCGGCGATAAACCACGCAAATCTGCCAACCCTTGTTCGGTGACAATAACCATCACATCATGCTCAGTATGGTCGTGATGCGAGACCATCGGCGTGATACAAGAAATAGCACCATCTTTTGCCACTGATGGCGATACAAAGAATGACGTATAAGCGTTACGAGCGAAATCACCTGAGCCGCCCAAGCCATTCATCATGTTAGTTCCCATAACGTGGGTTGAGTTGACGTTACCATAAAGGTCGCATTCAATCATGGCATTAATGGCCAATACACCTAAGCGACGCGCGACTTCAGGATGGTTGGTGATTTCTTGTGGACGCAATACAATACGCGCACGCAGCTCTTCGATATTGGCATTAAAACGTTCTAGAGCATCTGGGCTTAATGACAGTGCAGTGGCAGATGCCATGGTCATTTTGCCAGACATGATTAGGTCTAACATACCGTCTTGCAATACTTCAGTGTAGCCGGTCAAATTCTCAAACGGGCTGTTTTGTAGTCCTGCCAATACGGCATTGGCTACGTTACCTACACCAGACTGGATCGGTAATAAATTTTCTGGCATGCGACCTTTTTTGACTTCATCATGGAAGAAATCAATGATATGGCTGGCTATTTTGTTTGAACATTCATCAGGATCAGCAAACTTGCTGTTGCGATCAGGCGAGTTCGTTAAGACAACGCCAACCACTTTATCCAAGTCACAATGTAGATACGGCACACCAATACGTCCGCCTGGGGTCACAAGTGGAATCGGCTTGCGGTTTGGCGGCATACCGATATCATTATAGACATCATGCATACCTTCTAACATCAAGCTTTGCTGCGCGTTCACTTCTAAGATGATTTTGTCTGCATTTTCTAACCAGGCATTGTTGTTACCGATAGAAGTCGATGGAATCAGGCGACCATCTGGCAAAATACCAGACACTTCAACGACCGCTATATGCATCTTGCCATAGAAACCGATGGTGCTCTGCTGCGCTACATGCGATAAATGCATGTCGAAATAATGCGCTTCACCTGCGTTGATTTGTTTACGTAAAGCAGGCTCTGATTGATATGGCGTGCGCCACTTGATGCCGTTCGCTTCTGCCAATACGCCATCACATTCGGTTGCGGTAGAGGCACCTGTCAATAAACCAATTTGAAAGTCTTCACCGCGAGCATGAGCCGCTTCCATGTGTTTGGCAAGCGCAGCGGGTATCGCTTTTGGGTAACCTGCACCAGTAAAGCCACTCATACCGACATTCATATCGTTTTTGATGAACGCTGCTGCTTGATCAGCAGACATAATTTTTTTGCTTAGACCGTCGTGAAGCACGCGACCTTCATGATTTAATGATGTCATACCTTTTTTCCTAGTAACTTCCATATTAAAATCAAACCACTTCGTGATGAAACGTTTGATACGAAACCAACAATAAAATGCATTGCTGCATATTAGCAACTTTCCCGCAAAAAACAAGTTGAATGACTTAAATTTACCTGTAGAGATTTTATCTGTCTCATATAAACTAACATTAGTTCGTTTTTTAATATCGTTTATATAACGTTCTTTTCCTCTTTAAATTGCAGTCATATCTATTTTTCTTTATCACAAATAGATATGCTTATTGTAAGGTATGATGGTTAAAAATCCTTATTATTTATTTTTCTCAGATAGGTATCAACGCATTTAAAAACTATACTTTGAAATATAGAATGGGATATTTTTGATTAATAGAAAAATATTAACGATAATATTTCTGGTTTTTTGTCTATAGACCCAAAAAAATTATAGTAAGATTATCAGTGTCATATTTTTAAAAGGACTCCACGCATGCTATATTTCAGAAACTGGCAAAATTTTTTAACTAAAGGTTATACTGATAAAAACTGGTGCTAAATTTGATATGAAAGCAGTTCATTATTAGCTGATTGACATAAAGTTGGTAGCGAAAAAATAAGCATTTAAGGATGAATGATGACAACTCAACAGCACGTTTTGGCTTGTATTGACGGCTCAGCAGTGACAGAGTCTGTTTGTGACTATGCAGCATGGTATGCAAGGCGACTCAATATTTCGGTAGGACTGTTGCATGTCAGCGATGTAGCAGCGTCTATTAGAAGAGACTTGTCTGGGGCGATTGGCATTAATAGCCGTCAATTCTTGCTAGATGAATTGTCTCAGCTTGACGAGCAAAGAGCCAAGGTAGTCAATAGCTATAGTAACGCCTTGGTGCAAGATGCCAAAAGCCATATCAAAAATCAGTTTGATGACGTAAATGTCCATGTTTATCAGCGCCGTGGCAAGCTACTGCCTGCTATTGAGCATTTTACAGCGCATAATCGTGCCATCGTTATGGGACGCCGCGGTGAAGACCATAAACATAGTCGCATCAACATCGGCAGCCAAATCGAGACAGTTGCACGAGCGTCAAGCATACCGGTGCTCATTTGCTCAGAGAAATTCAAAGAACCTCATTCATACATGGTAGCCTTTGACGCTAGTAAAACAGCGCTTAAGGCCATAACTATGCTGTCAGAGAGCAAATTATTAAAAGGCATGCAAGGTCATATCGTGATGGTCGGTAACGATAATGAAACCGCCAAACAAAGCCTTGCCGATGCCCGCGCGCAGATGGCAGCAGCAGGATTTTCAGTAGAGACTCATCATCTCCAAAAGCTTGACGCGGTCAATGGATTGTTAGCTTTTCAAATGGAGCATGCAATCGATATGATTGTGGTGGGGGCTTATGGCAGCTCAAAACTACAGCATCTGTTTCTTGGCAGCACTACAACAGAGATTATCGCCAGTACGCTGTCACCAGTTATTTTGGTGCGCTAATAGGTAACGAGCGTGATTATACTTTTAATCTGTTCTGTCGGTTTTTATATGTTGATAAATATCCATTAAAAAAGCAAGGCATCTGATGCCTTGCTTCTTGTATCTAACTAATGATTATGATTGTCATTTCGCTTAGATGTTTAGTCAAATAGGTGTTTAGTCAAAATGGAAACCTGCACCTATGGCTGCACCTACGTTGCCTTGAGTATCTGCAGTACCATTTAACTTCATGACCCAACGTCCATCAGCGGACAGTTTCGAAAAGCCGATAGCAACGGCACTCTCACCGTTATACGTTGCGATACCACCACCTATCATAGACTTACCGATGATGTAAGCTTGAGGCAATGAAGACATCGCCATGGCTGCTGAGATACCAGCGTTGGCGTCGTCCTCAACCTCGCCAATTCTATAACCCAGCTCATTGATGCTGTTGCCTAGGTTTCTATTGACTGCATCCAATTGACCGAAGTTCACAGCATCTCTAGGTTGCATGCCGTCCGCAACATTGGTTATCTTAGTGCCAGCAGCATTAATACCGGCTGCTGTCATACTAGGAGCAGTTTCACCATTACCTGCATATATACCGGCTTTAGTGATACTAGGGCCACCTGCAATGACAACTCCGTTTGTACTGACGGTTGTATCACCAGTCGTCACGCTGTCGACATTGATGTTGCCGTTTAAATCAAACTTAATGCTACTGCCTGCTGATGTCGTGGTGATATTATTGCCACCTTTAAACGTAAGTGGAGCAGAACCTGCTTTTTTGTTGATAACAGGACCACTATCTGCATCGAAGTTGAGTCCAGCACCCATCTCAGCGATCACAGTTGTCTGTGTATTGACAAGAGAGAGAAACTCAAATAATTGTCCACCATTGACGGCATCCTTACTCGCTACCTCAATGAAGCCATTAGCAACGTTGGTGATCTTGTTACCACCAGCATCAACACTAGTTTTAGTAAGTTTAGGACCGCCTACGATAGTTAGACCACTGCTATTCATCGTGGCATCACCCGTTTGCACACTATCTACGGCGATATCCCTACTTAAATTAAAGGTAACATTATTACTCTCTGCTGTTTTAGAGACGGTTATATTGTTATCTGTGTTGTTTAAGTCAACTGTATCGCTTGGTTTCACTGTACTTATAGTGCTCTCATTGCTTTGAGCACTGAGGTTCCAGCCTTTGTTGGCATCAGCTGCACTTTGTTTGACTTCGTTTAACTGTCCAACATTCACAGCGTCAGTAGTTGCTTCACCTCGTGCAACATTGGTAATAACATTACCGCCGTTGTTAAGACCAGTGCTTGTTAAGCTGACAGTTTTAGCTGGAACAATATTAGTGATAGTGAAACCAGTACTGTTTAATTTTACTCCACTATTAATGAAACTAACACCGCCATTATCCATCACAGTATTACCAGTAGTAACGGATGTTACATCTAAAGCATCAGCCATCTGAATCTCTAACTGACCGTTGTTTTCTACCGTTCGAATATTTTTTGCAGATGCTGTTTTAAGAGGATTTAAACTGCCTACGATTTTAAGTTGCGTACCAAGATCCTTATGGATGTTGATATTATCATTACCAGCGAAGTTTAGACCTTTAGTTACAATAGTAGAGTTTTGACCATTAAGCTGATCAACATTCACTGCATCAGTACCAGCAGCACCTGCTACAACATTGTGAACCTGGTTACCACCCATGCTGACGTTGGTGCCCAGAGCCACACTGACTTTATCGTCCTCGACAACAAAACGACCAGCATTAACATTAAGGGCTTTGCTGCTAATCGTACCTCTGTTAATAAAGGTTTGATTACTTGGGTCAGAACCCACAGTAACTGTGTCAAGATCCGTTAGGTTCTTAGCCATCACGACGTTCAGTTTGCCATTGAGGCTGTCAACACGTAGGTTTGCACCCGATGCATCAGCAGCATTCGCCAGCTTACCTTCGATGCTCAACGTTTCGTTCAACTTCTTATTAATGGTAGTGCCAGTGTTACCCGCAAACTTCAGGCCGTCTTCCATCGTGGCAACTTGGATATCGTCGATAACGATACGTGTGATACCATCACCACCATTAACACCTGGTACGCCGTTAATGACACCAATGGTACCTGATACACCAGTAGGACCCGTTAGACCGATTGTGCCGTTCGAACCATTGATAGCAACACCGGATACACCATCTTTACCATTAACGCCGATAAAGCCGTCTTTGCCATCGATACCTGAAGTACCAACATTAATGTCATCACTCAATGCAACAATAAGGTCATTACCTACATTGGTAACGCTAATATTCTTATTGTCACCGTTGATAGTGACTACATCGTCTGGTTTAACATTGCTCTTTGCACCATCACCAGAGTCGGTCCGTATGAACCATCCTTTGTTGGCCGTGTCGTTGACTTCTTCAATGGACTGATTGGTTGCATACAACTGGCTACCATTGATAGCATCAGTGCTGTTCTCGTTGACAGCACCTGCAGCGACATTGATAATCTGACGTTCCCCGTTAACGAAACCAACGCTCACCACACCTTTGGCAGCAGAACCTTGACCTGTATAAGTGTAATATCTTGTATTAATAATAACCCCAGTCTCAGTCGTAGCAGCACGATCAGTAGATAAGTTACCTAACACAACACTGTTGTTTTGCGTTGTCGAAACATTATTACCGAGAACAAACGAATTATCATTTTCAACAGTATTATCATTACCAACTGAATAGCTACTGTTGCCAGAAACACTGTCAATGTCATCTGGTGGAAGCTGACTACCAAAGGCTCCAGATCGTGTACCACTGACCTTATTGCGGACACCCACAGCGATTGAGTTAGCACCGTTCACTGTATTTCCTTTACCTATCGCTATTGACTCTTTACCACCCACTATACTTCGATCACCTAGAGCAACAGAACTGAGGCCATTTGCTTCTGAAACAAAGCCCATAGCCGTTGACCATTGTTTAGTTGCTTTAGAACCAACACCAACTGCGGTGCTTTGTATTCCAGTAGCGCGCGTACGTGAACCGATAGCAGTACCTGTAAGAGTAGTAGCTTGCGCACCTTCACCTATAGCCACTGAACGCTCACCTAAGGCTTTTGCATTTACGCCAATCGCTGTTGCATTTTTATTAGTAGCTTCAGCATTAAAGCCAACAGCTGATGCATTTTCACCTACGGCTTCAGAGAAACCACCTAAAGCCATGGCACCAGCACCGTCTGCTTTAGAGCGACGACCTAGTGCCACACTATCTTCGCCTCTAGCGTTTGCAGTAGGACCAACAGCTGTAGCACCTAAACCTTCCGCACTACTCCTGACACCTAGAGCAACTGATTCGCCACTTTTAGCTTTAGCTTCAAAACCTGATGCCAAACTGCTACGGGCTGTTGCTTCTGCACCTGCACCAAAGGCACTAGCCTGAATACCAATAGCTTTAGCATTCTCTCCAACAGCAGTTGAGCGGTCACCATTTGCTATAGCATTAGAGCCAACAGCAAGAGCATCAGTACCTGTTACTGACGTGGTGTATGGTTTTGCATTGCTAGAGCGGATAGGGAAATCAATGCCAGCAACGATAGTATCTAACGCTCTTAGCTGAGATACATTGACCGCATCACTATCATCTCTACCAGCTGCGACATTAACTATCTGACGGTTGCCGTCAACATTATTGCCTACAGAGACAGCACCAAGTGCAGTACTTCTAGTAGATTCAATAGCTAATCCACTCGCTGATGTTGGGACAAACACTGTACCTGAGCCAGTAGCAGTACGGTTAGCTACTGATTTCGATCCTAAAGCTACACCATTATCAACGTTAACTATAGAGCCATTACCGATAGCAGTTCCTTTGATAACAGTAGGAGTAGCAGACATTGTGGTGCCTCCTGCATCAGCGTTATCACCGTATGCTGCACCACCATTCCCTGCACGTGATCCTACACCAATAGCTTGTGACCCTGTAGCTAGCGAATTTTTCCCAATCGCAATAGCATTTTCACCACTGGCCTCAGCTCTATCACCGACAGCAATAGTACCTGTTGCTGAGGCGATAGATTGAACACCAATACCAATAGCATTAATTCCAGCAGAGACAGACCCACGTCCAAGCGCCATGCTGCTGTGACCTTGAGCTGAAGAGTTAGTACCTACTGATATGCTGTTTTTACCAATCTGTCCGTTCTGGAAATTGCCAGCATTATTACCGATAGCTACTGTTAAATCATTAGTGATACCGGCGCCTGCACCAGCACCTAGAGCAAGGTTATATTCACCTGTAACGTTTGAACCAGCACCGTTACCAAACGCCGAGTTAACTTTACCAACTACATGCGAACCAGAGAAGTTACCAACTGCTGTATTTCTGTCACCGGTAACTGTGTAGCCTGCAGTAGGGCCCATAGCAACGTTAGCACTACCAATTACTGCGTTACCTGAGAACGCACCAATAGCTGTATTGGCGTGACCGTCAACATTACGACCTGCACGCTCACCTAATGCTGAGTTAGAATCACCATAGACTCCATTACCAGCCGCAGCGCCAATTGCAGTATTTTGTCCTACGATTGAATAAGGTCTATATGCTGGGTTACCACCTACTGTAGTTCTTGGCGTAGCACTTACATTTGAGCCAGCACTTGCCCCTATTCCTACGTTACCCGACGATAGTACATTCTGACCTGATGCATTACCTACAGATACTCCCTGTTCAGTATAAGCAGTTGAACCAGCACCAGAGTTTAAACCTATGGCTACTGTAGTCTGTCCAACTGCAGAAGCACCCTTACCAATCGCAATTGCGTCTGCACCTTGAGCACCTAGGTTATCTTCATTAGTGCCACCTGTTGAGTTGATACTGACGTATTTTATCTGGTTGGCTACAATATCACCAATGGTTGCAGCGTTATGTTGATTATTGGGATCTGTTAGTAAACCCCCACTAGCGACGTTCGTGATTTGATTACCGCCGTTGTTAAGACCAGCACTGGTTAAGCTGACAATTTTAGCTGGAACAGTATTAGTGATCGTGATACCTGAGTTATCAACCAAAGTATCCCCCATCGTTACACTTCCATCAGCGTCAAGGTCAATATCTTTAGCAAGCTTGATCATTAAGATATCGCCATCTGCGACAACACCGATATTATCATTATTGGATAAATTGTTTGCATCAGTCTCACCACCTAAAATATGAAGTGTTTCACCCTGTTTGAGTGCAATAGGATCACCAATATCACCTTCAAATTCTAGAATTATTGAAGTATCCGAATTATCACCTTCTTTCTTATGACTATTGTTAGTAGTATGAGTATGTTCACCAAGACCATGGGTATGAGTAAAAGGATAATCGATATTGTGATTACTCGAGTTACCATTATTTGGAATAGCACTCGCTTGTATACAAAAACCAGCTGCCATTAGACCCAGCCCGATAGCCGTGATTTTAAAAGCACTGGTAGATGAAAGATTGTCTGTCGTATTGATGGTAGCGTTTGCACTCACGCTAGATTTGGAAGATTTGCCACGTGCCTTTGCGTATTCACCAACTGCAGTGAAACAGTTTAAGGCTTCATTCCATATTACCTTATAGATGCGGTTCATGATGTATACTCCCTTATAGATTTGTCTGATTTAAAAAATCGAAGTTAAAATCCATTTTGTAGAGAGTTGATGTAACAAAAGAAAACAGTTATGAGGCAATAGGATTAGAAGTTAGGGTTAAAAAATTACTTAGATGATTATTTGAGACATAAAGCGTCTTATTTTGTAAATCATTATAACTCTCTGTATATTATTATTAACGAATATACAGAGAGTCTCAATACCACACATCGGTAATTTACTACCGTCCATCGGTTATATTCTTATTAGTGAATATATGTTGATGAAATACGTTCTCATTTGAGGTTGTTTCTATTTAATAGGTAATATTACTTTTATTACAAGCCCTAATATGCCATCTTGGCGATTATGGACAGTGATCTGACCTCTATGTGCCATCACTACGGCATGAACGATTGCCAACCCCAGTCCATAACCGCCCGTTTCGCGATGGCGCGCCGTATCAAGCCTAACAAAAGCCTGAAAAATACGCTCCAGATCCTTTTCTGCAACACCGCCGCCCTCGTCAGTGATGCTTATTTCAATAGCTGCTGTTTTATTATTCATCTTCACTGCTTGTATCTCAGCCATCACTGCCGAATCAAAAGCAGTATGCATAAAGGCATTACGGATGATGTTTTCAAGGGCACTATGCAGCTGTTCTTGATTGCCCATTACTGTGCAAGAATCTGGCAATAAAGACGGATTCGCATGCCATTGCCAATATATATTTTTATGCTGAAACTCAAAACAGACATCTTGACCAATCTCATTGATAATTTCACAGATGTCTACTGCCTCATCTTCTAGAGTATTGATGGTATATTGCTGCATTTGCAACGATTGAATACGGATAATTTGCTCAATCAGCTCATTCATCCGCGTTGACTCTTTATCGATACGGTCAAGATAACGACTGGCGTTGGGCGCAAAATCTCGTGTCAGCTCAGTCGCTACATCGAGACGGGCGAGCGGCGAGCGCAGCTCATGGGAGATATCACTTAACATCTGCTTGCGTGCCAGCTCACTGTCAGCGAGCCGCGTTGATAGTAAAGCGACATCTTTTGCTAATAACCCCAATTCGTCAGAACCCAGACTTGATAACTGCGGATTGACTTCATAGTTGCCATCTATCATCCGGTGTACGGTATCCTGCACACTCCCAATACGCCGAGTCAATGTACGACTGAGCCAAAAGCATACCAACACGCTAAAGAGTATAATCAGCAAGAGCCGCAGCATAAAATTGCCCCGCTGTAGCTCTAACACATCTTTAAATAATAGGTGCGGACGCAGCTGTATGATAACGCTGTCATTATTTGGCATAACCACTGTAACCTCAGCTAACTCAGGTCGGCTATCAATGTCAGCAATGGCTTTATGAGACGGCATTGGTTTTAAAATATCATCGAGGCTAAAAGGTTTATTATTTGGGTGCGCGCTTTTGACGCCATCCTTATCAAAGGAATACGCCCTATAAGGGTTCTTATCGACACGGTCTTTATCACTAAGTTCACTGTAATCAGATGCTTTATTGTCAACACTGCTACTCACAGAATTTTGAGGATTAGACAACACAGATGATTGCTCACCTTTTATCTGCAAGTCTATTGCCTTTATACTTGCCACGTCACGTGCTGGACGCCGCTTGACTCGATTTTCTCGAAACCGATATCTTGGAAATATAATAGCGCCCTGCTCATCGTATATCCTGATTTGGCTCATGAGTCTTCGATCTTCATTATAAATCTGCTTTACAGTAGATAAGTCACCCGCTTCCAAGGATATGACCAGCCGCTCACGCTGAATAAGCAGCTTATCAATTTGAGAATCCATACGAGTAGCAAGCTCTCTCTCATTAAGCCAGCGTTCTACTGCTATAGATAAAATAGAAGTGATCAGAATCATCGCTAGCAAACTCAAAAACAGTCGCCAAAATAGCGACATAGGTATGCTCAGCTTCGATTTGTTTATCGCTGTAGGATTTTGGGCAGCTTCTGTCATTAGAGTACCAACTGATAGCCTTTACCACGAATTGCCTTGATTGGCTCATCATGGAAAGGTTGAAGTTTTTTACGCAGGCGCGAGACATGGACATCAAGGCTACGGTCAAAAGGCTGTAATTCTCGCTGCAAGACATGCTGTGATAGCCACGATTTACTGACTACCTCGCCTTTTTGTCGTAATAAAGCCAGCAATAAATCAAACTCTGTACCTGTTAATTGCAGCTCAACGTCATCTATCTGGCAAAGCCTTTGCTGTTGGTCAAGATATAAGCGACTACTCGGCAGCGGTAATTGCTCAACAATATGTGCTGCAATACTGGTGCGCTTGATCACCGCATTGATACGTGCCAGCAGCTCACGTGGATTACAAGGCTTGGTAATATAATCATCAGCGCCAAGCTCCAGCCCGATGATACGGTCTATCTCTTCCCCTTTTGCGGTAAGCATAATGACAGGGATATCACTAATAGCAGGCAGCTGGCGTAACA
This sequence comes from Psychrobacter sp. DD43, assembly GCF_904846555.1. Taxonomy (NCBI): domain Bacteria; kingdom Pseudomonadati; phylum Pseudomonadota; class Gammaproteobacteria; order Moraxellales; family Moraxellaceae; genus Psychrobacter; species Psychrobacter sp. DD43. The sequence continues at coordinate 13,469 of NZ_CAJHBE010000003.1, forward strand.
CACTGAGCCCGTCTATTTTTGGCATCATAATATCGAGCACCAACAAATCATAAGGCGAATTATCTTGCATCGTCGTCTTTAATCGCTCTATGACCGCTTCGCCATCATGCATGCAGTCACAACGAACACCGTGATTATGCAGATACTCTTGCAGTAATTGAGTCAACTCTTCGTCATCGTCACCCAATAAAATATTTGACATCGTTATCACTTTATTATTGTACCTCTCAATCATTTTATGGCTCATATTATCAAGCAAGCGCTACCTATGCGCTATAAACGTTACCTTTCTTAATGTTTCATAAATGTTCGTAACCTCTGGCTGTCGCATGATAGCGGTTATCAAAAACAAGTTGATACTAATTTACAATGTCGAGCAATGATTAATATTAGTGATTTATAGTAGTGATCCATAGTGACTATCCGGGACGCTCGATCAAGACTAGAATTATCAGATATACCCTCACTTTTACAGAAATTAAGGTAACTCTTATGCAAATGACGCAAATGAAAAAATTATTGATGGGTTCAGTATTAGCGATGTCCAGTGTGTTGACCGTGACTGCCTGCAGCAGTGTCAATGCCTCTACTGAGGCGACGCCAACCACGAGCAAAATGCAGCATAAAGGCATGAAAGACGGCATGAGAGGTCCAATGGCACAGCTAAATCTAACAGCGGCGCAGCAGGCACAAATCAAAGCCATCATGCAAGAAAAACAGGGCGATCGCAAAAATGACCGTGCAAAACATCAAGCAGAACGTATGCAAATGCAGCAGCAGATGCAGGCATTGACGAACGCTAATACCTTGGATAACGCTGCCATCAATCGTCTTGCAGACCAGCAAGCAGCTAAAAACAAGCAGCGCTTTATTGAACGCGTTCAAACCCAACATGCCATTTCGCAAGTACTCACAGCTGAGCAGCGTGCAAAAATGGCACAGTTAAAATCAGAAAGAACAACCAAAGGTCATCATGGTTCAAAACAGCGTAAGATGCATAATCAAGCGCAGTAAGATATAAGCCATGGAATTAAAAAGCATTAGTTAGATAATGTAAGAACATTTAAAGAAGCGTATCGGCTTACCGATGCGCTTCTTTTCCTCTGTATTTTACATTTCCTAAATTCAATTACCTCATAACCGTTTTCTTATCTGAAAACGAAAGATGTCAAAGTCCTTTCTACTACTAGCAATATTCGTTACTATTTAACCTTATCAGTTAATCTTATTTATTAATCCTGTATTTTTAGCCCAATTTCTTTCATCCTCGTAAAAAGGACTTTGCGATGTCAGCTCCATATTCTTATTCTCATCAGACACAAGCGCCCACTTATAAGACTTTAAAATCTGCAGCGTTAATTATTGGCAGCACGCTATTATTTTCTGTATCTGCCCATGCGGTAGACACAAATACTGCTGTCGCCTCAAAAACCATCAATCCAACCTCGATTAATACCAGTGCGATTAATCTAACGGTTATGAAAGAAAATCCCACGGTATTGTCTGAGACGCAGCGTGTGACACGAGCGAAAAGTAACACGCTCACGCCTAAGGCCACGCAAGCCAAAACCGATCAACCCATCTATTCTGTGGACGCTATCCACCATCCTGTTTGGGCAAAAAACGGCATGGTTGCTACCCAAGAAGCACTGGCTTCTGATATCGGCTTAAAGATTTTAAAAGATGGTGGCAATGCCGTTGATGCTGCTGTAGCTGTTGGCTTTGCGTTAGCTGTGACATTACCGCGAGCCGGTAATATTGGCGGTGGCGGATTTATGATGGTATATGACGCCAAACAAGGTAAAACAGTCGCACTCGATTATCGTGAAAAAGCCCCTAGTAGCGCTTCGCGTGATATGTATCTTGATAAGGAGGGCAATGCTGTCAGTGATTTATCTCGTTATCATGGCTTAGCCGTTGGTGTGCCGGGTACGGTCGCAGGCTTACTCAAAGCGTTAGAGGATCATGGCACCATGAGCCGCGGGCAAGTAATGGCACCAGCGATTGCGCTGGCTGAAAACGGTATTGAAGTCACTGCTGGTTTGTCCGAATCGCTAGAAGCGTTAAGCGATCGCTTACAAAAATGGCCAAGTACCAAAAAGATATTCTTTAAAGCCGATGGTAGCACTTATCAACCGGGTGAGCGTTTAAAACAGCCGGAGCTGGCAAAGTCCCTTAAACTGATTGCGGCAGAAGGTAGTGATGGTTTTTATAAAGGAGAAACCGCCCGTAAATTGGTTAAAGCGGTCAATGAAGCAGGCGGTAAAATGAGCTTGCAGGACTTGGCAAATTATCAAGCTATTGCCCGTACGCCGGTCAAAGGCGATTATCGTGGTTATGAGATTGTCTCAATGCCACCACCGTCTTCTGGCGGTATTCATATCGTGCAGATTTTAAATATCTTAGAAGGTTATCCGCTAAAAGACTATGGTCAAAACAGCGCGCAAACCATTCATTTAATGGCTGAAGCGATGCAGTTGGCTTATGCAGATCGTTCTGAATATTTGGGGGATTCTGATTTTATTGACGTACCTGCCAGCGGTTTAACTGCCCAGCCTTATGCTGATAAGCTACGCACGTTAATCAACCCAAATAAAGCCACGCCAGCAGCAACTATTAAGGCAAATAACCCTCTACCTTATGAGAGTGATCAAACCACGCATTTTTCTATTGTCGATAAAGATGGCAATGCGGTAGCCAATACGTATACGCTGAACTTTTCTTATGGGACGGGGCTTGTTGCTGAAGGTACGGGGATACTGCTCAATAACGAGATGGATGATTTTTCTGCTAAGCCCGGTGTGCCAAATGGTTACGGCTTAATCGGCGGCGACGCCAATGCGGTTGAAGCCAATAAACGCCCGTTATCTTCTATGAGTCCAACAATCGTATTTAAAGACAGCAAACCTTATATCGTCACAGGCAGTCCGGGTGGTAGCCGCATTATTACTACCGTCACGCAGGTGATCTCAAATGTCATTGACCATGATATGAATATCGCTGAAGCGACGCATGCGCCACGTATTCATGACCAATGGCTACCGGATGAGATTCGTATCGAAAAAGCACTAAATATCGATACTATTAAGAAACTGGAGTCCATGGGACATAAGGTCAGTCAGCAGTCAGCTATGGGATCAACACAGTCTATTATGGTTACCCCAAATGGCGTGTATGGATCTTCAGATCCACGTATTGTCGATGCGGCAGTCGTTGGTTACTGATTTAACTTTTTCATGATAAATGCGTTTGGCGAAATTGGCTGGGTGACAAGCCCGTAAACTGTTTGAACTGGCGGCTAAAGGCACTATGATCGCTATAGCCGCAGTTCAACGATATTTGAGTGACTGACATCTCAGGCATGGCTAATAGCTTAACCGCATATTCTAATCTCAGCTTTTGTACAAACTGTAAAGGCGACATATTTAGCACTGCTTTAAAGGTGCGCTCTAACTGCGATAAGCTAAAATGTGCCAGCTCCGCCAATTCTGCTATATTGATTTTCTGATCCAGATTACCGCGTACGAACTGTGCTACGTCAGCCAGTCTCGCGTGCTTACGTAAAATGCGTTCGTTATCTTCATCAATATCGACGGATATCCCAACCATTGCGACCACTTGTTGACTGCTATTATAGATAGGCAGTTTATTGGTAATACACCAACCTAACTGACCAGATGCATAACTGTGCAGCTCTAAATTATCAACGATTGACTTCCCATCTCGCAACACTTTCATATCCTGCAAGATATAATCCTTACTCTGCTGATGAGAAAATACCTGCTCAGTGGTAAATCCCACAATGTCACTATGCTGACTTAACTTACAACGCTTTAATAATGTTTTGTTTGCCAGCTGATAGCGTGCCTGCTCATCTTTCACAAAAAACACCACATTCTTTAAAGTATCAAGTAGAGGCAGTAATAATGAGACATTACCAATAAATGCCTCACTACTTTCTGAATAATAAGTAGCCATGCTCTGCCGCAACGAGGCAGTAAAACCGACAAGCCCCGTCTCTTCTATTACATCCATCATCCTATGTCATCCCTGCCATCTCAATCCCAGTCATTAACAAGCAATACTATTTGCTCTTCCCTTGCTAAAGATAGTAAATCTCTATCAAAACACTACTTAATCAGAAGCTATCTCACGATGGATTTTTCTCATTAAAAACCATCATTATAGCCTCTAGTGTACACCGAGCCACTGTGCAGGAATGCGCATTTTTTCATCAGAAAACAGCAAGACGCTGTATCTAAAAAAGTTCATTCTATATACAGACCGCGTTAACACGATGGTTTTGACAAGGTCTAGCAAACAACAATGGAATGTTACTTTTTCACGGATGAATTAGGATGTCGGTCATGGCTTCTTCTCTATTTAATTTCAAAATTATTGACTCGCATACGGGCGGTGAGCCTACTCGCATGGTCTATGACGGCTTTCCTGACCTCGTCGGCGATACTATTCAAGACAAACTACAATCCTTCAAACAAAACTTCGATCATCTACGTCAAAGCATCATTTTAGAGCCCCGCGGTAATGATGTCCTTGTTGGCGCGCTACTCCTTCCTGCCAGCAATCCTAAAGCCACAGCAGGCGTTATATTTTTTAATAACGCTGGATATCTGGGCATGTGCGGTCATGGCACGATTGGCGTCATCGTCTCTTTAGCTTATCAACAAAAAATATCAGCAGGCATACATTGGCTAGAGACTCCCGTAGGTCTGGTTAAAGCAACCCTACGTGATGATGGCAGCTGCAGTGTACAAAACGTCCCTTCTTATCGTTATAAAAAACAAGTCGAAGTTCACGTTCCTGAGTTAGGGCTTATCCGCGGTGATATCGCTTGGGGTGGCAACTGGTTTTTCTTAGTGAGTGAGCATGGACAAAACATTCAAGCCAGCAACGTTAAACAGCTTACTCAAGTAACCATGCAAATTAAGCAAGCACTACTCAATGCCAACATCACTGGCGACAACGGCGGCGAGATTGACCATATTGAGTTATTTTCTGATAGCGATGATACACAAGTAGATAGTAAAAACTTTGTTTTGTGCCCAGGTTCAGCCTACGATCGCTCCCCTTGTGGTACCGGTACCAGCGCCAAACTTGCTTGCCTAGCGGCTGACAATAAACTCGCTCCTGAACAATTATGGCAGCAACAGGGCATAGTCGGCAGCGTATTCACTGGCAGTTATCAGCATGCAACTGAGCTTAATACTGAGTTGAATACCGATCTTAGTACTAAGCTCAATAATGCAGCTGGTACGGCTTATCCTGCACAGACCATTATCCCAACGATTCGTGGTCATGCTTATGTTTGTGCTGAGACCACACTCATTGTGCAACAAGACGATCCCTTTAAATGGGGACTCCCATCTTAATAAAATCACAGCATTATTTATGAAATGACAGGTTTATTGATAAACGCGTGAACACTCTTAAAACCGCTTAATCGACGAACGTAAGCGAGAAAAATTATGACTATCTCAAACGTCGACTTACATATCATTGGAGGCGGCATTATCGGTCTAGCGGCTGCGGTGACGTTGCAAGCGCGAGGCGTAAAAGTCGCACTGCTGGACGCCAATGAAGTGGGTCAAGGCGCATCATTAGGTAACGCCGGTCATATCGCTACCGAGCAAGTATTCCCCATTGCTGATGCCAGCATGCTCCGTCATGTACCCGCCATGCTATTGAATCCGACTGGACCGCTGCGCATAGACTGGCGCTATCTGCCGCGTTTGATGCCTTGGGCGATGCAGTTGCTGATGAATATGCGCCCTGAGCCATTTGAGCGGATTCATCACGCGTTGTTAAGCTTAAATAAAAACAGCCTGCAAGCGTGGCAAGGCTTTGCTGATCGGTGGCAATTGGGTGATTGGATACAAGTAAAGGGTTCGTTATTAACGGTTGAAAAGCCTAGTAGCCTTGAGCTATTAACAGCACACGGTAAGCGTCTCAATGACATTGATGTGAGCAATGAGCTGCTGAGCAAAGAGGATTTATTAGAGCGTGAGCCTGCCTTACAAGACAATCAGTTAGCAGCGTTATTTTTCCCAAATACAGGACATATCACCAATTTAAAAGCCGTTATCAATCAGCTTCACGATACCTTTAGACAATTGGGCGGTCATGTCATTGAACATTGTCGCGTCCTTGCAGCGACGAATGATGCAGATGGTATTCATTTGACCACCAGTCAAGGTGATATGACCGTGTCCAAAGTGATGCTAGCAGCAGGCGCCCACTCTAAAGCCTTGGCCAAGCAATTAACGGGCGTCAACATCCCTTTAGATACCGAACGTGGTTATCACTTAATGCTACCTCATGAAAGCGCGCGCTTACAGATTCCCGTATCGAGTTTGGATCGACGCTTTGTCATGACTCCGATGCAAGACGGCCTACGTTTGGCGGGTACGGTGGAGTACGCAGGACTGGACGCGCCTGCCAATATGCAGCGTGCACATATGCTATTACAACAAGCGCAGCCTATGTTAAAAGCGCCGTTAGATGCTAGCGATAGCGTGTCATGGATGGGGTTTCGTCCATCGACCGCAGACTCCTTACCAGTCATCGACAAAATCGAGCGTGTATTTTTAAGCTTTGGTCATCAGCATTTAGGGTTAACGCAAGCTGTCGTTAGTGCGCAAATGATTGCCGAATACTATTTTGATGAAGACCATACGATTGATCCAAAACCGTATCAACTTGCCCGCTTTCAATAAGCTATTTATTAAACGGTTATAAACCCAGCAAAAATCAACCGATTCATCATTGAATCATTACCCATTAAATCACCAACAATATCAACCCCAATAAGGATAGTCTCATGAACATAAATGGAATTTTAGTCCCAATCGTCACCCCTTTCGACAATAACGGCGACGTTGATGCGCAAAAATTAACGACACTGGTCGAAGCCTTTATTGAAAAAGGCGTTGCTGGTATCGTCGCTTGCGGTACTACAGGTGAGTACTATACGTTTTCGGCGGCAGAGCGCGAGCTCGTATTAACCACTATCGCTGAAGCCGCAAAAAATAAAGGCGCTGAGAATAAAGTCACTCTGATTGCTGGTATCAACAGCTTATCGACTGACCACTCTATTGAGCTTGCCGCACAAGCCAAAGCCTTAGGTTATGACGGCCTTATGCTGTCTGCCACCCCTTATAGCTTACCTGAGCAAGATGGCATTATCGCGCATTTTGAAAAAGTTGCGGATGCCAGTGAGCTGCCGATTATTATGTACAATTTCCCTGATCGTGTTGGCGTTGCCATTGAATTTGACACTGTTGCTCATCTAGCTAAGCATCCTAACATCGTCGGTGTAAAAGAAAGTAGCGGCGACTTTAGTCATGCGCTACGCATGCTGCAAGCTGATTTTGACAATTTTGAGGTGGTTTGTGGCTGTGATGATCAGCCCGTTGATTTCTTCTTTTGGGGTGCAAAGAGCTGGATTGCAGGCGCAGCGAACGTCTTCCCAGCAGAGCAAGTTTCATTATTTAATGCCACTCAGCAAGGGGACTGGGATAAAGCCAAGCAAATCATGAGTGAGATTTATCCTGCTATTCATTCTATGGAATCTGGCAACTATAACCAAAAGGCAAAAGCGGGCTGCTTAAAAGGCAGTATGGATGTTGGCTCAGTTCGTGTGCCATTAACTGACATGCCAGAAGATGAAAAAGCAGAGTTTTTAGCCTTACTATCTAAATAGCACTCACCTCAGCTTAGTAGAAATAATGTCAAGGATAACCCACGCTAAATTTGATGCCGTATTCAAATCTCGAATCGATGGCATCAAATTTAGCAGACAAGGATTAGAAAAATGAGCACTAAAGAACAAGCCACTAAAGAGCAAGTATTTGAGAAAGCAAAACAGCAGCAATTATGGGCGGGTCACTTAATAGCAGCAGATGGCTTATCAGAAGCTACTTTGGACAATTACACGCCGATTGATAACAGTATTATCGGTCAGATTGCTTCAGGTACTAGCGATGATGTCGATACTGCCGTACAAGTCGCTCGCGATGCTTTTGAAAACGGTGAATGGCGTCGTCTGGCTCCTGCTGAGCGCAAGGCTATTATGCAGCGCTGGTGTGCACTCATGCATGAGCACGTCGAGGAGCTGGCAGCATTAGATTGTGTGGATGCGGGTAAGCCGATTACTGAATGCTTAAATACCGATATCCCAGCAACTATCGAGACTTTTGAATGGTATGCCGAGGCCGCTGATAAGGTATTTGGCAAAATCGCGCCGACAGGTAGCACAGCTTTAGGACTTATTGTGCAAGAGCCCATTGGTGTCGTTGGTGCGGTATTACCTTGGAACTTCCCAGCCCAAATGTACGCTTGGAAAGTCGCCCCTGCTCTCATTATGGGCAACTCCGTTATTGTTAAACCTGCTGAGCTGACCTCTTTATCTGCCTACCGTTTAACTGAGCTTGCCTATGAAGCTGGCGTGCCCAGAGAAGCGCTGCAAATGGTCTGTGGCCTTGGTGAAAATGTCGGCGCGGCGCTTGGTCAACATATGGATGTTGACATGGTGTCGTTCACTGGCTCGACTGAGGTCGGACGTTTGTTCTTACAGTATTCGGCACAAAGCAATCTAAAAGAAATCGTCTTAGAATGCGGTGGTAAAAGCCCACAAATCGTCTTTGACGATGCCGTACTCGATGACGCTGCGATTAACGATATCTTATCGGCCGCGTTTTGGAATATGAGTGAAAACTGTAGCTGCGGCTCACGCTTATTAGTCCACAGCAGTCAAAAACGAGCGTTACTTGAGCAACTAAAAAACGGTCTGAAAGGTTGGAAAGTCGGCTTACCTTACGATGTCGACACGGCTATTGGTCCTATGATTGAAAAAGCGCATTTCGATAAGGTTTGTCATTACTTACAGACTGCAAAAGAGGAAGGCGCAACGATCGTTGCAGGTGGCAACATTCATGACGACATGGGCAGTGGCTGGTATATCGAGCCGACTATTTTTGATGATGTTACAGCCGATATGACTTTGTTCAAGGAAGAAGTCTTTGGACCCTTGCTTGCGGTGACAAGCTTTGAGACGGAAGAAGAAGCCATCAAATTAGCCAATGAAACCAATTATGGACTCGCCGCTTCTTTTTATACACAGAACATCAAGCGCGCTTATCGTGTGGCATCGTCCATCAAAGCAGGCACGGTCTCTATTAATGGTTTTTCAGAAGGTGATATCACCACACCATTTGGCGGTTATAAGCAATCAGGGTTTGGCGGTCGTGACAATGGTTTAGAAGCCTTAGCACAATACGCACAGACCAAAACCATTTGGCTGGTTAATTAACAAACGTATTCAGTCAGTACAGTCAGTACAGTCAGTACAGTCAGTACAGTCATCAATTAAAACAACAGCTTAAATGATTTAAGCCTTTAGTCACATACTTACAGGGAAGTAAGGCCATGGAAGCGATTATTAATACCATCGTCGGCTATATATGGAGCGATGCTTTAGTTTATTTGGCACTCGGTGTCGGCATTTATTTTACCGTGATGACCCGCGGCGTACAGTTTCGCTATCTTAAAGAGATGGTTAGGCTGTTGTTTGACAAGCAAACCTCAACCCAAGGTATTAGCTCATTTCAAGCCTTTAGTATGGCCTTATCAGGCCGAATCGGCGTCGGTAACATTGCAGGGGTTGCCACCGCTATCGCAGCGGGTGGACCTGGCGCAGTATTTTGGATGATAGTCATGGGTCTGCTTGGCGGTGCCAGTGCCTTTATCGAATCAACACTTGCACAGGTATATAAGCATACCGTTGATGACCAGTATCGTGGCGGCTCACCCTTTTATATCGAGCGCGGACTAAAGATGAAACCCTTTGCTATTTTAGTAGCTACGGTGACTTGTCTTTCTTATGGTGTTTTGGTTCCTGGCGTACAGGCCAACACCATCGCTGATTCTTTTAATACCGCTTTTAACATCCCACCTGTTGCAACTGGTTTCATTATCGTTGCGCTGTTAGCATTTATCATATTTGGTGGCATAAAACGTATTGCAAACTTCGCTGGCAAGGTCGTGCCTATTATGGCGATCGGCTATGTTTTGATGATGGTTATCGTCTTAGCCTTTAATGCCTCAAACCTACCTGCTATGTTCGCCTTGATTTTCAAAAGCGCGTTTGGTATGGATGCTGTATTTGGCGGTATCGTCGGTCTAGCCATATCTTGGGGTGTCCGCCGTGCGGTATTCTCTAACGTTGCTGGTGCAGGCGAAGCAACTTTCAGCTCAGCAGCTGCAGAGGTTTCTCATCCTGCCAAGCAAGGCTTAGTACAGAGTTTTTCTATCTATATCGATACGGTTGTTGTCTGTACCGCTACTGCATTGATGATTTTATCTACTGGTATGTATAACGTCATTCCAGCAGAAGGCTTGGTACTAGTCGAAAACATGCCAGGCATTGAAGCTGGAACCGCATTTACCCAAGCAGCTGTATCGACAGTGTTTAACCAATATGGAAGTGGCTTTGTCGCTATCGCCATCTTCTTGTTTGCCTTTACCTGCTTGATTGCTTATTACTATATTGCTGAGACCACGCTAGTATACTTAGACAATAAATTGCGCTACCCTGTTTTAAAACCATTATTAAAAATAATGTTCTTAATAGTTTGCTTTACCGGTAGCATGCAGTCTGTTGGCGTGATGTGGGCGCTAGGTGATATTGGTTTTGGCAGCATGTGTTACCTTAACTTCATCGCTATCGTATTACTCAGTAAAACGGCGCTAAAAGTGTTAAAAGACTACGATGAGCAAATGAAGCTGGGAATTGACCCTGTCTTTGACCCTAGAAAAGCGGGCGTTGAAAATGCAGACTTTTGGATAGAATATAGTGATAGACATCATAAGCGTTAAATTCTAGCTAAATAATCGTAATTTTTCCCCATACAAGCCTCCTATATCATAATGATGTAGAAGGCTTTTTTCTATTATTAGACCCATTAGCAATAACACACTATGCTATTTGATAACTCCGAATGAGTGGCTGTTATGAGCAAATAATGCTATGATTAGCGGCTGAGATACAGCGTATAAAGTGTGGCTATTAACATGATAGTTTACTGAAAATATCAGTCAAACCATTGATATAGTATATTTTTTAAATACATTACCATCTGTTTTCACTTGCTTTATCTCTGACACTCATTCGCACCCTCTCCTTTTGTTTGCATTCGTAAGAGTCTTCTATGGCATTTGTACACCTTGGCATCCACAGCGAATATTCCATTACCGATTCTATCGTGCGTATTAAGTCGTTGGTTAAAGCGGCGGCGGCAGACAATCAAAGCGCCCTTGCCTTGACGGATTTATCCAACCTTTATGCCACGGTAAAGTTTTACCGTGCTTGCTTAGGTGCGGGTATCAAGCCCATCATCGGTAGTGAAGTCATCATGGAAAATGAGGACACGCGCTTAACTTTATTGGCGATGAACAACGAAGGCTATCAAAACATCACTCGTATCGTATCGCTTGGCTTTACCGAAGGACGTGCTGATCCTGTTAATCACGGTACTCCTGTTATTAAACGCAGCCATATTTTAGCGCATGCGACAGGTGTCATTGTCTTATTCACTGAAAAGTCAGACGTTGGGCAAGCATTGATTGGCTCAATGCCAGAAAAAGCCGATGAGCTACTGACAGAATGGCAAGCGCAGTTTGCTGATCGCTTATATTTTGCGATTAAACGCACCAATCGTACTGGCGAAGATGCCTTTATTAAAGCTGCTATTCATTCAGGTGCTAAGCAAAACATCCCCATCATTGCCCATAATGACGTGCGCTTCTTAAAGCAAGATGATTTTGATGCTCATGAAGCGCGAGTTTGTATTGCTGGCTCTTATGTACTTGCCGACCAAAATCGCCCACAGACTTATTCAGATGAGCAGTACCTCAAGACCCAAGCGCAGATGGAACAGCTATTTGCTGATATTCCGCAGGTGATTGATAATACCTTGCGCTTAGCAACTCGCTGTAATGTGACCTTAACGCTAGGTATTAATGTCCTACCAGAGTTTCCAGTACCTGAGGGCGAGACCACTGAATCTTTCTTTCGCTTAGAATCGCAGCGTGGGCTTAATAATCGATTAGACAAGCTCTTTCCAGTTGACGCGCGCAGTGATAATTGGAGTGATATCCGCCAAAGATACGATGACCGCTTAGAGTATGAGCTCAAGGTTATCTTATCAATGGGATTCCCCGGTTACTTCCTGATCGTGATGGACTTTATCCGTTGGGCAAAAGCCAATGGTGTACCAGTCGGTCCCGGTCGTGGTTCTGGTGCAGGCTCGCTCGTGGCTTATGCGTTAAACATTACCGACCTCGACCCTATCCATTACGACTTATTATTTGAGCGCTTTTTAAACCCTGAGCGTGTCTCAATGCCCGATTTCGATATTGACTTTTGTATTGAAGGTCGTGACCGTGTTATTGATTATGTCGCGCAAACTTATGGGCGTGAAGCGGTTTCGCAGATTATCACTTTTGGTACCATGGCGGCAAAAGCAGTGGTACGAGATGTGGCGCGCGCGCAAAGTAAATCCTATTTTCTTGCCAGTAAAATGTCTAAACTTATTCCCAAAACACCGGGGATCACACTCAGTCAAGCGCTTGAGCAAGAGCCGCAGCTGAAAGACTTAATTTCCAATCCTGATAATATGGATTATGAAGATGCCATCGAAGTATGGGAGATGGCTATCAAGCTTGAAGGTATTTGCCGGAACGTGGGTAAACATGCCGGCGGCGTATTGATTGCACCGCACAGAATCACAGATTTTAGCGCCATTTATTGTGATGATGAAGGTCACCGCGTCAGCCAATTTGATAAAGATGACGTTGAAGCCGTTGGGCTGGTAAAGTTTGACTTTTTGGGTCTACGTAACTTGACCGTGATTGATGCTGCTGTCAGAAATATCAACCTGCGCCGTGCAAAAGAAGGCAAAGATGCGTTGGTGTTAGAAGACCTGCCGTTAGATGATGCTAAAGCCTACAAGCTCTTGCAAGATGCCAAGACCACTGCTGTCTTTCAGTTAGAAAGTATGGGTATGAAAAAGTATCTGGCGAAATTACAACCGACCAACATCGAAGATGTGATCGCCATGTGTGCGCTCTATCGTCCGGGTCCACTCGATGCAGGCATGGTAGAGATGTATATCGACCGTAAGCATGGTCGTGAGGAAGTCATTTATGACCATCCCAACCTTGAGCCAATTTTAGAAAACACCAATGGCGTTATTGTCTACCAAGAACAGGTCATGCAAATCTCACAGGTGATGGCAGGCTATAGCTTGGGCGGTGCAGATATGCTACGCCGCGCCATGGGTAAAAAGAAACCTGAAGAGATGGCTAAGCAGCGCGACATTTTCGTCACAGGTGCTACGGCACAAGGTATCGATGAAGTTACCTCGGGCGGTGTGTTTGACTTGATGGAAAAATTCGCCGGTTATGGTTTTAACCGCTCGCATTCTGCCGCTTATGGTGTGCTTGCTTATCAGACCGCGTATCTAAAACAGTACTACCCTGCTGAGTTTATGGCGGCGGTATTGACCTCAGATATGAACAACACTGATAACGTCGTGTTCTTTATCAATGACTGCCGTGAAAACTTTGAGTTAACCGTCGTTAATCCATCGGTGAATCGCAGTGAATGGCATTTCGTCGCTGATACCCCGACCAATATCATTTATGGTTTGGGGGCGATTAAAGGGGTCGGTGAAGGCGCGGTCGAGTCTATTGTCGATGCACGAAGACGTGAAGGTCCGTTTAAAGATCTATATGATTTTTGCCGTCGCGTTGATATTAAAAAGGTCAATAAACGCACGCTTGAAGCCTTGGTCAGTGCTGGCTGTTTTGATGACTTTGCGGCGACTTTACGTCCAGACTTGCCAGCCGATGAAGCCTACGAGATTCGCGGTGCGTTAATGAGTCAGTTGCCAAGCGCCGTGCAAGCCGCCGAGCAAGATCGTCAAAATCGTGAAATCGGTATGATGGATTTGTTTGGTGAAATGGATGGTGTCGTCGCTGCCCCGCCACTCGTTATGACGCCAGAGCTAATTTGGGGTGACAAACACCGCCTAAAAGCAGAGAAAAATACTCTAGGGCTTTATTTGACCGGACATCCTATCGATGAATATCGAGACGAGCTCAAACGCTATACCTCAGGTGCTCGTCTCGATAAATTGACTGATACGGGCTATAACGGCAGCTGCTATTTTGCCGGTCTTATCATTGATATCGCCAACTTTGGTACTCGTAACGTTATTACCTTGGACGATGGGACATCAAGGTTAGAGGTCAGTTGTTATGCTGAGCGCTTTAACCGTGTCAAAGAACAGTTAAAAATAGATGAAGTCGTCATAATTAAAGGCAGCATCCGTGAGCGTGATGGGCGTTTATTTGCTCGTCTTGATAATGCCATGAGTATGGTCGATGCTCGCCTAAGATGGCTCAAAAAGATCAGTATTAAAATTCATGGTAGTGATATCGAGCTGCTGACACGCATGCAGCCTTTACTGAAATCGGCACAAGCTGACATCATACCAACACCGCGCTTGTCTTATAACGATGATCAGGACGAACAAGGTAATAATAGTAACAATAGCGTCTACGATCCTGCTATGGGTGGCAGCTTATATGACGAAGACGGTAATGATTTGTTGGCACTAGAAAGTAATAGGAGTCAAAGCGCCTCTAATCAAAGCTACGCCAATAATGCTCTAAGCAATACCGACGTCTCTATTAGAGATAATTGCCTACCCCTTGGACTCAGTATTTATGAAGAATATGGCATTGCTAATGTAGGACTGTCTGAGCATTGGCGCATCTATCCAAATGATGATAATTTACAGCAGCTAAAAAGCATGATTAGAGAAGATAACTTACATTTTCACTACAGCTAACGAATGTATTATCGTTAGCATATTCATTAGTAGGAAAATATTTATTATAATAATTCTTTCTGCGCTAACTTTAATCCTATTGGAACATGACTATGGCTACTATTACGAACAAGGATATGACCGCCATAACTGATGACGAGATTATCAATACTGAGCAGTTTGAAGATATGCGCGACTTATTAGAAGAAGACTTTGTCGATTTGATACAAGTCTATTTTACTGATTGTCGTCACCGTATCACAAAACTCAGACAAGCTCAGCAAGAAGAAGATAATGCCAATGGCTTTGAGCTTGCTCATGCACTAAAAGGAGCCAGTGTCAATTTGGGCGCAACCCAAATGACGCGTCTTGGCAGTCAATTGCAAGAGCTTTGCCGTGAGCGTCTTATCAGCGAACAAGCCCCTCTTATCGAGGACATTGCAGTTGCATTGCAACGTGCTGAGCAAGACATCAACCAGCGACTAGGACAACAATGAGTAACAATGCACCCTTATCTTTAGCAACAGCAGTACCAAACGTCAGCAATTATTTGTCTTGTGTTCAAGTAGTGATGGTCAATACGACATTGCCTGCCAATATTGGTTCAGCAGCACGCGCCATGCACACCATGGGTTTATCGAGATTGACGGTGGTTGATCCAAAATTACCGATTGATGACACTAGCGTTTCTCATGCTGCTGGTGGCAGTGATTTGCTATCATCAGCAATCATCGCACCAACGCTTGAGTCTGCTATCGCTGATTGCCAGTTGGTATTTGCGGCCAGTAGTCGTAGCCGTCATTTACCGCGTCCTGTGGTCACGCCGACACAAGCTGCCAAAATCATGCTGGATTTTATTGATAAGCAAAGCACGATTGACGGGCACGACAGTAATACAGCGCCCAATATTGCCATCCTGTTTGGGCGTGAAGATCGCGGCTTGACCAATGAAGAATTGGCTTATGCTGACTATCATGTTCAAATTGATGCCAATCCTGCTTATCCAGTGCTCAATGTCGCTTCAGCCGTTCAAGTGATCGCAAGCTTCATTTATGCTTATGCACAAACTCATATCCAAGCTGACAGCGAAGTTAATGATATAGCACAGGTAACTGACAACCTAGAGACGCTTGAACAAGGGATGCTTAATACCTATGTGCGCCAGCAATGGGATGAGCCAGCGATTACTCAACAGCAATTGCAACTGCTTACTGAGCGTACCACCGCATTAATGGTTCAACGCAAACTGGCAGATAGTGAAAACTTAAAATCGCTGCCATCGCGCTTATCTAGACTCGGTTCACGTATTCAACTCGACCAAAAAGAGTATCAATTACTCAGTGCTCTGCTGGCAAAACTTTTAAAAGACTAACATTTAATAAGTTAATTTTCTTGCCACTATGGGCATTATTAGTAGTACAGGTAGTCATATCATTTAACAATAAAAAGGGATTTACGATGAATTGGACTGTTTACTTATCCGGAGAAATACACACTGACTGGCGACAGAAAATTATGCAAGGCGCGAAAGACCATGGTCTTGTTATTAAATTTACATCAGCAGTGACTGAGCATGAAGCCAGCGATGCGGCAGGTGATGTACTCGGTAAAGATGACAATGGATTCTGGCGCGATCATAAATCGTCCAAAGTTAATGCGATTCGCACCAAAAATATGATCCAAAAGTGTGACATTGCTATTATTCGTTTCGGTGATAAATATAAGCAGTGGAACGCCGCATTCGATGCCGGTTATTGCGCCGCGTTGGGCAAACCGTATATCACATTGCATGCGGAGGATATTATTCATCCGTTAAAAGAAGTGGATGCCGCGGCAATGGCATGGGCGCAAACGCCTGAGCAGATTGTTGAATTGCTCAAATATGTTGTCAGTGATAGCTAAAGGATAAGAGTAATCGTCTGGAGATGAATCGCTAATTATTGGCGTTTTATCTACAGACGATTTTTTATTTAAAGTACATTGCTATATTTTTTGCTATAAAACTGCTATAACTAAAGAGATTGTAACCAAAAATACGATAGGACGATTTATGTCATTGCCAACTGCTTTATTCAAATCGCTCGTCCGCATCAAAAGAGACCTAAAAGAAGATATTGATGCGGTATTCAATCGCGACCCTGCTGCGCGTAATAGTCTAGAGGTAATCTTAACTTACCCTGGCATCCACGCGCTTATTCTACATCGCGGCGCGCATTGTCTTTGGCAAAATGAGCAAAAGCTTGCTGCTCGAGTGGTTTCTTATGGCTCGCGTATCATTACTGGTATCGAGATTCATCCTGCTGCTAAGATCGGTCGTCGGTTTTTTATTGACCATGGCATGGGTATCGTCATTGGCGAGACAGCAGAGATTGGTAATGATGTGACCCTTTATCATGGCGTCACGCTTGGCGGCGTTTCTTGGAATAACGGCAAACGCCACCCTACTTTGGAAGATGGCGTCATCGTCGGTGCCGGTGCTAAAGTATTAGGACCATTCACTGTTGGTAAAGGCGCTAAAATTGGCTCAAATGCTGTCGTGGTTAAAGCAGTGCCAGCAGGCGCAACCATGGTCGGTAATGCTGCTCGTATGATATCAGAGCATCATGACGAAAAAGGCAATCCTATTACGACCAAAGTCAATGATGCCAATCAACAAGAAAAAGCAGTGCAAGCTGCTTCTACCGAGAACCCCGCAGATAAAAAAACAACGAATCACACAGCGCGCGAAACCACTTTTCAAGCTTATGGCATTGATCCCATGTCACAAGACCCTGTTGCTGAAGCCTTTGCTAAAATGCTTGAACACATTCAACAATCAGAAAATCGCTTAGATCAATTACAAACTGCCATGTGCAAAATCGATCCTAACTTTTGCAAAAAAGAATATGACAAATTGTGCTTAGAAGATTTGGACGTGATTGGCAAAAGTGACATGAATGAGATAGGTGCTGAATCGTAATAACTTTTTATTCTTGGGCTGGGTTTAATATTAAGCTCAGCTTAGAGCTTTCGTTTTACAACTGTCAACTATCTATCCCCGCTACCAATTCTTTTATCCCTGCCCTCTCATGCGCTTTAAATGGATAGCGATTTGCCATTATTATCCATTCAGAATCATTTTTTTTGCTTAGGCTATTATCTTTATCCAATTTAACAAGCAATATATCAATATCCATCGTGACTTTTTTTATTGGTGCCTGTGTTTCCGTTAAACGCTGCCGATTACAGTCACATTCAAACTGTTTGAAAATTTGCTGCAACTGTTGTAATGTCATCGGTGACATTAACAAAATATGGACACATTGATTGGTATAGTCAGGTTTTGGTAATTCTATAGTGGCAGTGAAGTCAGGATTTTGAAAGGCTGTTGACAATGTTATAGCACCAATACTTGTCAATCGCTCTCGGACACGCGGTAAGTGTATCTGCGCATCATGGTTGCTACCTAAGGCCAGTAGCACAGCTTTTACAGGCTGTGCTTGCAGCGTTTCAGGATCGCAGCTTATCAGTGATTCAAATAAATCAGCCAAGGCTTTATGCATCATTAGACAAGCTAGGATTAACTTGATTGGTAGATACGCTAGATGCGGCTTTGGCATAGCGGGTGATTTGGACACCAACTGCATCTGCTTGTTGAATAGCGGTAGGCTTAGCAATACTTAAGGAAATTTTATCGCAGCTATACTTTTCAAGCAGTTTATCAGCGATTTGCCCAGCCAGATGTTCAAGTAACTGAGCCTTAATAGCTTGGCACCACGCACTGACATCATCACAGACTTCTTTGTAATTTAGCGCATCGTTTACATCATCTGACACCGCAGCACGACTGATATCGGTTTCAAGCGCGATATCAATCAATAACGGCTGTGTAATGGCGCGCTCCCATTCATAAACGCCAATCACCGCCTCTACTTTTAAGCCTTTTACAAACACGACATCAGACTGGGTATGAAACATACAAGCATCCTTGTTAATGATATTTTTACTATCTATTTTAGTTTGATAATTTATTTAGACGTTAATGCTTCTTCAGGTAGACGTGCCGCTTTTAGCTGCTTGCTTGGGCGATGACGCCATAAATCGATACTGAATAATAGCAGACCCAGCCAAATTAAACCAAAGACTGCCAAACGATGTAAATCAAAAGGCTCATTGTAATAGAATACCGCCAAGAAGAAAATAAAGGTCGGCGTCAGATAATTCATAAAACTGAGGATACTATAAGCGACCAGCTTGGTGGATTTGTTAAACATCAATAGCGGTATCAAAGTAATAGGTCCTGCCAACATAAGCAGCCAAATAGAAGGCGTAAACCAAAAGCTGATATTACTACTCGCCACATCAGACTGCCAGAACCATGCGATAAAAATAGGCAGTAGCATTGCTGTCTCGACAAACATTGCATCGACTGCTGTCAGAGGGGTTTGGCGCTGAATAGTGCCGTAAGTACTAAAGCTAAACGCCAATATTAACGATACCCACGGCAGGCTACCCAGCATGACCACTTGAATAACGACTGATAATAGCGCAAAACCAATTGCCACCCATTGCAAAGTACGCAGGCGCTCTTTGAACAGTAGCATCGACAACCCTACGCCAACCAGTGGTCCAATAAAGTACCCCAAACTGGCTTCTAAAATCTGATTGTTATTGACCGCCCATACATAAGTGAGCCAGTTTATCGCGATGATAATACCTGACACAAAGGTATAGGCTATCCACCTCGGGTTTTTCTTTAGCGTGTCAATCCACTGCCAGCGCTTGGTCACTACTAACACGATTAAAAGACAAGCAAAGGTCCAAACAATGCGATGACCAATAATTTCGGTGGCATTATAGTCCGATAATTGCTTAAAGTATAAAGGAAAAGCGCCCCAGATAGAAAAAGCTATCAGCGCAGTGACAATACCACGTCTGGTTGTTTTAATGGGAGCAGCAGGTTTTTTGATGACATTTTGGGTAGTCATAAGATAGGACAACTTTTTAGAGCAAAGCGCACCCTCACCCAATTATTATCATTGATGGTAATTTGGTGTTAAGAGTACAGGGTCACTACAGATAGAATAAAAGGTAAAAAGCAATGAGTTGATACTAGAAATCGTATCAACCCATTGCTGCCGAAAACCATAATTAAAATAATAAAATCAACAATAAAATTAATAGCTCATTTTATTGCTAAGCTATTATCATTGGCTCAAATTAAAGTTACTGCGTTAAGCACTCACAACGTCAATAGACATGCCAATTTGGTTGGCAAGTTCTGCAAATCCTGGGAAGCTGGTATTGACGGTTTCAACGCCTTCAATGGTAATCTGCTTAGAGGCGCGTAAGCTTGCCACCGCAAAGCTCATGGCGATACGATGGTCATGATGCGAGACGATATGTCCACCACCAAATACCGCATGGCTATTATTCACGTCACGACTATCAGCCTTACCCTTACCTTCGATAATTAGACCATCTTCGGTAACAGTGCAATCAACGCCTAATGTCTGCAAGCCTTCTGCCATTACTGCAATGCGATCTGATTCTTTAACACGCAGCTCTTTTGCACCGGTCAAAACGGTACGACCTTGGGCACAGCTGGCTGCGATAAATAATACAGGAAATTCGTCAATGGCAAGTGGTACTAGATACTCTGGTATTTCAATACCGACCAAGTTTGAGCTTCGAATAGTAATATCCGCTACTGGCTCACCGCCAACATGAGTCTCATTATTTAAGCTGATATCCGCTTGCATCAGCTTAAGAATATCAATAATGCCAGTACGCGTAGGATTGATACCGACTTGCTTCAAAGTCAATTCGCTACCTTGGCTGATGGCCGCAGCAACCATAAAAAATGCTGCCGATGAGATATCAGCAGGTACTGCGATATTACCGCCTGTGAGCGTGCCGCCGCCTTCAACACTGATACGATTGCCATCGACCGTTACTGGATAACCAAAAGCTGAAAGCATACGCTCGGTATGATCGCGGCTAACTTCAGGTTGAGTAACGGTAGTGGTGCCTTCCGCCCAAAGTCCAGCCAGCAATAAGCAAGATTTAATCTGTGCAGAAGCAACTGGCATATCGTATTCAACCCCTTGTAGAGGTTTGCCAACACTATCTCGACCAGTAATACTCAGTGGCGCTGTACCTTTTTGACCGGTGCTTTGAATCACTGCACCCATCTCACGTAATGGTGCTGCCACACGCTCCATTGGACGCTTATTTAGGCTAGTGTCACCCGTCAATACGCTATCAAATGCTTGCGCTGCTAAGATGCCTGAAAGCAGACGCATACTGGTGCCAGAATTGCCCATATATAAAGGTGTTTTGCTTGGCTTTAAGCCATTCATACCAACGCCATGAATGGTTAAATTGCCATTATCAGGACCTTCAATGGTCACGCCCATATCGCGAAACGCTTGCAAAGTGGCAAGCGCATCTTCCCCTTCCAAAAATCCAGTCACTTTAGTTACGCCAGTAGCAAGGCTACCGAGCATAATACTACGATGCGAGATAGACTTATCCCCAGGAATGGCAATAGTACCAGAGACGGTGTTGCTTGGGGTGATATAATAAGAAGCTGACATAGCAGAAGTATCCGTATAAGGGGTGCTGGCTAACATATGGCCAAAATGTCGCCGTGCGGCTTGCGCGCGGCCCAAAAGTCCCATCAGGGCGGTTGAATCTTTATCAATAATAAGCTGACGAATATCATTTAAATAACCGCTGTACTCATCAAGGGCGCTTACAATCGCGTTTTGGTTGGCAAAAAATATATCATGCCACATTTTAGGGTCGCTGGCAGCAATGCGGGTAAAATCACGAAAACCACCTGCAGCATAGCGGAAAATATCTAAATTATCATCATGGCTTGCCAGCTGTTCAACCAAATTAAAGGCGAGCAAATGCGGTAAATGACTGGTATGTGCCAATATAGAATCATGATGAGCGGCATCCATCGGCATGACGCTTGCACCCACTGCTTCCCATAACTGGCTTAATTTGGCAATTGCTACATGGCTAGTCGTTGGGAGCTCACAGACAATAACGCTATGATTGACAAACAATGTAGCGCGGCGAGCATGATACCCTGAATTCTCGGCACCAGCAATTGGATGTGCAGGCACAAGCCCGACAGGCAATGTCTCGAACACAGTCTTGGCAGCATCAATAATATTAACTTTGGTACTGCATACATCGGTAATAATACAATCAGTAGCAAGTAGACCACTATCCATTGCATTTTTGATATCTATAAATACCGCTTGTGCCGCTTGTACTGGTACCGCAATCACTATCAAGTCACTATCAGATATCACGTCATTGAGTACTGAGCTACCAGCGTCTAGTAAACCGTGTTGAATAGCTTCCTCTAGACTTGGCTCGTGTCTATCGACTGCAACGATACGCTCAGCTAAACCATTGTCTTTAATCGCTTGCGCAAGACTTGCACCAATTAAACCCAAACCTATCACACACACTTGCTGGAATAGCGGCTGCGTAGAGGATGGAGTCAGTTTAGTTACTGTTTGAAGATTTACGGCGTGATTTATTTTTTGCATATTGTTTTAATTATTAGGTGGCTTATTAAATTACTTATTAGTTATTGATTTAATCATCGGTCAAAATAGATCGCAAAGTATCAATCAGACGCATATTATCTTCTGCGACCCCTACACTAATACGCAGCCAATTATGCAAACCATAAACCTCTAGTTGTCGCACAATAACGCCTTGCTCAAGCAATGCCTGATAAATAACAGCAGCGTTTGTATCTTCCATTTCAACTTCGATTTCGACCATAATGAAGTTGGCATGTGACTTTATAAAGCCCAGTCCCAGTGCATCAAACTGTTTTTCCAACCAGCGCATCTGCTCGTTATTCATCAGACGAGTTTTTTCAATAAAGTCTTGATCCGCAAGTGCCGCTGCCGCTGCCGCCAGTCCAATGCGGCTCACATTAAATGGCTGACGAATGCGATTGAGTAAATCTGCCACAGCTACCGAGCTTAACGCATAGCCAACACGCAGACCTGCCAGCCCATAGGCTTTAGAAAAGGTGCGAACAATAACCACATTATCAAATTCATCTAACAGCGCCCGATTATTGCTCTCAGGGCTATATTCAATATAAGCTTCATCTAACACCACCAGTACTGAGCTTGGCACACTAGCGACAAACTCTCTCAACTCAGCATGTTCAAGCTGTGTACCGGTTGGATTGTTCGGATTGGCAATAAAGACAATTTTGGTATTAGAGTTATCCTGAACCGCTTGGCTCATGGCTTTTAGGTCATGACCAAAGCGCTGAGCAGGCACTTCAATATCCATAGCACCCTGCATTTTAGCGAGCATCGAATAGACCACAAAGGCATACTGGCTATAAACGATTGCATCATCTGCACCTACAAAACTACGCGCCAAGATATCGAGCAAATCATCAGAGCCATTGCCCAAAGTAATCTGATCAGCATTGACATCATTAAAATCAGCCAATGCTTGCTTTAGATAATAACCATTGCCATCAGGATAACGTGACAGCTGACCTAGCTGTTCAGTAATCGCTAGCGTAACGTGCGGTGAGCAGCCGATCGGATTCTCATTACTGGCAATTTTTACCACATCTGAGACGCCATACTCTCGCGTTAGCTCTTCAATAGGCTTACCAGTTTGATACGGTGCCAACGCCAAAATACTCTCGTAAGCAGGTACGAGCGGTAATAAATTTGACTCTGTCGATTGCGCAGACTGCATGATTAATCCTTAGATGTGATAACGCACCTATCATTGGCTAAGCCCATTAATGTCACTGGTGACCGCTATTTATGACAAGGCAATTTATAAACGCTTACGGCTAATACTAATAAAACAATAACTCATAGAAACCAGTAAATTTATAGTACTGCTTTTGGATAAGAGCCTAAGACACGTAAGTCTTTGACCAATGGACGAATATCAGCGATAGCAGCGCTCACATTTGGGTCTTCAATGTGCCCATTCATATCAATAAAGAAGACGTAAGCCCATTTATTAGGACGCTCAGGGCGCGTTTCAATGCTGGTCATAGACACGCCATGATAAGACAAAGGCTTTAATATTTCGATCAGAGCGCCCGCTTTGTCATGCGCTGAAACCATAATTGAGGTTTTATCTTGACCTGATGGTGCAATTGCTTCATGACCAATAATCAAGAAACGGGTCGTATTGCTTGGATTGTCTTCGATATTTGAATAAAGCTTATGCAAATCATATTCTGCTGCTGCCACGTCACCCGCAATTGCTGCCGAATGCCACTCATTCTTCAAGCGACGTGCCGCTTCACCATTACTCGATACCGCAACACGCTCGACATTGGGATAATTCACATCAAGCCAATGACGACACTGCGCCAATGATTGCTGGTGCGAGTAAATACGGCTTAACCCATCAAGTTTGGTATGTTCAGCGACCAAAAAGTTTTGATGAATCGGCAGCTCGACTTCACCGATTATTTTTAATGTAGAAGATAAAAAGCCATCTAGTGTATGGTTGACTACGCCTTCAGATGAGTTTTCAACGGGCACGACACCGTACATTGCGGTGCCCGCTTCAACTTCACGAAACACATCAGTAATGGTATTCAGCGGTACAGTATCCGCCGCTTTACCAAAGTGCTTTAATGCAGCCGCATGAGTAAAAGTGCCCAGTGGACCCAAAAACGCAATGCGCTGCGGCGCTTCTAAATCAAGGCATACCGACATAATCTCTCGAAACAAGCGTGCCATTTTTTCATCGGCGATAGGTCCTTCATTGCGCTCCATGACGGCTTTTAGCACTTGCGCCTCACGCTCTGGACGATAAAAGATAGGGTTGGCATTTTCAGCAGCAGAATCATTGGCAATGTGGTTCTTTTTCACGCTCGCCACTTGCTGAGCCAATTTGCCACGATTGTTAATCAGCGTCTGAATTTCGCAGTCTACCGCATCGATACTGCCGCGCAATGTATTCAAAAACTCTTTATCCGTTGCGGTAGTACTGATGCTTGCGGTGGTTTGGTTTAGATTATCATTGTTTTGTTCTGGTGACTGCTCACTCATTACCGCCCATCCTTTTTAGATTTTATTACTGTTAGGTATAAATACTTGTCAATGATGACCATAAATACTTCGTTAAAAGACATGAAGACTTTTTTAAAGGGCATAAATATTTTTGCTATTTGTTGCTCTTATATCGCCAATTTATCATTATTGGTTTTTTAAAGCAGCGCTATGTTCTTGGTAAAGTTCGTAGTATTCGTAAAGCTCAACCACTGACCGGCTCTACTATAACAAAAACTACGGACAGTGCCCATTCGTAAATGAACGTAAAGTGGCAAATCGCCATAAATCTTAGCATAGTTAAGCGATATACGGGCTTAGCCTGCTAAAACTATCAGGTAACATGTGCCTAAATCTATGTTACAGTTTAAACGGACACAGGATTTTATCCATAATAGACCACAACCATCCATAAGAAAATAACACCATTAATGAATAATACCAAGGATATCTGATGAGCGCATTACAACAGCTTCGCACTATGACCACCATTGTCGCTGATACAGGCGATCTTGCCGCCATTGAGCGTCTAAAACCTATCGATGCGACCACCAATCCAAGTCTAATTACCAAAGCACTGATCCATCCTGATAATGAAGCGGTATTATCAGAAACCATGAGCCGCCATCGAGATGATATCGATGCAGTAATTGATGAGCTAACCATTCAAATCGGCTGTAATATTTTATCTTTAATTGAAGGACGTGTTTCAACTGAGGTCGATGCCCGCTTGTCCTATGACACACAAGCGACCATTGATAAGGCATTGGCATTCATGGAAGCCTATCAAAAAGCGGGTATAGACTCAGAGCGTGTGTTGATCAAGATGGCAGCGACTTGGCAAGGTATTGAGGCGGCACGCTACCTTGAAACTCAAGGTATACACTGCAATCTCACCTTGCTCTTTGGGCAACATCAAGCCATCGCTTGTGCCGATGCTGGTGTGACCTTGATATCCCCTTTTGTTGGACGTATTTTGGATTGGCAAAAACGCCAGCAAAACCGTCAAAACATACCCGTCTCTGATGACATGGGCGTACAATCGGTTAAGCTCATTTATCAATACTACAAGCAGCATGGCTACAAAACGCAGGTGATGGGCGCAAGTTTCCGCTCAACTGAGCAGATATTGGCGCTGGCAGGCTGTGATTTACTGACCATTGCACCTGACCTAATTGATGAGCTAGCAGCAATGGATATCGAAGTTACACGTCAATTATCAGAAAGCATGTCGATGGACATGACAGATATGACACGAGTGAGCTTAAGCGCTGAAGAATTCAGTAGCGCTTATCAACAAGATACCATTACTCAAGATCTTTTACCAAAAGGCATTGACGGCTTTATTGGTGCGCGTGATGAGCTTGCCCACATGCTAGCGAGTATGCGCAGCTAAGCTGTATATATGATTAATATGGGCGTATAACCAAGCCTATCTGGCTTGAGAGTTACTTACTAAAGCACTATAAAACAATGGAAATATTACATAGTTATACGCAGCAGGTAATAAAAGAAATTTGCCTGCTCATAGTAAGTTGGCTATTATGAGCGACCTAAAATGACTACAAGCAAGGCTTCATTATGAAACGGCTAGCAGTGATATTAGCAAGCGGTACGCTTGCGATTGGTGCTCATGCAGTAAACTGGTCGAAAGTAACAGAAAGTCAGACCGGTTCCATTTTTAGCTTAGATTTGGATTCTATCGAACGCTCTGACATCAATATTCTTGATGAAAAGCGGGTCGAAAATATTACCGTCTCCATTCGTAGAACCTACCCTGCATTAAAAAGTACAACGAGTGATAGTAAAGAAAGCGGCATTCATCATAGCGACCAGCAATGGCTTATCTCTTGTAAGGACGCCAGCTATTACAGACGGGCATACGTTTATTATACCGCTGACGACAAGGTAATAAAGTCTTGGCAATCAGAAAAACCTCTCCTGACCACCAAAGATTTTAAAATTACTGCCCCAAAAACGGTCAGTCGTATGCTAGTCGAGCAAGCGTGCAAAAACCACGAACAAGCCAAATAGCACAAATAAAATAGGCAAAGGCAATCTAAAAAAGCATCATTAAAAAAGCGCGCTTTTTTAATGATGCTTTAGTTATATCATCTCAAAGCCATAGAAAACTGGCTTTGAACGCATTTTACTTATAATTAAGGTACTCTAAAAACACTACGGTACTGCTGGTATAAATTTTTTGCAGCCTCTGTCTGCGTAGGCACAGCAAGCAAGAAAAATTAATACCAGCAGTACATAATGTATCGATATTACTTTTTATTTTTACCCACTATAAGTAAAAATGCCCGTCATTTACGCCTTTAATACCGTATAAACAGGCACGGGGAAATCGCCATGTAAATCCACCAAATCTAATAAGACTAATGCACCAACGACCGTATGATCGGCTGATTGACATAGCTCATAGGCGGTGGTCAATGTGCCGCCCGTTGCCAAGATATCATCAACCAATAGCACACGCTCTGGTGGCAGATTGTTCTGCATCTCAAGAGTATCTTTACCGTACTCTAACGCGTAGGCTTTATTGGCAACAGGCGGTGGTAACTTGCCGGGTTTACGTAGCAAAATCATACCTTTACCCAGACGTCCTGCCAGCAAACTTGCAAACACGAATCCACGGGCTTCAACAGCACCCAAACAATCCACCTCATCCATTATGCCTTCAGGTAGGACAGCCAGCAGTGCATCAATGACTTCATTAATGTGACTGCGTAGTAACGGTGTAATATCATAAAAATCAATGCCGACTTTAGGGAAGTCTGGTACTGTGCGAATGATGTTCCAAAATGGATGATCGGTATTGAGCGTATTCGATGACTCGATTGCAGTATCAACTGCTGTAACAGCGGTGTTTGCGCTCATAGTAACCCTTAACGTCTATAACTTAGATAATGATGTAACAATAGCAAATAATCTATGCATCAGAAAATTAACGGCGGCTATTATAGCATAATTGCCTTTAATATTGCGCGGCAATGGGGAAAACACCACTTATTAAGTCAATAAAATCAGGCATAGTACTTGATAAACGTTTATCAATCTCAATATACAAGTGTAAACTTAACTATGAAAACAACGGTTATATGCTAAACTAGCTGCGTTTTTACAGTCTAGATATTGACGGTAATCATTCTTGATGTGCCATCAATGTCACCTTAAAAACGTATAGTAACACTGGTAATAATCGATAGGACTCTTTATGAAACGTTATGAATGTATTGTCTGCGGCTGGATATATGATGAAGCACTGGGCTGCCCTGAAGAAGGTATCGCACCGGGCACCAAATGGGATGATATCCCTGATGATTGGACATGCCCAGAATGCGGCGTTGGCAAGCTTGATTTTGAGATGCTAGAACTTTAAGCCAATGACCTTTTAGATAGGACCGTTCATGACAGAAAAAAACAACATTGATAATGCTGCTAAGTTGCCTGATTCATTGGATAGCAGCTCGAGTTACCCGACGCCTGAATGGCAAAAATTTGGTGAGCACCTGTGGGGCGCATCAGACCTCAGTGAGCATCTTTATCAAGCCATGATAGATATCGGCGACGGCATCGAGCTGTGTGTTGAGGCTGGTGGTAATCCTAATCATCCGCCACTGCTTATGATTATGGGACTTGGCTCACAAATGATATTTTGGCCAAATCATTTTATTAAGCGCCTTATTGATGCCGGTTTTTTTGTGATTCGTTTTGACAATCGTGATATCGGTTTGTCCTCTAAAGTACAAATCGATGGTCTACCGCGTATTAGTCAGCTTAAAATGATGATGCGCCTGCAAACGGGACTGTCTAATAAAGGTGCACAGGTTGCCTACAATTTAACCGACATGGCAGAAGATACGGCGCGTTTAATCAAGGCTTTGCAGCTTGGCAAAACACATTTGCTGGGTGCTTCTATGGGTGGCATGATTGCCCAAATCGTAGCGGCACGTTATCCAAGCCTAGTACAGCGGATGGCATTGATGTTTACCACCACCAACCGTGCCTTTTTAAAACCACCAAAGCCTAGACAGCTATATACGCTGATTAATCGCCCTGAGAGCCACTCTGAGCGTGATATCGTGCGCCATAGCGTTTGGTTTATGAAGACTGTTGGTACGCCAGGGCATGTAAATGTGCGCATGGTACGTGATATTGCCAAGATACGGTATCAGCGTAACTTTCATCCGCTCGGTACGGTGCAGCAGCTCAATGCTATCTTGGCATCAGGTTCTATCAGTCGATTTAGCAAACAAGTCAAAGCACCTACTATCGTATTACATGGCAGCGCTGATGGCTTAATTCCTGCCTCACAAGGTCGCGTGGTTGCCAAAACCATCCCTAATGCCAAATTTCATTTGATTGAAGGCATGGCGCACGATATTCCTGAGTACTATCAGCCGTATATGGTTGATTTAATTAGCAATCACTTATTAGAAAAATAGTTTTAATGAGTTAGCTTGTGAAATTTTCCGGCTACAAAAAAGAGCCTATAGCAATCATGAATCGCTATAGGCTCTTTTTTTGGTCAAAATAAAATATGCTGTTAGGATTTAATCACAGGCGATAGCCGCGCCTTCTTTGTCGATACACATTTTAGTGCCGTTCTCTAAGCTGCCAATCCAAGCCTTATCCGCTACAAACACAAAAGAAGGTTTGTCCTTATAGCGGCTATCAAGACTGAGGCTCTTATTATTGGAATCATTAAAGTTATTAGAGCCGTCAAAATCCTTAAAGTTAAAAGGAATCACAAGCTCGCCGCCAAGATTGATAAAGCCCCACTCTGCATCAATACGCACGCCCGCTAGCCCTTCCGAGAATGGACGTACTTCGTCGAAAGAATACGTAATCATAGTGACATTATTGTCATCAACAAATCCCCATCTACCGTCTTGTTGACGCGGCTGCAGCGTGGTAAAGCGATTAATTGGTATGGAGGCTGAATTTTTCTGTGTGCTATTTGCGCGAGCACTAGGTTTAACTTCTGATTTACTGGCAGCGGGTCGGTCATTTACACGGCTGTTTTTGGCACTCTTACCGTCATTACTTTTACTATTATCTTTTTTGACACCGGCATTTTGAGTATTAGTGCTTTGAGTATTGGCGTTCTTAATATTGCCCTCTTTATCAAGCCAGCTTATCGCTTTGTTTTTACGTACACGAGCCATACCGCCTCGGTAATCATCAATATCACTAATCGCTGCTGAAAATGGAACAATAGTCCTATTTGCCGTATCGATGACGCCATAGTGACCGCCCTGCTTGACCACGATACGCCCTTCAGATACCGGACGCGCCCAACCTTGACCGTCATTTAGCACATCGTACATCACAGGAATTACTTCACGACCTTGCATATTCAGATAACCGACATGACTATTACGCATGACAGGCAATAGACCTGCTGATATTTTATCTGCATCCACTTTTTGATAGCGCGTTAAATCAACAAGGCTTTTACCTTGCTTATCGATAAGGGCGACCGGTGCGCCAAAGTCTTTCACTGCTAAGAAATAACCACTACTCGCCGTACAAGAGACGTTCTTATAATAACTCTTAGGGATTTTACAGCTGGCAGCTTGCGCGCTTGGTATGACAAATAACGCGGTTGTTAACATACCAATTGTCAGCGCACAGCGCTTTATTAGGGATGACGGATCTTCAGATGTCGTTAATAACAGTGATCGTTTTGATAAGGTACGTTGGAGCATAAGCAAACCTAAGCTAAAGTAATGATGGCGGTTAAGGCAATTTAAATGAGATATTTTAAGGGTATTAGTTTTTTAAGCTGATGATATTACAATATAAAAGTAGAAATAAGGGTAACAAATCGCAGTAAGAACGCCAATGATATTCCTGTAAGGATATTAATTGGCAGTAGCTTGTCTTTATACTTTAGATGAAACCTTAGAAAGTTCATATTCTCTAAAGTCATAAAATACCACTATAAAATAAAAATAAATAATATCAAACCATTTCAATTTTAGCTCAAAACATCGACAATACGGCTTGTGGTAAAGATGATGTCTTTAGTACGCAATAATTGAAATAAAAGTTGTCATGATATAAGGATAATATATGGCTATTGCCTCTTCACGCTCCGCTGCTACTGGCTTGCTTATTGGCTGTGTGATCTTTGGTTTGGGCAGTTTAATCGTCGCTCATGTTGACATCGGTGGCTGGGCAATGGCTTTTTGGCGCTTGGCTATTTCAGGCGTGGTGTTTGCGGTATTAGCAAAAATGACAGGGCAACGGCTACCGCGCTCAAAACGTGCTGTTTTTTATGGCTTATTATCGGGTGCATTTTTAGGTTTGGATTTGGCACTGTGGCACGAGAGTATCTATGCGGTGGGTCCCGGCATTTCAACCTTACTAAACAGCTTACAGATTTTCTTTTTGGCAGCCATTGGCTTTCTATATTTTAACGAGCGCCAATCTATATTACAGCTTGTCAGCTTGGTCTTGGCAATGTTGGGTGTGGCAATGATCGGTAGCCCAGAATTTGCCCAAAATAAGGCCGCTACTTGGGGATTTATTACTGGTATCGTGTCAGGGGCTATGCTCGCAGCCTCAATGACCTTTATACGTAAAACCCATGATACTGAGCCGACGCCAATATTCATGCTTATGCAGCTGATTAGTATTGGGGGCGGACTGGCAATGATTGTGCCAATGTTTGTCTTTGATATGGGTAATATACTGCCTAATAGCTGGTCTGATATTGGCTGGATATTGATTTATGGTACGGTCATGCAGTGCCTAGCATGGGGGCTTATCGCCTACTCTATTCCCAAGCTGTCTTTGGCATTAACTGGATTACTATTATTGACCGAGCCGGTTGCGGCATTGGTAATTGATTATACTTGGCTTGATAAGCCCATCAATACCCTACAATGGAGCGGTGCGTTACTCACGATGTTTGCCATTTATTTGGGTTCGCTAAAGCCTAAACCACGCGCCCTACGCCGTTATCGGTTTTTTGCACGGTTTTATAAGCGTGATTATAAGTAAAGCTCGTACAGAACAGTAACGATTATAAATAAGCGTCATAATAGATAAAAGCCACAATGATTATTGTGGCTTTTGCTTATCAATATAGTGAGTTATTTGAAGCTTAAGATAGTAAAAAAGTTAGTCTTTTTGGCGATTAAATAGAGCGTTAAGCACAATTGCTGTTAAGGTAGCCGTACCGATGCCACCCAAATCAAAGCCGCCTAGATGCAAGCTAAAGTTACCGGTTCCCATGATTACAGTGACTGCTGCGATGATAAGATTGCTGTTTTTACTAAAGTCGATATGGTTGTCTATCCAAATTTTCGCACCAGCGATGGCAATCAAACCAAAAACTACGATAGATGCACCGCCCAATAATGCGGGCGGAATGGTTTGAATAATCGCACCAAATTTCGGTGACAAGCCCAGCATGATAGCAACCAAACCTGCTACGACAAAAATAGTTGTACTATATACTTTGGTGACCGCCATCACGCCGATATTTTCTGCATAAGTCGTCACACCTGTACCACCAAAACCTGCCGAAAAAGTCGTCGCTAAGCCATCAGCAAAAAATGCACGCCCCATATAAGGCGTTACTCGCGCTTTAGTCATGCCTTCTACCGCTTTGAAATGTCCCAAATTTTCAGCAACTAAAATAAAGGCGACAGGGGCAATTAATACAATGGCGCTCATCTCAAAACGCGGCTCATGAATACTTGGCAGCCCAAACCATGAAGCTGCCGACACACTACTAAAATCAATCGGCACGCCATAGCCCAATACATTGGTCATCACAAAATAAGCAATATAAGACAATATTAAGCCAACTAATAACAGCAAACGACGTAGCATGCCGCGGGTAAATACCGCTACCCCACTGATAAGCAATACCGTTAACGTGGCCATCCATGCATCAAATTGGTTGGCAGACACCCCTTGAATGGTTACGGGCGCTAAATTAAGACCAATAATCATTACAATCGCACCAGTAACAATCGGTGGCATCAAGCGCTCAATCCAGCCTGTACTCGTCTTCATGACCAGCAGACCTATCAATGCATAAATAATACCACAGGCCATAATGCCGCCCAATGCAACATTCAGATTGGCATTAAACCCTACGCCAGCATATGCCGTCACGGCAATCACGGGACCAATAAAAGCAAAACTCGATCCCAAATAACTGGGCATACGTCCACCGGTAATCACAAAAAACATCACCGTACAAATACCAGACATCAAAATCGCTAAGTTTGGATCAAAGCCCATTAATAATGGCGCAAGCACTGTCGCCCCAAACATCGCAAAGGTATGTTGTATACCCAGTAGCATGCTTTTTGAGGGCGGTAAATATTCATTAATGCCAACCGGATCACGATCCAAATCACCGCCATATGGACGCCATGTTGGAAACCAGCGACCATTATCAAAGTCTGGATTGTGCGGTAAGTTCATTGTCGCCGAGCCAGTTGCAACATCAATACCTGCTGCTTCTAGCGCGTTTGGCGTTGATGGTTCTTTCTGACTATGCGGCGTTGATTGAGACGAGTTTTCTGGAGGGGTTATCATGCGCGATTGTCCTATAGGCTTAAGCTAATAATAACAGACTGGTAATGACTCACTAACGAACAGGCTAATAATAGCTCGAATAAATAAAGAGATAACAAGTAACGGTATTTACTATAAGTGCTGTTATAAATAGTGGCTATTATATGGGATAGCTATATATACAATAAAAAGTTAATGGAAAAATAATGAAATCTAGCTCTTACTAACTACGGATTCTTGTATGAATACAGAGCTATTTTTGATATTTTTAACACACTGTCTCTCTCGCTTAATCTTAATATCTCGCAAGAAAATAATTTTTATTTCTATGTTTTTCTACACTATTTTTCTATCTCCAATCAGCTGTTTGGAAATATCATAATAATAGGTATTATTTTAGAGTATTACCACATTTTGCTAGCTGTATTGACTAAGATATGCTTTACTAAATTCAACGCTTTGGCTGCTCATACCGTGTATTCTATAGCGACAGCTAACTTACAGGATGTTACATAAGCGTTGATGCCGAGCATCATAACGGAATTTAATAATAAACAACAGCTATTATTCACCCGTCACTCGAACGAACACGTTTAAACATTTTCATAGACAATGCACTAAATTTATCGATGATCGATACTTATTATCTATTGTTGCCCATTATAATATTATATGGGCGCAGTAGTCTTTGCTATGCGGTTTTTCTGAATCCCTTTTATTTTTTGGTAACTTATTATGATTAGTGTCTTTGATTTATTCAAAATCGGCGTTGGCCCATCAAGCTCTCATACGGTTGGTCCTATGATAGCGGCTAACTTGTTTGTACAGTCACTCCTAAAGCAAACCAATCTGAGCGACATCCAGTCTTTAGAGATTGAGTTATATGGCTCGCTTGCGGCAACTGGTAAAGGACATGCTACAGATACTGCCATATTACTGGGCTTACTTGGTCATGCACCTAGCACCATCGATACGCGTTTGACCAGTGAATATCTGGCACCGATCTTTTCAGACAATCAACTCAATATCGCAGGCGAGCACGTTATTGCTTTTGATACAGAGCGTGATATTCACTGGTATGATGAGACGGTTCTACCTTATCATCCGAATGCTATGACTATTCGTGTGTCTTTGGCGAATGGCAGCCCTTATCAGCAGACTTATTATTCCGTAGGAGGTGGATTTGTTATCAATGAAGAAGATGCGACCAATCCTGATGAAGATAATGCAACGCCGACTATCGATGTGATTCCTTATCCTTTTAATAGCGCCGCAGAGCTATTAGAACAATGCCGTAAACATCACTTGAGCGTGAGCGAGCTGGTATTAGCAAACGAATGCCATTACCGTGAGCAGGCAGAAGTATTTGCGTATTTAGATTCTATTTGGGAGTCGATGCAAGATTGTGTGACCCGTGGCTGCCAAAACAGCGGTATTTTACCGGGTGGATTAGATGTAAGACGCCGCGCTCAAGCACTATATGTGCAACTATGTGCTGAAAAAGACCAGCCGATTGCGCAAAATGACAAACTGGTTGCGATGGATTGGATTGATTTATATGCTTTGGCAGTCAATGAAGAAAATGCCAATGGCGGCAATGTGGTCACTGCTCCTACCAACGGCGCCGCAGGTATCATTCCTGCAGTGATGCATTATTATCGCGATTTTTTATCAAACTATAGCCTTGATGGCGCGCGCAAGTTTTTGTTAAATGCCACAGCAATTGGCAGCTTAATCAAACAAAACGCTTCAATATCGGGTGCTGAAGTGGGCTGCCAAGGTGAAGTCGGTTCAGCTTGTGCGATGGCGGCATCTGCATTGGCAGAAATCTTAGGTGGCGACCCTGCTAAATGTCTCAATGCTGCTGAGATTGGTATCGAGCATAACTTGGGTCTGACCTGTGATCCTGTTGGTGGCTTAGTCCAAGTACCTTGCATCGAGCGCAATGCGATGGGCGCAGTCAAAGCAGTCAATGCTGCACGACTTGCCTGCCGTGGTAATGGTCAACATTTTGTCTCTTTAGACAAAGTCATTGAAACTATGAAAGTTACTGGCGCTGACATGTTAGATAAATACAAAGAAACTTCTCGCGGTGGATTGGCAGTATATGCTGACAACCGTATACCGACTGCCACTCATGGCGTCAGCGTGAAATACAGCCAATGCTAATGATTGGGCAGCTTATAATTCAATAGAAAATATAAATCCTATTATGAAAAAGACCTCTAATCATTAGAGGTCTTTTTTCAAGCTAACTGCTATTGAATTAACGATAGTGCTATTTATTCCAAAAGCTACTTGATGAGCAATTATTCCGCTTTTTTTGACACTACTTGGTTCAGTATCCAAACTGGCTTAACCGCATTCGTTACTTCATCCATCATCGCTTCTTGGCGAACGTCTAAAACATAACGATAATTTGGCTCATACGTAAAGCCTTGAATATTACCATTTAAAGGGGTGTAGTTTTTCTGATACGTTTGGCGATACTGCAAGCACTCTGACTCAATCATGGCACCATTAGAAGCTTGTAGCTCACAAACTGCTTTCAGCGGAGCTATCTCTATTTTAAAACTTGGAATGTTAATGACTTTAACCACTGCTGGTTCACCTTCAACGACCATGGTACGCGTATCGTCAGTTGCCATGGTTGAACAACCTGATAAAACAAACGTTGCCATCACTGCTGCTAATGCTAACTTTTTCATTATAAAATCCTCAATATATTCATAGTTTTATTTGTTTAGACTCGATTTATTCATTTTAGAATAACCGGTTTTTCAATATCACTTAATCACTTATTATTAACTCGACCAGTATAGGGCGCAAAGTAACTGCGCCTCTATAACTGCTTTGTAACTTAACGTCAGCTTTTGCAACGACTGTTAATCAACAGTAAATAAATAT
The DNA here is from genome assembly GCF_904846555.1 of Psychrobacter sp. DD43. Taxonomy (NCBI): domain Bacteria; kingdom Pseudomonadati; phylum Pseudomonadota; class Gammaproteobacteria; order Moraxellales; family Moraxellaceae; genus Psychrobacter; species Psychrobacter sp. DD43. Next base: position 49,908 of record NZ_CAJHBE010000003.1, read on the forward strand.
TTTTGATATTACCGATAAATACACCCTACTTTCAGTGATATCAGTTTAAAACACTAAATAAAAAACGCTCAGAATCATGATGATTCTGAGCGTTTTTTGTAAGTAAGTATTAAGATTGTTTAGCTACGATAGTCCGCATTTATTTTGACATAGTCGTAAGATAAATCGCAGGTGTAAACGGTATCATGGGCATCACCGCGTACAAGATCGATATGAATGGTAATCTCAGGGCGACTCATGACCGTATTGCCCGCCTCTTCCGTATAGTTTGGCGCGACACCACCATTTTGACAAATCATAACTTCGTCTAAGTAGACATCGACTTGTTCGGTATCAAGGTCTTCAATCCCAGCATAACCGACGGCTGCTAATATACGACCCCAGTTGGCATCACTGGCAAAAAATGCCGTTTTGACCAAGGGTGAATGCGCAACCGCATATGCCACATCGCAGCATTCTTGCGTGGTTTTGCCACCTGTAACTTTAACTGTCATAAATTTAGTAGCGCCTTCACCATCACGTACGATCAGTTGTGCCAAACGTATAAAGACTTCAGCTAACGCCTCAAACACTGCCTGATAATGTGGGTGCTCAGGGCTATCAATGATATCTGAGCTCGCAGCACCTGTCGCTATCAATACACAACAATCATTGGTCGAGGTATCACCATCAACCGTAATACGGTTAAAAGACTGCTCATTGATAGCATTTAACATCTCTTGTAATAAGTCAGCAGCAATATTGGCATCGGTTGCAACATAGCCAAGCATGGTTGCCATATTGGGACGTATCATGCCTGAGCCTTTTGACATCCCCGTAATATGATAACTACTACCATCAACATCGATTTTTTTACTCGCGAGCTTTGGAATCGTATCCGTTGTACGGATACCATTTGCAGCAGCAAGCCAATTATCAGGCGCTAGATTGGCTAATGCGTTGTCTAGTCCAGCGATAATCGCTTCACTATTTAATGGCTCACCAATAACACCCGTCGAAAATGGCAGTACTGCATCACTAGCCACGCCAGCTTTAGCAGCCAATGCCGCACAGATATCTGTGGCGCGGCGTTTGCCATCAGCACCGGTTCCAGCATTAGCATTACCAGTATTGGTCACCAAATAGCGCGGAGAAGCTGCAGCAAAGTGTTCACGTAATACGCGCACAGGCGCTGCACAAAATGCGTTTTTGGTCGTTACCACTGCAGTGGCCGCATCAGCTGCGATCTCAATAATTACCAAATCATCACGATCTTTATAACGTACGCCTGCTGCGGTAGCGCTTAATTTAATGCCTTCAATAGGATAAATCGTCTCAGGTACTGCAACATTGCCAACTGCCATCATTCACTCCTTAATTATTGATATTGGTATATTTTTATTGATTGTAAAGCTTTAATCGTAATGGTAAAAACATCATACTTTGTTTAAATCAAATGCTGTCCAAATAGGCGCATGGTCAGAGGGTTTTTCCATAGCGCGCAGCTCATAGCTGATACCCGCATCAACACAACATTCAACAAGATCAGGCGTACATAAAATATGATCAATACGCAATCCACGCTTAGGATCATCATCAAAACCGCGACTGCGATAATCAAACCAGCTGTATAATTCAGTGCTTTCTGGATAATGCAAACGGTAGGTATCAGTCAACTCACGTGACATAAGATTGCTATACCACTCACGCTCCTCAGGTAGGAAGGATGTTTTTCTATTTTTCAACCAACGCTTAGCATTTACTTCACCGATTCCAATATCGATGTCTTCTGGGGCAATATTCATATCCCCCATAATCACTAGCGAGCGCCCTTCTGCTTTTAGCGTATCAATATAGGCCATTAAATCAGCATAATAAGCACGTTTCATCGGAAATTTGGTCGGATGATCTTGACTCTCACCCTGTGGGAAATAGCCATTGAGCACATCAATCTCACGCCCATCAAACTCATAACGCGCATGAATAAAACGTTTTTGCGCCTCTTCATCTTCGTTAGGGAAACCCTTTTGCACAAAAATAGGCGCAACTTTCGATAATAATGCCACACCGTAATGCGCTTTCTGTCCAAAATACTCGACGTGATAGCCCAAGCCTTCTACATTTTCAAGGGGAAACTGCTCATCATGCACCTTGGTTTCTTGCAGACCCATGACATCAGGATCGATAATATCTCGCACCGCCTCCAGCTGATGTTGACGAGCTCGGATACCATTGATATTAAAACAAACAAAACGGGTCATAAATTATCCTATCCTATATAAATAACTGCTTTGATAAGTAAATGCAGTTTTAAAATGCACTTATAAATAAATCTAAAATAAAACAAATACGGTTATGATAACAGACATAGACAGCGCTAGCTGTTGCACCCTTTTATATCTTGAGTTAGAGTGTTTGTTTGGTCTAATTACTTGGCTGTTTGCCGTGTCATTTTATCAAAACATGCTATCAAGCCACTCTTATTGACTATCCTACTTTTTATTAAATCATGCTTATCAAGCAGCGGCATTTAAACAACTTATAACACCCTATTATTAAAAATCTATTGAGCATTATTATGACAAAAGCAACTGATAAGAACCCAACTGCCGTATCAAAACCTCACATAATTACGCCGTTATTTGCGACCAACTATAATGTCTACATCAATCATACTGATGCTGGCGGTATAGTCTATCATGCCAATCACTTAGTATTCTTTGAAAACTGCCGCCGCGATTGGTTTACTCAATTGGGATTAAATGGTTATTTCTTGGAGACCAATGACGGTCAGATTCAGCATTTCGTCGTCACTCAAGCGGACTTGCAATATAAGCGCGCTATTTTATTAGATGAGGTCATTAATGTACGCATTGATAACGTTGAGATAAAACCTGCAAGCATTGTATTCTATCAAAGCATTTATCGTCAGCACTCTCAAGAGAACACTGCTGACAATGTAAAAGCGGTTTTGCTAAGCAGCACTAAAATCGTTGTTGCCTGCGTACAAAATCAAATCACACCGGATGCTATAGAGAATGATGCGTCAAATAAAACCAGTACCAATACGACGCCAATGCGCCCTATTCGTGTGCCAAAAAAATTACGTGTTGCTATTGAGCAAGCAATTTCAGAATATAATAAGTAGCTTCTATAATAATTGATTTCTTAAATATCTTTAGAAAAATCTGTTTTTCCTACGACAATAATTAGTCATCTTCTCTTTTCGTATGATATATAGAATCGATTTGATTTAAAACCGATACAGCTCTACTGCTATAGATTTTTCGTAGCCCCTGTGAAGCATACTATGCCTACGCCGACAGAGACTGCAAAACATTCATTCCAGTCTCGCTGTATCATTTTTACATTGAGCTGGCTATAGACCTTGCTATATATTCATTTATAAGAATACTTCCTGTACTGAGCAGTACTCTTATCATCGTAGTGCCTTAGCCTAGATTCATGCTAACGTATTGCTTAAATGTATCATTATATATTTGATATATTATTTTTTTGTGGTAGATGGTTGGTAGAAAAAATTAATTCGACTAATTTTTTAAGATTACTCAAATAGTTTTTTAATCAAACACTTATTTTTTACCATTTACTGATGTCAAATAACCCAATAACACCAGCAGTCTGTCAATGGATAAGGATATTATCAAATTCAGCGATCGCTTTTATGTCAGCGCTGTTTTTTTATTGACACGGATCTGACTGCTTAGCTAGCAACATTTAACCTCTCTCATATTTCAAGGACGCTGACTATGACGCCAAATAAACCTTGGCTTGCAAATTACCCTATTGGTGTGCCAAAGACGATTGATCCAGACAAATATAGCAGTATCATGGAGCTATATGAAGAGTGCTTCGATCGCTTTCGCATGCATCCTATGACCATCTGTATGGGCGTTACTCATACCTACGACGATGTCGATAAAGCCTCTATCGCGGTTGCTGCATGGTTACAGACGAAAGGTCTGCCTCAAGGTAGCGTAGTCGCGCTTATGATGCCAAACGTGCCGCAATACTTGCCAACGATGATTGGTATTTTGCGGGCTGGCTATATTTGTACACCCGTAAATCCTCTGTATACTGGGCGCGAGCTACGCCATCAATTGAATGACTCTGGCGCTCAGGTTATTTTTGTCGTCGATAACTTTGCCCAAGCACTTGAGCAGGTCATTGAAGAAACCCATATCAAACACATTGTCCTATCAAAAATGGGCGATATGATGGGTCTAAAAGGTATATTGGTCAACACCATTATTCGTCAGGTCAAACGCTTGGTACCCAAGTATAATCTGAATGACCCAAAATACGATGTCACTAAGTTCCCTGATGTGCTCAAGAAAGGCAAAAACCTGCCGTTCCAAAAGCCAAAACTGTCTTTGAGTCAAACCGCCTTTTTGCAATATACAGGTGGTACAACAGGGCTTTCTAAAGGCGCTATTTTATCTCAGCGTAATATTGTCGCAGGCGCGATGCAGTCAGAAGCTTGGACTCGCCCTATTACCTCAGAGATTAATGAGGTATATATCAATATGGTGATGGCACTGCCGCTGTATCATATTTTTGCCTTTATGCTGAGCTCACTGGGTATGCGTGCAGGTTACACCTTTATATTGGTTCCTAACCCGCGTGATATACCAGGCTTTATTAAGACGTTATCAAAACAGCCCTTCCATATTTTCCCTGCGGTCAATACCTTGTTTAAAGGCTTACTCGACAATCCGAACTTTAAAAACCTAGATTTTAGCTCACTACGCATCTCACAAGCAGGCGGTATGGCAGCGACTGAGCAAACAGCAAGACGCTGGCTTGAGACGACAGGCTGCGCTATGATTGAAGGTTGGGGAATGACGGAAGGGGTTGCTGTTGGTACGGCCAACGTCATCACTGATCGCAAGTTTAATGGTACGATTGGCGTCCCTGTCCCTAGTGTTGATGTCATTATTATCGATGACGAAGGCAACCCTGTCGGTGCCAATCAAGCAGGCGAGATGTGTGTCAAAGGACCTAACGTCACCTCAGGTTATCTAAATAGAGACAGTAGTGATGACTTTACCAAAGATGGCTACTTTCGCACTGGCGATATCGTCAGCATGGACGAGAAAGGCTACTTTAGACTATTAGACCGTAAAAAAGACATGATTTTGGTGTCAGGATTTAATGTATTTCCAAATGAGATCGAGTCGGTCATGCTTGATTGTGACGGCATTATCGATTGTGCTGTCATCGGTATCCCTGATGAGAATCAAGGTGAAGCGGTCAAAATCTATGTTGTCCCTGCTGACAACAATGTCACCAAAAACTCTATTAAAGAGTTTGCTTTAGACAATATGACTGGTTATAAATGTCCACGTCATATCGAGTTTGTTACTGAGCTACCAAAAAGTAACGTCGGTAAAGTATTACGTCAAAAACTTCGCGAGAAGCATATGATAGACAATCCTCAACTATAATTAAAGCGGTCTTTTAATTGTCAAGAGCGCCTTGCATTAGATGCAAGGCGCTTTTTTATTAACCATACCATCGATCAATTTTAAACTTTATTAGCATTTTTAATATGCTATCTTGTCTCTGCAATCGCTTCACTATTCTTAGTTGCAACATATATTTTTCAATATATCAAGTATAACGACAAACTCTCAAGTTCTTTTATAGCAATAACTTACTCAATTACACTTATGTTAATGTATTGCCGAAATATGTTACGCTATTGTTTATAACATTGAGTCAGTAATATATTTAACTAAGGTCAATTAATCGACCTTAAACAGCAGTACATTTTTCAAAAATAATTACAAACCAGCCATTTAATCTATTCAGATGAGTTTTCTGTGTGGTTAAATGAATTTTTAGTTCAATCACCTTGTATAAAGGCCGCCGTATTTTAGCAGTTTGTGAATAAATGGGATAGCACTCGACAATCCACCGCTTAACTGGCGATGACTCGTATTGTTGACATGGATGTGACTACTTTTGTATAGAGCCTTAACTGATCGCAAATTTAAGGACGCTTAGTATGACAACAGATAAACCTTGGCTTGCTCAATATCCAGCAAACGTACCCAAGACTATTAATCCTGATCAGTATGAAAGTCTCATCGAGTTGTATGAAGAGTGTTTTGACCGCTTCCGTATGCATCCTATGACCATCTGTATGGGCGTTTCTCATACGTATGGAGACGTGGACAAAGCGTCTCTTGCTGTCGCTGCTTGGTTGCAAGCACAAGATATCCCTAAAGGTAGCGTAGTGGCAGTCATGATGCCAAACGTGCCGCAATACTTACCGACGATGATCGGTATATTGCGCGCCGGCTATGTTTGCACCCCTATTAACCCACTGTACACTGGTCGTGAGCTACGTCATCAACTCAATGATTCAGGCGCTCAGGTTATTTTTGTCGTCGATAACTTTGCTCAAGCACTTGAGCAGGTCATTGAAGAGACAAACATCAAACGTATTGTACTATCGAAAATGGGCGATATGATGGGACTAAAGGGTATTTTGGTCAACACCGTTATTCGTCAGGTCAAACGCTTGGTACCTAAGTACAACCTGAATGACCCTAAGTATAATGTTACCAAATTCCCTGATGTGCTTAAAAAAGGCAAAAACCTGCCTTTTCAAACACCAAAAACCTCACTGCAACAAAAAGCTATTTTACAATATACCGGCGGTACAACAGGCCTATCTAAAGGCGCTATTTTAACCCAGCGTAACGTTGTCGCTGCTGCCATGCAATCAGAAGCATGGTATCGCCCTGTTACCTCTGAAATTAATGAGGTGTACATTAATATGGTGATGGCATTGCCGCTATATCATATATTTGCCTTTATGCTGAGCTTGCTAGGTATGCGTTCGGGTTATACTTTTATATTAATACCTAATCCACGAGACATGCCTGGATTTGTCAAAACCTTATCAAAACAGCCCTTCCATATTTTTCCTGCCGTCAATACCTTGTTTAAAGGACTACTTGATCAACCAACCTTTAAAAACCTAGATTTTAGCGCATTACGTATCTCACAAGCAGGCGGTATGGCAGCGACTGAGCAGACGGCAGCACGCTGGTTAGAAGTCACTGGTTGCCCGATGGTTGAGGGTTGGGGTATGACTGAAGGGGTTGCAGCAGGTACTGCTAACGTCATTACTGATCGCAAGTTCAATGGCACTATTGGCATTCCTGTACCTAGTGTCGATGTTATTGTGGTCGATGATAATGGCGAGACCGTAGGTTTTAATCAGTCTGGTGAAATGTGCATTAAGGGACCAAATATCACCTCAGGCTATTTTAATAAAGACAACACCAATGACTTTACTAAAGAGGGTTATTTCCGTACTGGTGATATCATTAGTATGGACGAAAAAGGCTATATCACTTTACTTGATCGCAAAAAAGACATGATTTTGGTATCAGGATTTAACGTCTTTCCAAATGAGATTGAGTCAGTTATGCTAGATTGCAAAGGTATTATTGATTGCGCAGTGATTGGCATTTCTGATGAGCATCAAGGCGAAGCAGTCAAAATTTATATCGTCCCTGCTGATAACAATGTTACCAAGAGTGATATTAAAGAATTTGCCTTGGACAATTTGACTGGCTACAAATGCCCGCGTCATATTGAATTTGTGAGTGAGTTGCCAAAGAGTAATGTGGGTAAAATATTGCGTCAAAAACTGCGTGAAAAACACATGTCAGATAACCCTCAAACCTTGTAGTACTTGAGCTTTAGAATTAAGATAATAAAAAGCCCTCAACATTAATATTGAGGGCTTTTTATTATCTTTTCTTAATATCATCAACGTGGTTTGTGCTAACTGACTTTATTGACCACCTGCAATGGCAAATGCTTCATTGCTTGACCGACAATAGACCATGGTAAGCTCGGCACGCAAGCTTCTTCCACGCCAGCCTCAATAGCTGCAACAATGGCTTTCGTGCCAGTATCTGAATCTACTTCAAACGGTAGTGGTTTGGCATTTTCATTGATTTCAGTACGGATATAGCCTGGATAAATAGTAGAGACTTTGATCGGCAGTTTGGTCAATAGCATATCAGCACGGATACCTTCTGCCAAATGTGCCAAGCCTGCCTTACTCGCACCATAGGCAGTCAAGTGCTTAGGTAATCCACGCATCGCTGACATACTAGATATCACGACCAAATGGCCCCTATTTTGTGCGCGAAAGATACTCATCGCCGCTTCACACTGCGCGAGCGCTGAGATAAAGTTAACTTCAACCGTACGGCGGTTGGTATCAAAGCGTCCTTTACCAATACGGCGACTCTCGCCAATGCCTGCATTTACCACGACACGATCAATATGACCAAAGTCAGCCGTGAAGGCATCAAACACTTCAAAAATCGCATTATAATCACTAACGTCTAACACTCGATACTCGATACGAATATCAGGATATTGTGCCATCAGCTCTATTTGTAGACTGTCCAAACGATCCGTACGACGCGCACAAATAGCAAGGTTGTATCCAAGCTTAGCAAACAATCTCGCCATGCCCTCGCCCAACCCTGAGCTGGCACCCGTGATTAAAACTGTTTTGCCACGACCAATCTGCTGCTTATTTAAACCTTTTAAATAACGTGCTGGTTGGACCGCGCCAAATAATTGATTTTTACTTTTGGCAACTTTTTTTGCCACTAGGCTCAGTAATTTATTTTGCATGGACATTCTCTTATGTATCAATGATAACCTCAAGATAACGTAAACACTTCCAACTGTCTATCTGGCTTTGGTGTTATCTGCGCTAATAGCCAGCCACTACAGACTTTCTATAACAAGGTTTTAGCAACCAATCATGACTTATCGCCATGTCACAAAACGCTTACCATCAGCGAATAAATGACTATACTCATTTAATGATAGTAAACGTGAATTCTGCTCTTTTAAAGTAATAGATGTCACGCCCGTATTAACCAAGCTTTTATTGATTTGATACGCAGTTTGACTGCCTTGTTGCAAGAGTTGCGATGTAATAGCCGCAATCACACCGCCTGAAGTAAATACCAATACCGTACTATCACGATTTAAATTTAGCGTTGTCACCTGTATACGTATTTGCTCAAGCGCTTGCTTAGCTCGCTCATTAAACTGTGACCAGCTTTCTATATAATCTTGATCATAATCACCGCCATGCCAGCGCTGCATCGCGTTATCAAATAACTCAGCCAAACGTGTCATCGGTACATCCGCTTTAGCAATCTCAGCTGCAATTGATGCTCGAGTGCTGAATGCTGGATCTGATTTAACAAAAACATCTTTATGATTAAATTCATCAAATTGTGGCAGTACATAGCTATCCGGCGCACTCATATCGATTGCAGGCTTGTTAGAGCTATCGGTATCAGCAAATGACTGATAACGCTGCCAAAAATGATGTGCAGAATCTTGTTGCCTGACCAAACTCCCCGTAAAAATAGCATCGATTCGGCGCTGGGTCGTTGCATAATGCTGGCCGAGCATTTGCGCTTGGATACCACCTAGCTCTGACAGCTGATCGTAATTTTCTTGTCCAAAGGATGCCTGGCCATGACGTGCCAGAAGAATGGTTGTCATAAAATACTGCCTTTTATCATAGTTTCAATATGCTGATTTCAAAAATTTTACTTGCTAAAAAATTACTCAGCTTTTGATTACGGCGACTTAGCAAAATAGCCTTTTGGTAAAATACCTTTAATAACTTTTTGTACAGGCGCTGGTAATTGCTCAATGGTGGCAGCATCGACGCCCATATCTTGCAAATGCGGCTGCACATGAGTATTAAATAACGCCTCACCTTCATACTGTGCTATCAACTTCAGAGATTTTGCATGCAATACATGAACGATAAGCCAAAAATTCTTAAATGCCGGATTGGTCGTTTGTTTATGATAGTAGCGGTAATAAATTTGCTGGACAATACCTGCTAGACGGAATAAACCAAACACCTCATAAAACGTCCAGTTGTCTATCTCTAGACCTGTCTGCTCAAGATAATAAGCAACCACCTCATCGCGAGTCATCATCCCTTCTAAATGCGTGGGCTGACGGCGTGACTGCTGCATGATGATGTTATCATCTTCTTCAATCCAGTAAGCCAAGGCGCTACCCAAATCCATCAAAGGATCACCCAAGGTGGCCATTTCCCAATCAAGTACACCGATAACCTTAGTTGGATCTGCGGCATCTAAAATGACATTGTCAAAACGCCAATCATTGTGAATCAAGCAAGTCTTACTATCAGCAGGCGTATGCTTGCCAAGCCATTGACGTACCAATGCAAAACTTGGGACGTTAGGTGTTTTGGCTTTGACATAACGCTTATCCCAACCTGTTACTTGGCGCTCGCAATAACCTTCGCCACGCCCAAGATTCACTAAATCAGGATGCGCTTTATAATCTACTTGGTGCAGCTCAACCAAAGCATCGATAACATTGGTACATAATGCACGCGTTTGCTCTTCGTTTAAATCAATCCCTTTTGGCAAATTGGCACGAGGAATGATACCTTCCATACGCTCCATGACATAGAAATCGGCACCGATGACGGACTCATCCGTACATAGCGCGACCATTTTAGGTACATAAGGATAAGCATCCTTTAAGGATTTTTGGACAGTGTATTCGCGCACCATATCATGTGCTGATTTGGCTTTAGTGCCTTTTGGCGGACGGCGTAAGATTAAATCTTGGCTCTTACTTTCAGCGTTACCTTCGCCTTCATATTGCAGGCGATAAGTCCAGTTTGATGCTCCGCCTGAGAATTGGGTAACCGTTGGCTCACCTGCTACATCGATTCCTTGGGCGCGTAGCCAGTTACTAACCGCTTTGGCGTCAAGCTCTTCACCCTCACGAACCTCGCCGCCTTTATCTAAGATTTTATTAGCTACTTCTTTATCCGTAGTATTGCTCTGATTAGCAGTTGCCATAAGATGTTCCTTATCGTGTGGGCAGTTATTTTTATCAATGAGTATAGGGATGAAAATTCACTATTAATGGTGTAATAGTGAATCTTTAATTATCGTCAAGCTCACTTTTCATTAAATTATAGACTCGCACTAATCTATATTAAGATTTAGCAGGCTTCGACGAACGACTAAAACCCTGACGTTTCAGTTCTAGTTTGGCGATCATCGTTTTGTGTACTTCATCAGGACCATCGGCTAAGCGCAGCGCGCGTGCTTGAGCAAAGAAACTCGGCAGCATCGTATCTTGGCAAACGCCCATGCCACCATGAATCTGAATCGCCATATCAACCACTTCTTGTAAGACTGTCGGTGCGACGACTTTAATGGCAGAGATTTCTGTGAGTGCTGCTTTGGTACCTTGGCCGTCCATTTTCTGCGCGGCGTATAGAGTCAGCAAACGGGCTTGGTCAATCTTAATACGTGCTTCAGCAATACGCTCAAAGTTACCACCTAGTTGTAGTAATGGCTTACCAAAAGCCGTACGCTCCATACCGCGTTTTACGGCCAGCTCTAGCGACTTTTCAGCGGCCCCAATACAACGCATGCAATGATGAATGCGACCTGGCCCTAGGCGACCTTGCGCAATCTCAAAGCCCATACCTGGGCCACCGATAAAGTGGCTAACGGGTACACGTACATCATTAAAGCTGACTTCACCATGACCATGCGGCGCATCATAATCGCCAAATACTTTTAGCATGCGCTCGATATTGACGCCTGCAGTTTTTGCTGGAACCAATACCATCGAATGCTGATGATGACGGTCTTTAGTTTCATCAGGGGTGTATGCCATCACAATCAAAATATCAACCGCTGGGTCGCCAAGACCGGACGACCACCATTTACTACCATTGATAATAATTTCATCGCCATCGACAACCGCAGTCGCTTGCATATTGGTCGCATCACTGGATGCCACCTCAGGCTCAGTCATACAAAACACCGAACGGGTTTTACCTTCCAAGATTGGCGTCAGCCATTTATCTTGTTGCTCTTGTGTACCGTAACGCCACAACAGCTCCATATTGCCACTATCAGGGGCATTGCAGTTAAACACGTAAGGCGCTAATAAACTGCGACCTGTCAACTCTGCAATCGGTGCATAATCGGTAACCGAAAGGCCAGCACCTAGGATGTCATCCGGCAAAAATAAATTCCACAGGCCAGCTTCACGTGCTTGCTTACGTAAGCTCTCATACTTTTCTGGCCACTGCCAATTTTTCCAATTACCATCAGGATTTTGCTGATGACAGTCTGCCCAAAATTGCGCTTCAATGGGCTCAATAAGGGTTTCGATAAATGCTTGTACTTGGGCATGCATGGCTTGACCATGTTCTGTTGCTGTAAACATTAAGGCATTGCTAGACATAATGATTTCCCTATCCTTATTAATTATCTCAATCACATTTTTATAAAAAACTTCATAGTGTACGTACGTAAACTCTGTATCGTATTTACCATTTATAACACAGCAATTATTTTTAAACAGCAAAAAGGCGCGACCCGTTAGGACACGCCTTTTACAAAATACAAACAATGCACAAATTAAGGTTAGAACTTTAAAGATCAGCTATGCACTAGCCTCTTAATACTTAAAACTACTTTAAGATATTTAAACGACTATTAAGGTCAAATCGTGCTAGTGCCTCTGGCAGCTTATCAACCGCCATGCTGATGGTCGCTTCTGCAGCTTGTGATAGCCCTAGCTTTTCTGCCAGTGTTGGCTTTTGACGTGAATGCAGCGCGTACACTTCGTTGTTTTCCATACGCTCTAATAGATAACTGTCTGATGTCTGTAATTTATCTACCAAGTTCAAATGCAGCGCATCTTCACCATACCAATGCTCGCCTGTTGCAACTTTATCTACATCAAGCATACCGCGATAACGATTGACAAAGTGCTTAAATAACTCATGGGTTTGCTCTAGCTCTTCTTGATATTTGGCACGATCTTCGTCGTCATTTTCACCAAATACAGTCACGGTACGTTTGTAATCACCAGCCGTAAACATCTCATAATCGACATCATGGTTTTTGAGCCATTTATGAAAATTGGGCAGTTGTGATACCACACCGATAGAGCCAATAATGGCAAATGGCGCCGCCACAATATTGTCCGCTACGCAGGCCATCATATAGCCACCACTAGCTGCAACCTTATCAACGCAGACGGTGAGTTTCAAACCGGCATCTTTCAGACGAGCCAATTGTGCGGCGGCTAAACCATAACCGTGTACTACGCCCCCACCAGACTCTAGACGCACCACTATTTCATCGCCTTTATTTGCGGTGCTTATTAGCGTGCTAATCTCTTCACGCAGGTGTTTAACAGCAGTGGCTTTGATATCGCCATCAAAGTCGAGTACAAAAACTTGTTGCTTGCTATCACTATTTTTTTTCTTATTTTTGGTTTTTGCTTTTAGGGCTTGTTTTGCTTTTTTAGCCAGTGTTTTTTTGAATTGTTTGAGGGCAGCTTTACCTTGAGTCGCCTCCATCAGGTCTTCACGGCGTTGCTCTTGGTTTTTATTCAGATGGATAACTCTTAGCTCAACAGGGTTTTTAGAGGGATTAAACAGCATGAGTACGATTCCTTAAATTATTAAGACGGTCTTAGTGTAATTTTATAAGTTAGGCTGATATGCGCACGCGCGCTTATCTTTTCAAGCAGAGGAACAATATTTAACCTAATGCAATTGTTACGGCATAAATACGGCTTATAGCCATCTTTACTGAGCTTTGATTGGGCTGATTCGGTTGTATAACAAAGGCAGATTAGGCATAATATACGTTTACACCAAATTTTCTGTAGCCAACGTGATGACTATTTGTCTTAATCGCGTTGTTTGCGCTTCTTTTAACTAAACTAGTTATTATCTAAAAGAAGCGTAACGATGGCTGCATTATTGTATTTCGAATTGGGCTGACAACTGGATAATTATATTATGACGCATAGCGAATACCGAGACGAATATTGCGGAGCCGTAACCGAAAGCTTGATTGAGCAAACCATTAGTGTCGTAGGCTGGGTACATCGTCGTCGCGATCACGGTGGCGTGATTTTCTTAGACATGCGTGACCGCGCTGGTATCTTGCAGGTCGTTGTCGATCCTGATACCCCAGAAGCGTTCGCTATTGCTGATGCAGTACGTCCTGAGTATGTAATAAAAATCACAGGTCGTGTCCGTCAACGCTACGCGGGCACTGAAAACGCAAATATGACCAGTGGTCACATCGAGCTGTTGGCGAAAGAAATCGAAGTGCTTGCAAAGTCTGAAACTCCGCCATTCCCATTAAATGATGAGAAAAGTACGGTATCAGAAGATTTGCGTCTCAAATATCGCTATCTTGATATGCGCCGTCCACAAATGCAAGATCGTATGGTATTCCGTGCGAAAGCCACCTCAGCGATTCGTCGTTATTTAGATGATCATGGCTTTTTAGACGTAGAAACCCCTATCTTGACTCGTGCAACGCCAGAAGGTGCTCGTGATTATCTTGTGCCTTCACGTACGCGTCCGGGTAACTTCTTTGCCTTACCGCAGTCGCCACAGCTGTTTAAACAGTTATTGATGGTCGCAGGTTTTGACCGCTATTATCAAATCGCTAAGTGCTTCCGTGATGAAGATTTACGTGCGGATCGTCAGCCTGAATTTACCCAAGTCGATATTGAGACTTCTTTCTTAAATGAAGAAGAAATCATGAATATCAACGAAGGTCTGATTAAGCATGTCTTTAAGACGATGATGGACGTTGAATTTGAACAGTTCCCACGTATGACTTATGCTGAAGCCATGCGTGATTATGCCTCAGACAAGCCTGACTTGCGTATTCCGCTTAAATTGATTGACGTTGCAGACTTAATGAAAGACGTTGATTTTAAAGTGTTTGCCGGTCCTGCTAACGATCCTAAAGGTCGCGTTGCTGCCCTACGCATCCCTGGCGGTGCTTCATTAAGCCGTAAGCAAATCGATGCGTATACCAAATTTGTTGGCATCTATGGTGCACGTGGTTTGGCTTATATTAAAGTCAACGATGCCAGCAACATCAATAACGGTGTGGATAAAGAATCTGGTCTACAGTCTCCTATCATTAAGAATATGACTGATGGTGTATTGGTAAGCCTCATTGAGCGTACTGGTGCAGAAAGCAATGATATTATCTTCTTTGGTGCGGATAAAGCCAGTATAGTCAATGATGCCATCGGCGCCCTACGTCAAAAGATTGGTTTAGATTTAGAAATGACCACTTGTGAGTGGGCACCACTTTGGGTAACTGACTTCCCGATGTTTGAAGAAACTGAAGATGGTCGCTGGACCTCAATGCACCATCCGTTTACTAAGCCAAAAGGTTCGGTTGAAGAATTAAAAACCAATCCTGAATCTGCCCTTTCTATCGCTTATGACATGGTATTAAACGGCACTGAAGTGGGTGGTGGTAGTTTACGTATCAATACACTTGAGATGCAAACAGCCGTATTTGAAGCATTGGGTATTGATGATCAGGAAGCAGAAGACAAATTTGGCTTCTTGCTTGACGCGTTAAAATTTGGTGCGCCGCCACATGGTGGCTTGGCATTTGGTTTGGATCGCTTAATCATGCTTATGGTAGGCGCAAGCTCTATCCGTGACGTGATTGCCTTCCCAAAAACCAAAACTGCTGAATGTCCATTGACCCAAGCACCGGCTGAGGTAAATACCAAGCAGCTACGTGAGCTTGGTATCCGTGTCCGTGAAAAAGTACAAGCTGACACCAGTAAGTCTGCTGAATAAATAGTCTGATCATGCGAAGCTATTTTTTACAGTGCTTGTTATGTGATTCATCACTGTGTGAATGGTCATGAATCCGTATCATATTTTCAAAATCGTGCCACTGTCTGTCTTGCAGATGCTGGCACGTTTTGTTGCGTGGATAATCTTAAGGATGCCAAGCGCTAGTATCATGCGCACGATTAAAATCAACATGGCACTGATTGCTCCTACGTTATCTCACCTGCAAAAACAAGCATTAACCAAAGAGATTATCTATCATCAATGTTTAACCAGCATTGAGTCAATCAAAAGCTGGGCGATGCCACCTGATTGGAGTATCGCTCAAATTCGTGACGTTCATAATAAAGACATCTTACTTGATGGACTTGCTAGTCCTAACGGCATGCTCGCGATCGTACCGCATTTGGGTACGTGGGAGATGATGAATGCTTGGCTCAATCAATTTGGCTCGCCAACCATCATGTATAAGCCCGTAAAAGGTGACATTACCAACAATTTTATATTTCAAGGTCGTGCCCGCCTCAATGCGACATTAGTACCGACGGATGGTAGCGGTGTAAAAGCAGTATTTAAAACACTCAAACAAGGTGGTTTTAGTATTGTCTTACCTGACCACGTTCCTGACCCATCAGGCGGTGTCATCGTGCCTTTTTTTGGCATTGAAACGTTAACCAGCACCCTCGCCTCCAAACTTGCTAGTAAAACCAAATGCGCACTGGTCGGATTGGCATGTATTCGCCGCGACGACGGGCATGGCTTTGATATTTATTGCTATAAACTCGATGACCCAGCCTTATATGATCGCAATACTGAAACGGCAGCTTATGCACTCAATCTAGCAATGCAACGTATGATTGAAGACAATTACAGTCATTATATGTGGGGTTATCGACGCTTTAAGCATATCCCTATGATAGACAACCCTTACAACACTGATGAAGACAATTTAGCAGCATTCATTCGCGCACATCATCCTAGTGTCGATAATAAATAAAATCGATACAGTGAAATCCGTACGCTACTGATAGACTCTCAATTTTAGTGTTTTTTATCAATTTTTTAAAAGTTAGCCCCTTATTTATATAAATATGAGTGCACTATGGCAACTGACATGAATCAAAATTTCCCAACCAATCAAACGCCAACAGACAGTAAAAACTCTGATCAGCGTTATATCATTTGTATGAAATGGGGTGATAAATATGGTGCTGAATATGTTAACCGTCTTTATAACATGGTGCATCGTAACCTAACTTTAGATTTTCAGATGGTTTGCTTAACCGATGACAGTACTGGTATCGATCCTGCTGTTATCTGCCACCCTATTCCTGAGCTCAATCTACCTGCAGGACCTGAGCGTGGCTGGAAAAAGCTCACGACTTTTAAGCCCGAGCTTTACGATTTAAAAGGCGTTGCATTATTTTTAGATATCGATATCGTTATCGTTGATAATATCGACGGCTTTTTCACTTATGAAGCTGAGCATGAAGATAGCGTCGTGATCATTCGTGACTGGAAAAAACCGTGGCGTATGATTGGCAATAGCTCGGTATACCGCTTCAATATCGGTATGAATACGTATCCTGATTTGCTCGCAAATTTTGAACGTAATTTTGAAACTATTCGTACTCAAGTTCGTCATGAGCAAGCATATCTGTCCAATTATTTACGTGAGCATCATCATTTAGAGTATTGGGACAAAGATTGGTGTGTCAGCTTTAAATATCAGTGTATTGCACCTATTCCTTTTAATCTAGTACGGGCACCTACTCTGCCAAATGATGCTAAAATCGTTATTTTCCATGGTGAGATTAATCCACCGGATGCCATCAATGGCGGCAGCGGTAAATGGTATCGTCATGTGAAGCCGAGCCCTTGGCTCAAAGAGTATTGGATATAATTTAATCATCAAACCAACATTACTTTAAAATATCTGGAGTTGACATTGGGATTGCCTCCTATGATTGAGTTTGATGTTGGTAATCAGCCTTTCCCTATTTACGCATTTAACGCAAAAGAAACCCAACAAAACCTTGACCGACAAGCTGTCAATATCATTGCTTCAGGTCCCTCTATTGCTGAGGTAGATTTTATACCTTTACTAGATACAGCCACGATTTTTATTAATGGTAGTATTAGTCTCACCGCTCAGTATAGCTTTAACAAAGTCGTCGGTTATGTCATTAGTGATGCACGTTTTATCCTCCATCAGCCCGATATATTAAACAAATACTACACCGGTCAGCCCTTATATGCCACCTTGGCAGTATTAGAAGCATTGGTCAGTGCCCATCCTGAAATCATAAAAAAATATCATCATAAGATGCGTATTATCTATCTTGTTGACAGACCGTGGGGTGTTAAAGGAAATGATTCAGAATTTAGTCTTTTGCTGTTAGGTAAGGAGTCACGATACCAAGCGCTCAATAGAAAAACGCCACTATCAGCATTTGCTAAGCATGCTAAATTTGTTATCGATAGCTATCATCAGCCATCACCTATCGGGTTGTCCTTAGACATCACTTACGGCTTTGTAGAAGCTGGAACAGTGGCTTATGTAGCAACGCAGCTGGCTTTCTCCCGTGGTGCAAACGCACTGCATTTATATGGTGTTGATCTACTTAATAGTAACGAGCCGCGGTTTTATGAAGATAGAGAGCGTAGCGCGCCCACGACGCTAAATAATGTCATCAGCAATACTATTGTACCGTCATTTAATTTATTAGCCAAAACCTATCAACAATATGGCGTGCGTGTTACCAATCACTCTCCTATCTCTAAATCACTTTTCGACTTTAGTTAATATCATTTACTATTGATAGCGAAAAATCTAAATACTGCTGTGCAATATGTTTTGGTAATAGCTGCTGATTTAACGGCGTTATAAATTGATTCGCATTATCTAATGCCTGACTTATTAGCGCTGCCAACCCTTCGATATCATCAATAGCAACTAAGTTTTTCTGTGGTAACAGCTCTCTTGGACCAAAGGGGCAATCCGTACTAATAACAGGTACATTTAAGGCTTGCGCTTCGACGATAACATAACCAAAGCCCTCGTACTTAGAAGTCATGACGAGCAGTGCGGCTCCCGCAATCAACGGATAAGGATTGGCATGAAAGCCTAAAAAATATACTTTATCCTCAATTTTTAACTCAATCGCTAATTGTTTTATTTCATCTTCAAGTCGACCTTTACCTACCAAAACCAATGGTAGCCTACGCTCTGTTTTGGCATAGGCGTGCAGTAAATCACGATGACCTTTCATAGCGTCAAACGAAGCGACATGAATAATATAACCTTTATCAGTCAAGCCAAACTCTTCAATATGAAAATGTTCACTGGCCAATTGCTGAATTTGACTGACATCGCATGGGTTATAAATTGTCGTGGTTCTGTTTAAGTTACCTATTAATGCCAATAAATCTTGGCATGCGCCTCCACTGACACAACTACACGGATGAGCACCATAAACCACTTTTAAATGACTTATGGTTTGAGCAGGTATGGTTGTTAGCTTTTCTTGAAACTGTTTGGACACTGCGGTGTGCAATACGTTCACTATATTTGGTAGCTTACTATATGCCATAATCCAATTAACCTTGTAAATATTGGCCAAGATTAATTTAGGTGTTCCGATATTTTTTAGTACATATTCATCAATGCGCGCTGCAACCTCTTTATAAGCGGTGGCTTGCTCAGTTTCTATATTAAAAAGCGGCTGATTATAAGGAACGATGTGGTAATGCACGCGAGAATCTAAGCACATATCTGTCGTATCTTCTAGGGAAAGCACATGGACATCATAATCCATATCTATATAGGCACGCGCCAATGTCGTGACCATACGTTCTGCACCGCGCCCTTCTAACGCTTTTAATATTAGTAAAATAGTTGGTTTATTGCTAGTTATCATAGTAACCCGTCTTTCATACTTGTGATGCCTATCTTGGTATAATAAATAGCCGTAAAATAATTGTTTAATATTGCAGCGCTCTACCTTTGTATGCTAGTCTCCTCTATTTTTATATTACGAACAAGCATCTATTAAAACATTTTTTTATTCATTCGCTAATACATTTGTTATTGTCTAATTAAACTGTAGGCTACCATTTTTTAGGGTATTAGCCCTTATTTTGATGCAAATCTAAATCACTATCTACAGGAGCATATGATGTGAATCATGTAAAAAACATTAGGTCATACCGCTTATCAGTAGTAATGATAGTTAAAAATGAAGCCAAAAACCTTGCTATTACCTTACCTTCTCTGCAAGGATTGGCTGATGAAATCATCGTATTAGACTCAGGCAGCACCGATAATAGCCGTCAGCTCGTAGAGCAATATGGCGGAACATGGTATGTCAATACAGATTGGCAGGGATTTGGCAAACAACGTCAATTGGCACAGTCATATGCGACCGGTGATTGGATTTTTGCATTAGATGCTGATGAAGAAGTTACTCCTCAGCTTAAAGAAAGTATACTAAAGATCATCACACAAAAACCTGATAATACAGTCTATGGTATTAAGCGTATTGATTGTATTTTTGGGCACGAAATTGACCCTAGCTATTGGGCAATAAAAGCACACTGGCGTTTATATCCCTGTCACTTTTATTATAATGAAAATCTAGTCCATGAATCTGTCGTCCTACATAATGCTATTACCAAGACATTAGATGGGTTTATGCACCATCATACAGCCGAAACGCCACTATTTTGGCTACAAAAACGTTTAGATTATGCTAAGGCGTGGGCTGAGGATCGCCATAAAAAAGGTAGAAAAATTAGCTTTTATAAAGTTATTTTCAATCCAATTTGGGCATTTATTAAGCAGTACCTAATAGATGGACGCTTCTTAAAAGGCAAATACGGACTCATATATTCGCTGCTATTTATGCAGTATACCTTTAATAAATACGCTATTTTATATGACCTAACATACAATAAAACAGAGCAAGCATTTATAAAATCGTTGGAAATAGCTGAAAACTTACAGCCAGTAGACGTATCGAAAAAACAAAGCAGCTTGTCTTTAGTAATGATTGTAAAAAATGAAGGCAAGCATTTAGAAGCATGTTTAAAAACGGTACAAGATATTGTAGATGAAATCATTATTTTGGATTCTGGTAGCACAGATGACACTAAAGCCATTGCCCTACAGTATGGTGCTAAATGGTACGTCAATGAGCAGTGGCAAGGCTTCGGTAAACAGCGACAGTTGGCACAATCTTATGCTACTTGTGATTATGTCTTAGTACTAGATGCAGACGAACGTCTAGAGAATAATTTAAGACACTCTATTGCTAGGTTGTTAAATGAGCCGCTACAGACTGATAGAGTATTTAGTGTGGCTCGAGTCAATCAGTTTTGCGGCGTCGAAGTACAGAAACGAATATGGTATACAGATAAACTGGCACGATTATATGCCAATAGCTTATTTAAATACTCTAATTTAGAGGTTCATGAATCGTTAGATCAAAAAGGCGTTCCAAGTGAGGTATTGCAAGGTTATCTATTGCATATTACCAATGATAATTTACACCATTTTTTGATGAAAAATGTGCGCTACAGTCATGATTGGGCAAGAGAAAGACATCATAAAGGTAAAAAGGTAACGCTTTTAGGCATGTTATTACGTTCTTGGTTTTCTTTCTTTCGTGAATACATCATGCGTGCTGACATATTAGGCGGGGCTTATGGCTATATTTTGGCTTTCGCCTCATTAGGCTACACAATGGATAAATATATAATGCTTTGGCAGATGAATCAGAAGAAATAGTTCAATTAATTATAAACTGTTGAATTTCCTAAACTAGCCAGATATTTTGTTTTTTAGCTTATGAAGCCAAGTAAGTGGTTCAGGGTTAGCCACGCTATTAAAACCTATATGCTCGCAGCTTCCCTGTTGCAAATAAACTAAATGGCAATTTAATCTACGATAACTTCGTGAAATATGTCGTTCTTTTTTATATTGGGAAAACGGTTTCAACTTTTTCCAATTATCTAAAGATGCAATGTGCGGATTAAACGAATAACCATACCATTGATCATGAATATGATGAACCTCCACAGTGTCTACAAATGAAGATTGACGGTTTATTATTAGGCTATTTTGAATCTCACTGAATTCCATATCAGATATTTTGCGTAAGCATACCATCGTAATCTTTTGATCACTTTGCAAAAAGTTAATGATCCCTTCTAAATTGGGAGTACTATCGAACACCCAATCATCTTCACAATGTAAAACATAAGGAGTTTCAACTCTTTCATACATATAATCTATAGCTTTGTGGTGACCTAAGTTATATCCCAAATCAATTAATTTACCATGTGGACATAGCTCATGAAAAACATTGTTAGACTCCTCATCACCAAAATCATTGATAGCAATAATATTAGGAAATTGCAACTTAGATAACAAACTTTCTAAAGTCTGGCGAAGTTCATAAGGACGTTTACCAATGGTTAAACATAAAGTAATATTTTGTAGATGACTCATATTATTTGTTCCGGATGATAAGATAAAACTTGCCAATTAATCTCCACTATATTCTTACTAATATATTTATAATCAATGCTTTTTAATAAAAATAATTACAGATAAAAAATAATAATCTTTAATTTTTCTTAATAGAATCAGATTTTTTATTAGCTGTTAAGCATAAAGATTAGTAGAAAGATTGACATCTGATAGTTAAAAATTCAGTGTAATATTGAATAGCACCACTGTGATATTTTTAATTTAAATATAATTTAAGTTTATAGAAAATATAAAAAGGAACTAAATGAGTATATTCAGCCCCTTTTTATTAATTCAAACAAACTTGATGTCAGTCAATAAAACTTAACCAATCCATATACTGCTCATTACGACCATGAACCACATCAAAGTACAGTGTTTGCAGCTTTTCAGTCAAGGGTCCGCGACCACCATTACCGATAGTACGATCATCGTATTCACGAATAGGCGTGACTTCAGCAGCGGTACCAGTCATAAATATTTCATCCGCTAAGTAAAACTCATCACGAGTGATACGACGCTCAACAACTTTAATGCCCAAATCTTCAGCAAATTGGACAATAGTTCGACGCGTGATACCGTCAAGTGCCCCGCCTGCTAAATCTGGCGTATGCAATACACCATCTTTAACTAAGAATAAGTTCTCGCCAGCGCCTTGGCAGACATAGCCTTGTGGATCCATCAAGATGGCTTCGTCATAGCCATTACGGGTCACTTCTTGGTTCGCCATGATAGATACTGGGTAGTTGCTTGAGGCTTTTGCTTTACACATGGTCACGTTTGGCAAATGATGGGTATATGATGACGTTTTTACACGAATACCGTTTTTGATACCTTCTTCACCAAGGTACGCGCCCCAATGCCAAGCGGCTACCATGGCATTAACGCTATTATCACGTGATGATAGACCCAGTTTTTCGGCACCGAACCAAATCAGTGGGCGAATATAAGCTTCTGCTAGATTGTTCTGCTTGACCACATCTTTGTGTGCTTGCTCAAGTGTTGCTGCATCAAAAGGCACATCCATTTGGAAAATCTTTGCCGAACCTAGCAGACGCTCAGTATGTTCTTTTAAGCGGAAAATCGCGGTACGGTTATCAGCGGTTTGATAGGCACGGACGCCTTCAAAGACTGCGATACCATAATGCATGCTGTGCGTAAGTACATGAACCTTGGCATCTGGCTGTTCAATCATCGTGCCATTCATCCAAAGCTTGCCTTCCTTTGTTGCCATATTCATCTAATAATCCTTATGCTAGCGCTAACGTCTAACTTTTTTTGTTGAGTGTTAAGTAAATGTTTTAATTAAAATTTTATAGTGACACTGAGTGTCTGTTTTAATGCACGAACATCATGTGCAAATTTAATGCGCAAATGATTATATCACCAGCACGCCAAGCAAATGAAATATTTTAGTTCATTACTGCCGTGCCTTTATTTATATGGCGTTAAATATCAGTACCAAGACTGTCTTAACACTGTCCTTTCATTCAGCACAGCCTTTTTAATACCGCTATTCTGTCGATTCCACACCCATCAAATGCTGCCACTGCGCCTGTACGAGTGCACGAGTTTCAGTCCAAAGCGACTCATCGACCAGTAATGACTGCTCGGATAGTGCCAATTGATGCGTTGCCGCCCTTATGCGCAAATAAGCATCCGTCAAATCTTGACAGATCTCACGCTCCCAAATACCTAGTGTCGCCATCTCCTCAAAGATACGGACGTTATCGCTCCATTTGGTCAAGGTTGGATGCTCATGCGAATAGGCCAGTACGGCAAATTGTGCCAAAAACTCGATATCAATGACACCGCCTGCATCTTGTTTAAGATGAAACTTACCCGCTTGCTGTTGCCATTGGCTCGTACCCAGATGCTTTTGCATTTTGATACGCATACTTGTCACTTCGATACGTACTTCCTCAATTGTGCGCGGTAATGCTAAGACCGTACGGCGAATATCACAAAAACGGGCTGTGACGCGTTTATCACCGCAGATTGCACGCGCCCGTACCAGCGCTTGATGCTCCCATGACCAAGCTTTCTCAAGCTGATAGGTTTCAAACGCATGACAAGACACCACCATCATGCCAGCATTGCCGGAGGGACGCAGGCGCATATCTACCTCATAAGCACGGCCATCACGGGTTTGGGTATTAAGATAGGTCATGAGCTTTTGCGCCAAGCGTGCCGCAAACTTCATGCCACTGACCGAATTTTCACCCGTGGTCATACCCTGCTCTTTTATTTTATGCAAAAACACCAAATCTAAATCTGATGAATAAGACAACTCAAGACCGCCAAGCTTACCGTATCCGATAATAGCAAAGCCGCAATCCGCTTCGGTGACCGGATCGCCATCTTGGCCAATAGGATAACCATAACGTTTCACAATTTCAGCGAAAGCACGCTCAAGCGCCGCTTCTAATACCACCTCGGCAATGTATGTTAAAGAATCCGACACCTTCATGATTGGACGTTCAGCCAACACATCACTGGCGGCAACCGCTAATACTTGATTCTTTTTAAACAATCGTAATACGCTAAGCAGCTTTTCTTCGTCATTAGGCTCTACTCTCAATAACTGCTGACGCAAGATATCACGCAGCTCAAGCTTGTCTGGTAAATGCCGATAGCGTTGCTGTAAAAATGTATCTAATAACACTGGATACTGTGCCAGCTCTTTGGCAATCCAAGGGCTAGCAGACAGCATCGGAATCAACTCAACCGTGGCGTTTGGGTTCTCTGCAATCATAACCAAGTAGATAGAACGACGACAAATCGCTTCCAGCAAGGCAATCAAGCGCGGCAATGCAGTATTCGCCAATTGCTGCTGATCTTGATGAGCAAGTAGCGCATGCACAATGACTGGATACGCTCCGTCCAAGCGTTCACGAGCCTCATCGCTTAAATTGGCAACCATTTTTGACTGCCAAAAATTTTGCAATTGGCTATGATTCTCTTCCGTCAACACGTCATTTAAACGAGCCACTTGCTCATCCAAGTTAGCAGGTTCTAGCTCATCATCGTGATCCGGTACTTGCCTTTCAGTAACCATACGCTCAAACGGCACATTGACATGATATCGATGATAATTAAGCGTATGTAATAATGCAGTCCAGTCTTCAAACCCAAGCGTGAGCGCAAGATTGTGCTGCCAATGCACATCATGAGGAAGACGCTGGGTTTGCTGGTCATTGATTGCTTGAATACCGTGCTCAAGCCGGCGTAAAAACCGATAAGCACTCTGCAGTTCTTGATAAGTGGTTTCTTCTAAATACTTAAGCTCATACAGCGCCTGCATTGCCTTTAAACAAGATTTGACCTGTAGCTGCGGATGCCGTCCGCCATAAATCAACTGGAAAGCTTGAACGATAAACTCGATATCTCGAATACCACCAGCACCGAGTTTGATATTATCCAAATCTTCACGCTGGGCGACTTGATTTTGGATCAGAGACTTCATCTCTCGTAATGCCGAAAAAGCACTATAATCGACGTAATATCGAAAGACAAACGGTTTAATAAGTGCTTGAATGTCATCATAGAACGGTCGCTCTATATGTCCAACCACGCGGGCTTTTAACCAAGCAAATCGTTCCCATGCCCGCCCATGCTGAGAAAAGTACTTCTGTAACGCCGATAGATGAATCGCTAAATCACTACCATCGCCCCATGGGCGCAGGCGCATATCTACCCGAAACACAAAACCATCTGCTGTATTGTTATCGAGCAGCTTAATAATACCTTGACCAAGGCGCGTCATAAAGCGCTTGTTATCGATACTGCGTGTGCCTTTGGCTTTATCCCCATCAGTTTCACCGCGCGCTTGATGGATAAAAATCAGGTCAATGTCACTTGATAAGTTCAGCTCATGAGCGCCAAGCTTGCCCATTGCCATAATCGCCATATCATCAACTTGCGCATTGCCTTTCTCATTAATAAAGGTAGGCTGACCATATTGAGTCACCAACTGCTGATAGGTATAGTTTTTCGCAAATAAAATACAACCATCAGCGAATTCGGACAACTCGTCGGTCAATTGCTCAAGCTCAATCACTGCCAACGCGTCTTGCCATACCCAACGCATCATCAGTAGCATACGCAAATTGCGTAAACCACTCATCACTTTGGTTTCATGACCAAGCTGATAATTTTCGTCCAATGTATAATCTTGTATCAGGTCATCAATCTGTTGGCGCGTTAAGGTCGTGTCTAAAGGATAACTGCGTAAAAACGTCTGGCAGGCGCCCGTGCGACTTTGCCAAATTTGATAAGCAAACTCACTGGCAGTTTGCAATACTTGTAGCTGTTCTGATGTGGGCTGATAGCCGTTACCATTTGGAGTGGTAGATAGCATAATGATGTTACCTCATTGCAGCATAGAGCCATAAGCCTACGTGAACTGGGCGAATAAGTTTATTGTTTTTTCTTACGGAACGGTCACAACTGCTATGGATCAGTGAAACACCATGCTTTTATAGTAACATAAATAAAGTAATGCGCTGCCAAGAGCAAGCATATAGCGAATTCAGTATTAAAGCGCTACAGTAGGACTGGGATGAATTTTACGCAGCCTCTGTCGGCGTAGGCACAGCACGCCAGAAAAATTTATACCAGTACTACGTTGGAACATAACGTATCTGTTTTATTTAGAATTGACTATACTTGCAAAAAATGAAAAAGCGCTGAATGATGATACAATATACAGCCATACAAGGTCTCAGTTCTTTTTCAATACTCATTTATTCAATGCTTATTAATACTATGTGATACCGCCATTATGACACTCTCAACACCTCTACTTTTAATTACCGCTGACCCAAGCCATCCACTTGCCTATCTGGCATTACGCTATGCGCGCGCTTATCTACAAGGCGCTTCTACAGATAATAAAGAAGGTAACAGCACCAATCATGAAAACTCTGTATTAAACATCTTTTTTTATGCAGATGCAGCACATACTGCCAATCGTTTAAGGTGGCAGTCAGCTGATCAATCAAATATTACCCAAGAGTGGCAGGCACTGGCAGCACAGTATAATCTTGTGCTGCCAGTATGCGTCAGTACGGCACTCAGTCGCGGTATTAGTGATACGGACAACAGCAGCCGTCATCAGTTAGAGACAGAAAATCTAGCGACAGGTTTTAAGCTAGTAGGTCTGAGTGAGCTTGCTATGATGATGCAAGGCGACTGTCGCTTACTACAATTCTAATAAAAATGATGGAAATAAAAATTCAGTTTGATACTAATAGATAGCGACAAACAAGATTAGGAATACCTCATGAAATTACTCATTCGGCTGCATACGCCCACTGAAATGGCAAGCTATGAAGGCTGTGCGCTGGCTTTGACTTTGGCAACCTTTGGGCACGAAGTGCAGCTGTATTTGGATGCGCCCGTCTTTGGATTTTTAATGCAGCCAAACTCACGCTTGCAAGGTATGATTCAAGCGCTTGAGCTTTATGACATGCCGCCAGCGTGGCTACCTGAAGATGTTTTTAGTGGCTGGATAGCTGGCATGCTACCGACGGACTTGGCAACGCAGTTAGTCTTGATTCCAGAAGAAGTAAATTTACAAATATTTGAGCAAATTCTCACTTTTTAATCTTAAAGCTATAAATAGCAAAGCTGATATAAAATTTTATTGTTTCAAACCTATAGCAAGCAATCGGACACGAGTATGGCAACTTTATATCAATTACATAGCAGTATGGATACGCTCAGACGCACTACGGAACAAATGGCGTTGTCATGGCAGGCGGACGATAGCATCCTTTTATTGGGTACGACCGTCGCGTATATAGATTGGTTCAATGCGTATTTGGGCGATATCGAGAATATGGAAATAGAAACCATTGCTGGTATTTACGCGCTTGCCGACGATGTGGCACAGTTGCATGAAAACACCGCAGCGAAGCTTAATCTAGCGGCAAAGCTCACTGGTATTTTAAGCGATGCCGAATGGGTAGCGATGACCCAAGACAGCCGCTTTGATAAAGTAGTGACGATTGCCTTATGAGTATGTCTACTAACTCGTCTACATCCTCTCTGAGCTCAATCGATTTAGCATTAGACGATGTGGCATTAGACCAAGATGGGCATTTATGTGACCACACTATCTGGACGCCCGTTATTGCACAGCAGCTAGCTAATACCTTGGATGTCGTCTTAGATACTGAGCGCTTGGCAGTGTTACAGCAAGTACGAGCTTTTTTTGTAAAATTCAATCACGCACCTGCTACGCGCCCGTTGATTAAATGGCTACAGCAAACCTTGCCTGATAATGACATCAGTAATCAAAAGCTGCAGCAGCTATTCAATACTGGTTTGGTCGCCCGCCATGTCAATCGCCTTGCTGGGCTGCCCAAACCCCCTAATTGCTTATAAATGCCCATAAAAAAGGCAGATAAATCATTTTCTTTATCTGCCTTTTTTAATTTTAATAATAAAAATTACTCTTTAGGGTCGTAGACGGTGAGTGTCTCATAGCCGATACTACGACCTTCATCACCGCCAAATCCTTGTTGTCGCCATACCTCATATAAACATATTGCCACGCTGTTCGACAGATTCAAACTGCGTGAATCTGCTAGCATCGGCAATCGTAGCCAGTTATCAGCGCCAATATCTTCACGTATATCATCTGCCAGTCCCGCTGTTTCTGAGCCAAAAACCATGGCCACATTATTTCCATAAAACTCACTGCCCGATTCTGCAGTCTCTTGTCCACCAAAATCATAATCATAAAAAGGCTTACTTAACTTGGTAGTCAACGCCGTAATGGTATGACAGTCAGCATCTTGCAGTGCTTGCTTTGCCATTGACCAATTGTCGTGCACTTGCAGATGGGCATACTCATGATAATCCAATCCTGCACGGCGCAATTTTTTATCATCCAGCTCAAACCCTAATGGTTTGACTAAATGCAGCTGCGCCCCACTATTGGCACACAGACGAATGATATTGCCCGTATTACTGGGCATTTTTGGCGCTACCAGCACGATATGAATGGTCATACTCTCTCCGTCATTAGCATTAGGGTTGTTTTTCTGACTTATATGGCAAAGGTAATTAAAAGTTACAGTTTACTGCCAATAATTACATTTTGATACTGGGCACGTATTTTAACTTTGATTATGATGGCTGTAACGGACAAAGGGATAATATAAAAACATTGTCATCGTCTGTTATCATCTTGCAGTGCAACTTAGGATCAACATCAGGTTTCACTGTTACTACACTACTTATCTGTATCTGTCTTTTTTGAGGAATATACCATGAAAAAATTAGTTATCGCATCTTTGGCTGCTATGTTTGTATTAACTGGTTGTAACACTTTTAAAGGTCTAGGCCAAGACGTATCAAGCGCTGGTAGTGCTGTAAGCGGTACTGCACAAGAAGTACAAAACAAAATCTAAGCTTTAAATATTTAGGTTGTTTAAAGGGCTTATCATCTATGTGATAAGCCCTTTTTTATGAAGCTTAAGTTCTGAACCCTTAACGAGCATACTTCGCTATAAAAATGCTCTTAATATTTGATTGAGATACCTTTTACCAAGTTCTGTCGGTTGCAACTGTTCCGGATGATCCATCAATAAACCTTGCTCGATTAATGTAGCAACTTGTATGGCAATGCTGTCATAACTTAGCCCCGTACGTGCTTCAAATAACGACCATGCTACGCCACCATGCAAACGTAAGGCATTAAGCATAAACTCACTAACCAACTCCTCTTCATCAATCGCTTGCCAGCCAACCATTTTTGGCACTGATATTGATGTCCCATCTTGGCCATGAGCTTCTTCATGTTCTATATAACTTTTTGGCATACGGGATTTACTAAAGCGATAGATACCTGCTTGGTTGGTTTCATTATCAATAGTCCAGAAATCAGTCGCCATCTTATTGCCGATATCTTGTCCGGTAATATCTTGTCCAATAGTGACTTTTCCATGAGCACCCGCCCCGATTGCCAAATAGTCACCAAACTGCCAGTAGTTGACGTTATGTTGACAAGGCTTATCCCCTGCCCCAGACCATGCGGATACCTCATAATTGCAATAACCCAAATTCTGTAATAATGTCTGACCAGATTCTTCTATATCTGCCAAGCGATCCTCATTGGGTAAAATTGGCTGACTGCGATAGAATACGGTATTTGGCTCAATGGTCAGCTGATACCATGAGATATGGGTCGCACCAGCATCGTGTGCCATTTGAATATCGTCTAACGCCTCGCTCATGGTTTGCTCTGGCAGTCCATGCATCAAATCCACGTTTACGCGCTCAAATCCAGCTTCTCGAGCCGCTTTAATTGCAGATAGCGCTTGAGTAGGATTATGAATACGTCCAAGCGTGGTTAATTGTTCAGCAGAAAAGCTCTGCACACCTATCGATAGACGATTAATACCCACCTCTAAATAGTCAGCAAATGGCGCATGCTCAAGGGTACCTGGATTTGCCTCCATGGTGATTTCGATGTCGCTAGAAAATTGATAATATTTCCGTAAACCATCAAACAAGCGCTGGTATTGAGCAATGGGCAACAACGACGGCGTACCACCGCCGATAAATATGGAGCTAATCTCACGTCCTTGGGTCAATATCTGCTGCATCGCAGCATCTTGCAATAATGCATCTACATATTCATCATACATGGACAGCTGACTATCAACTGGTAGCTCATGTGAATTAAAATCACAGTATGGGCATTTTTTGACACACCACGGGATATGGATGTATAACGCCAATGGAATGTCTGTCACTTCTACTGTATTCGAATGACCATCATGAAAAGGCTTTGCTTGCTGAAACAGTTGATTAGGTTTGATATTTGACATAAGCAGACTTATCTATAAATAGGTAACTGCCATCAGTAGCAGAAAATACCGCTAGGATAACGGCTAAGCACAGTAAAAAAAAGCCTAACTTCAAGAAAATTCTATCGATAACAAAACCAATGACAAAGGCTCATGTTAAAAATTCTTAGTTATAGGCAAAATAACTAAGAATCACCATTATTATATAAAATAATTATAAATAACCAACTATATAAAAAGGATAAAAACCATGGCATATTGGCTTATAAAATCTAATCCAAGCTGTTTTAGTATAAAAGACTTAGAAGGTGCAGGAACAGAGATGTGGGATGGCGTGCGTAACTACCGAGCCCGCAATTTTATGCGTGATGATATGCAAGTAGGTGACAAGGCGTTTTTTTACCACTCTAGTGCTAAACCCTCTGGCGTTGCTGGTATCGTGACTATTAGTCAAGCTGGCTATCCTGATATTACTCAATTTCATCCTGAACACCGGCATTACGACCCGAAAGCCACCGCAGAGAATCCGCGATGGTATATGGTGGATGTGACTTTCAATCAAGCTTTTAATGATATATTACCACTGTCAGAGCTAAAGTTTCTGCCCGCGCTCGAGGACTCATTATTACTGAGAAAAGGCTGTGAGCAATTGACCATCATACCGCTTGAGCCTAAACACTGGTATGCAATTATGGATATTGCAGGAAATCTTAATTTACTGTCAGAAGATACTGACTCTATTGAATGAATAATTCTGGCTTATAAGCACCAAAATTGATGTTTAATTCTTCTATTAGAGGCTTAATACACCTATAAATACGATATTTATCAAACCTTTCTAAAACATTTACATTATAGCCTAACTTCTTTACCATTCTATTAACTTATGACCTGTCACTTCATCACTTGAATCGGCGGGTTATTTTTATTTTAGCATCAGTGATTCTTTTTTCACTCCGCATGCCTAGTCTTATTAAAAATGCACTTGCTCATATTATTTATCGGAGTATTATCGTCGCACACCTCCTATTTTACTGTCTCGCTATTGATTTATTAATGGCTGTGTTTGTTCATTAGTAAAATTTGTTTATCAAAAATAATTATTGTAAAGAATAAAAGTTGCTCATTATGGTTTTCCCGTTGTCTTTTGTAGATTTTAAAAGTTACAGTTTACGCTTAGGTATACTCGCGCTGCCCATCTTAATCACCCAATTTTGTCAAGCAGCGCTTGGTGTTGTCGATGCCATTATGGCAGGTCAAGTTTCGGCACTTGATTTGGCTGCTGTCGCTGTCGGCTCAGGTATTTGGCTACCATTATTTTTATTAGCAACAGGTATTTTGATTGCGACTACGCCTCTGATCGGTGAAGCCATTGGTCAAAACCAACTCGATAAAGTACCACATATCACGCAGCAGTCATTATGGACGGCTGGTGTCATTGGTATCCTTGGTTTTATCATTGTCAACCTAGCACCCAATGTACTTGCCCTCATGGGTGTTCCTGAAAATATACAACCGATAGCAACTCAGTATTTGCATGGCGTATCATTTGGCTTCCCTGCAATTGCCGTTTATGCGGTGCTGCGTAGTTACTGTGAAGCGCTTGGTCGACCTGAGCCAGTGACAGTTATTAGTATCATAGGGCTGCTTGCAGATATCCCGCTTAACTATATTTTTATCCATGGCTTGTTTGGCATGCCTGAGATGGGTGGCGCTGGTTGCGGGGTAGCAACTGCTATCGTTTTGTGGATTAACGTCTTATTATTAGCCGCTTATACCAGCTTTACTAAGCGTCAGCAATTTGCCAGTACGCGCTTTTTTTATGCCTTTGCCAGCCCAAATCGGGCACAGATAAAAAAACTTCTCAAGCTTGGTATTCCGATTGGCGTCTCTATCTTTTTTGAAGCCAGTCTATTTAGCTTAGGCGCACTGGTGATTAGTCCATTGGGTGAGCTGGCAACCGCGTCGCACCAAGTCGCCCTATCAGTGACCTCGCAGTTGTTTATGATCCCCATTTCGGTCGCGATGGCACTGACCATTATGGTATCCAACCGCTTTGGTGAAAAAAACCTAATGGCACTGCGTCAAGTACAAGCAACCGGCCTTATATGGACGGTACTTATTGCATTTGCTTGTATGATTGGTGTTTGGCTATTTAGACCACAATTAGCAGCGGCATTCACTGACAATCCTGTAGTACGAGCTCAAGCCATGCATTTGCTCATCTTTGCGCTTGCTTATCAGCTATTTGATGGCTGGCAAGTCAATGTCGCGGGCATATTACGGGGCATGCAAGATACTACAATACCGATGTGGGTTACCCTATTTTGCTACTGGATAGTGGCACTGCCGCTTGGTATTTATCTAGTACGCTTTACTGATATTGGGGCGCAAGGTTTTTGGATGGCTTTAATTACGGGGTTATTTTTATCGTCTATTTTACTTACCATACGTTTGCGCTACCAACAAAAGAGATTACTGGCAATGTGGGGATAATAATAAGACTAGGTTTACACAAGTTTATCTAAATGTTATCTGTAATAATCATCACTGGCGCTCGCAAGTCACATAGACTATGATAAATTCTTACTCAAACGAGCGCTTACGTCATAATATGTAAAAAAACTCAGTTAACAACTGTACATCGATTGCTCATTGCCGTGAATATAGGTATCATTAGCAATTATCTACACAATATTTAGTTACACTATTTTTCTCGAATTTGTTACAAGGCAAAAATACAATTATGGATATTGAAAAAATACGCACCCTCATTGCACTCATGGAAGAAAGCGAACTGGTTAATTTGGAAATCAGCTCAGATGACGAGCATATCAGTTTGACTCGTCACTATGATGCGCCGGCGCCAACGATGATGGCCGCACCTACTGCTGGTGCTGCTACACCTCATACTACTGAATCTCAGCCTGCGATGAAAGCAGGTAGTGTTGAGACATCACCTATGGTTGGCGTTTATTACTCAGCCCCTAGCCCTAATGATCCACCATTTATAAAGGTTGGACAAAAAGTGCAAGCTGGTGATACGCTCGGCATCATTGAAGCGATGAAAATTATGAATCCTCTTGAGGCGACTCAAAGTGGTGTTATTGATGAGATCTTGGTCACTAATTCTGAAGTGGTACAGTTTGGTCAGCCTATCGTACGCTATAAAGCGTAACCAGATTTGCCAACCTTTACTTCGTTCTGATGGAGAGCGTGCTATTTATCAGGCAATATCAACTTATGCTTAGGCTATTTAAGCTTAATCATATCTAAGCTTAAAGATTTTAAAGTTAGATAATCACTAGGCTTAATAATAAATTTTGATATTGCTGAATATAGTGACTCCATTAAAAAACGCCGCTTCAATAAGGATGACCCCATGATAAAAAAACTGCTCATCGCCAATAGAGGTGAGATTGCTCTACGTATCGTTCGCGCTTGTAAAGCCCTTGGTATTCAAACCGTTGGTGTTTACTCTACGGCTGATGCCAATTTGATGCACTTACGCTTTGTTGATGAAGCCATTTGTATCGGCAAGCCTAATGCCAATCAAAGCTATCTAAATATCAATACTATCTTGACTGCTGCTGAGATTACTGGCGCTGATGCCATTCACCCCGGTTATGGTTTTTTGGCTGAAAATGCTGAATTTGCTGAACGTATTGAAGAAGCTGGATTAACCTTTGTAGGCCCTACTGCAGATCATATTCGTCTGATGGGCAACAAGGTTTCCGCGATTAATGCTATGAAAAAAGCGGGTGTGCCGACAGTACCTGGTTCAGTAGGTGCTGTGACGCTACACAATGCTGAAGAGCAAGCGCGCAATATTGGTTTTCCCTTGTTGATTAAAGCGGCAGCGGGTGGCGGTGGTCGTGGTATGCGTGTGGTTGAGCGCTTTGAAGAAATTATCGGTCAAGTGCAAGCGGCTAAGCAAGAAGCTGAGCTATGGTTTGGTGATGATACGGTTTATATGGAACGTTATCTCCAAAACCCGCGACATGTAGAGATACAAGTACTTGGCGATGGTAATGGTAATGCCATTCATTTATATGACAGAGATTGCTCATTGCAGCGTCGTCATCAAAAAGTTTTAGAAGAAGCCCCTGCCCCTGATATTCCTGATGATGTACGTCAACCTATCTTAGATGCTTGCGTAAAAGCATGTAAGCTAGTCAAATACCGCGGTGCTGGTACTTTTGAGTTTTTATTTGAAAATAATGAATATTTCTTTATTGAGATGAACACTCGCGTACAAGTTGAGCATACTATTACTGAGATGATTACAGGCATTGATGTGGTCGTTGAACAGTTAAAAATCGCAGCAGGCTACGGTTTATCGTATCGCCAAAGTGAGATTGAAATTCAAGGCCATGCGATCGAATGTCGTATCAATGCTGAAGATCCGGTGACCTTTATGCCATCACCTGGTACGGTCACTCAGCTGTATTCACCTAGTGGGGCTGGTATCCGCTTTGACTCACATCTATATCCTGGCTATGAGATTCCAAGTTACTATGATTCTTTGATTGGTAAGCTTATTTGTCATGGTCAAACCCGTCAGCAAGCGATTTCTAAAACGCTACAGGCACTTGATGAGTTGGTTATCGAAGGTATCAAAACAAATATCCCGATGCATCGTGATGTAATCTTATCAGATGATAATTTTGTTCATGAAGCACAGAATATTCATTATCTTGAAAGAGAATTGTTAACTGCTAATAAAGAAAAAGCCAACTTGTGAACTGATTAAATATTGATATCACATATTGTTATCCTAAAGATTTGTTCTCAATAAAAAAACCGCTATCCATGCAGATAGCGGTTTTTTTATTGATGATTGTAATTAAAGCTAAAGCAAAGTCACCGAAAAACCATTATTATGGCAGAATTCTATTAAAGTTCATAAAGCACTCTTTGCCATCAGGATCAGCACACCACTGCATTTGATTGCCATCATGATTTAAAAATGCAATCAACGCCTCATTGCTCTGATCTATCTGGCTGCCGGAGCAATCTACTTCATTGTTATCGTAAACGGTTTTAATAGCAATGATAGGTAGCCCCTCTTCACGGTGCGTAATCAAATAACGTCCATAAGTCCACTCTTTGCCACTGACTGACCACATTTCATTATCAGCAGCAAAATTGTAAAGCTCACGGCACTGAGCAGATTTCTTTGCTGATGCAATGAGTTTTTTGCTGGTATCTGCTTGAATATTAATGAGTCGTTTTTCGTTTTGTGTCAATAGTCCTGCACCGGCGTCGACTTTAGGTTCATTACTTTTAATCTGACTCTTCTCTTTTGACGCTGCTTGCCGCGCCTCAGCTTCTTTGGTCATCGTGATACTACTGTTTAAATCGATCTCCCACTGTCCAGCAATCGCAGGACTAATATGTGTGGTAATGGTCGGCTTACTAACTGCTTCGCCATTTACTGGCAATGATGCCAAAATAGCGGCTAATGAAAATGAAGCAAATGAGAGAGGTTCCATAATTAACCTTGTTATTTATACTATTATAATAATGAATGCTATGTACATTAGCGTAAGTCTTAGTCACCGAAAACACAAGTAACATTATGCTATTAGGCTTTAACCTCTCAGTGGTAAGCATTTCAATAAGATCTCTAATTACTGAGTTTCAAACATAGGTCCAAACATAGGTCCAAACATAAAAAATAACGCCATGGCTCTGATTTGCTTATCGCAATGAGCCATGACGTTATACTTATAGAAACGTAAACTTATATACCTAAATATTTAAATTCTTAAGTACTTAGTTATCAAACAGCAGCGATACTAACTGCTTGAGCAAAGGCTGACAATGCACCCTTTAGCATGGCTGATACGGTGCTGCTACAAGTACCGATACCGGAATAAACTTCACCATCTACATTTAGCTGTATATAAGCAGCAGCATTGGCATTTGTCTTATTGTCTCTATTGTTATCATCATTGATACCATCACCGCTATTATGCTGCGGATTAATTGCATGCTCAGCGTAGTTAATGACATGGATTGATTTACCTGTGTGCTGCGCCAATCCATCGATAAACGAAGATAACGGCCCATTACCATCACCATCTATAGTGATGGTATCGCCATTCATCTGAACTTGACCGTTAAAGTAGACTTCGCCGCCTTTATTGTTGACTGTATAATCTAACAGCTCAAAACTGCCTTGCTGTAAATAAGTGTCTTCAAAGGTCTGTAAGATTTCATCATTCTGCAATTCACGAGCCGTGGTTTCAGCTTGTTTTTGTACCACACCACTAAAGTCAATTTGCATCCAACGTGGTAAATTAAAGCCATAGTTGCGCTGTAAGATATAAGCCACACCGCCTTTACCAGATTGGCTATTGATACGAACCACATCCTGATAGCTGCGACCAATATGTGCAGGATCAATTGGTAAATATGCTACATCCCAGACGTTTTCTGTCTTCTCCACATGCTTCTCATTATAGTCGAGGCATTTCTTGATCGCGTCTTGGTGCGAGCCGCTAAAGGCAGTAAATACAAGCTCACCTACATAGGGATGACGTGGATGCAGAGGCAAGTTATTGCATTCGCTAACGACTTGTACAATCTCACTCATATTACTAAAATCAAGCTCAGGATCGATACCTTGGCTAAACAGATTCATCGCCATGACCATGATATCCATATTGCCGGTACGCTCGCCATTACCAAGCAAGGTGCCCTCGATACGATCTGCGCCAGCAAGCACACCAAGCTCAGCCGCCGCCACCGCACAGCCTCGGTCATTATGCGTATGCAAGCTAATAGTTACATGCTCACGCTTGGCAAGATTACGACAAAAATACTCGACTTGATCAGCGAATACATTGGGCATTGACGCCTCAACCGTCGCAGGTAAGTTTAAGATTACCTGTTGACCATTCTCGGGCTGCCAAACATCACAAACGGCATCACAGACTTCAACTGCATATTCAGTCTCAGTTTGGCTAAAGCTCTCAGGTGAATACTGGAATACCCATTCTGTTTCTGGATATTTAGCAGCATATTCAACCAATAATTTAGCACCAGTGACAGCTATCTCTTTGATTTCAGCTTTATCTTTAGCATATACTTTTTCGCGCTGAATACGGCAAGTTGAGTTATAAACATGAACGATGGCACGCTTTGCGCCTTTTAAGGATTCAAAAGTACGAGCAATCAAATGCTCACGTGCCTGCACCAATACCTGCAAAGTCACGTCGTCAGGCACATGATTTTCTTCAATCAATTTACGAGCAAAATCAAACTCGACTTGTGCCGCTGAGGGAAAACCTATTTCAATCTCTTTAAAACCCACCTCTACCAAGGTTTCAAAAAAACGCATTTTTTGTTCAATAGTCATCGGATCAATCAATGCCTGATTGCCATCACGCAGATCCACACTTGCCCATATCGGTGATTTCTCTAGCGTTTTGCTCGGCCATGTGCGATCTGGCAACAGTGGCGCAAATGCAAAAGGGCGATATTTACGGAAATCGAAAGCGGCTTTTTTTGGTGTGCTCTTTGCAGCGGCAGGCGCTACAGGGCGTGTTGCTTGGTCAGACATAATCAATCCTTAGATGGCATTAGGTTGGTATTTTTAGTGAGGCAATCAATGCCAAAATCCTGCTTTATCATACGAGATAATACGAACTTATGCCATTATAATAACAAAGTTTATAAGGTGAATATCGGCTTTATAATAAGTATATTTACCTTATATTAGTGAAATACGATAAATAAATCGCTATAATTGGCATAATCCACTAATAAAAATACTTGTTATGCAACATACTCATTCTAATCAGCTTTTAATTGCAGATATTGATGACACAGATAAACGCTTATTGCGCTTATTGCAGACCGATGCACGTATGAGCATTACTGAGCTTGCCGAGCGCGTTAATCTCTCGGCAACCCCTTGCGCGCGCCGTATTAAGCGCTTAGAAGATAGTGGCGTTATCACCGGTTATCATACTCAAACCGATGCCCAAAAACTTGGCTATCCCTTGGCAGTTTTCATTGCTATCAGTATGGACCGTCACACGGCCGACCGTTTTGAGCAGTTTGAGCGCAAGGTTAAAAGCTTCGATGAAGTCATCAGCTGTAGTATCGTCACTGGTCGCTCCGAGGACTACCTGATTAAAGTACGCGTACGGGACATGGCTCACTATGAGGAGTTTTTATTGCATCGGTTAAATCGTATCGAAGGCGTGGCACAAGTCCATACCAGCTTTGAGCTGCGAGAAGTATTCAGCCGCAGTATGGTTTAATACTACTAAAGTGATTCGCTTAAATGATTATTTTTTGCAGTCGGTTCGTTTGACGCCAGAAAAAGAATACCAAAACCAGTCCTATCAGCAGTCCTATAGCCGCTACCAACAACCCTGCATTAAAGTTATCATTCTCTCCCGCCAGCGCTACCGTTACCAATGGTCCGATGAACTGCCCTATTGCATAGGCTAATGTCGCCAGTCCTATCAACAGATTTGAATAGATGGGATTTATGTTTTTAATAATCGTCAAGGTCATAGAGACCATACCCACAAAGGTTAACCCTAAAATCATGGCATTAGCATATAAACCAATAGCACCATCAAACCCTATTGGCAAATACATACCAAACGCTTGCAATAACGTCAAGCCCATTAAGGTTTTGACTTCACCAATACGCTTGGCAAGAGCACCCCAAATCGGGTTTGAGAGCATGGCAAAAATACCTACCACCAGCCAAATAGACAGTCCAGCAGAATTTTGAGTGGTCAAGCGCTGAGCTGCCATTACCGGCAAAAAAGTCGCCGATGTAATATAACCAAAGCCTGCCAGCACATAACTGGTCAACAATAATGCAATGGGCTTGCTATGACCTGCTAGCGCCTCGTATAAAGAACGCTTAAAATTAATATAGGTTTGATATAGCGAGGAATAATGATTACTCTGGGGTGTTTCTGAGCTTACTGATGTTGGATTTGATGATGTTGAACCAGATAAAGTAACCATAGCAGACGGACGTATGCCATACAGCAACCATAAAACAGGTAAGCTAATCATTCCAGCGATCAGCCAAATCACGTCGAAATGGTAGCCAAGCGTCAGTAACCACCACGTCAATATTGCGGAGGCACTGATACCGACGCCGATACCTGCATAGTGTACTGCCGATAGCACCGAACGGCGCTCAAGACTGAAGCTTTGAATGACCAAAGATGAGCTTAAAATCATCGCCACACCACTTGCGATACCTGATATCAGCCGAATGCCATACCATAGATTTAATGACATATTTGGCACGACCAACAGCATGGTAGTAATGACACTAACTATTGTCCATAATATTAGCATGTGCCATGTTAAACGCTGCGGCACAAACATCGCGATAAGCGCGCCAATAAAGTAGCCAATATAGTTGATTGAAGCGAGCCAACCCGCAATGGTCGTGGATAGCGACAATTGCAGCATA
The DNA here is from genome assembly GCF_904846555.1 of Psychrobacter sp. DD43. Taxonomy (NCBI): domain Bacteria; kingdom Pseudomonadati; phylum Pseudomonadota; class Gammaproteobacteria; order Moraxellales; family Moraxellaceae; genus Psychrobacter; species Psychrobacter sp. DD43. The sequence continues at coordinate 90,449 of NZ_CAJHBE010000003.1, forward strand.
ATATCAGGTAAAGTGGCTGTAAATAAAAAGCGTCCAAACCCCATCACCACTGCCATACAGTACATACCAATCAACGCAACAGCTGTTTCATTGGTGATAGTAATAACAGCACGGCTTTTGAGAGCAGTCATCATGACAAGGCCATTTTGTGGCAAAAAGCACACAATCCTTTGTGTTAAAGTAGTAAACAACAATTATGAACGAGTATTAGAACAGCATTAAATATAGTATTTAATCCTACGAAACATTGAGTGTTGGACGATTTTCTTGCTCATTTTTCTCTGCTTGTCCCAACATCTGCACGCGCTGATCACTAAACATATCCATATCAGGTGCAAGCGTACGCATAAAGCGGTCAAAATAGAGCATCTGCTTGGTCAATAAAGCAAAATCACGCGGAAAATGAATACCATGACGCTTACCGACCTCAACTATCTCCAGCATCATTGTATTCAGCTCATCCGCCTGCTCTTTCGTATTAAAAGGCACACCACTGGTAAAGGCTTTGTCCTCTGCCATAATGGTCTTCATCATACGCTGCAAATCATCACCCAATGCCACCACATCAACCTGACTACCACCATGTGTCATCTCCATATCTATCATATGGCGTGCCATCGCATAATAATCATTATCCTGCATGGCTTGCATCATTCCCATGCAAGCGCGCCAGCTTTCAGCCTTCAATTTACCGACAATACCAAAATCTAAAAATCCGATACGTCCATCAGTTAATAGCATTAAATTACCCGCATGCAAATCCGCATGGAAACTATTACACAGCATCAGACTTGCAAACCAAGTATTGAGCGTATCTGCCATCACTTGGGCAGGATCAGTACAATATTGACGCATCAAAGTTTCATCTACCATAGAGACACCGTATAAGCGGCTCATGGTCAACACACGCTTGGTAGTGTACGCCTCATAGACTTTTGGTGCCACCACACGTGTATTGCCTGATACTGCCAAAAACTGCTGAAAGTCGCGAATATTTTGTGCCTCAGCGATAAAGTCTGTCTCCGCAAGCATACGCAAACGAATCTCATCAATAATCGGCGCAATGCTGGCAAATCTCATTGAAGGCATCAACAATTCAACCAGCTTTGTCACGCCATGCAATACACCCAAATCCGTCTGCATAATGGTTTCGACGCCAGGTTTTTGCACCTTTAAGACAACTTCATCACCATTATGCAAACGCGCTGCGTGGACTTGGGCGATAGAAGCAGAAGCCAGTGGTTTTGAATCAATATAGGCAAACGTCTCTTCAAGTGTGAGTCCATTAACAGCTAGCTCTTCTGTTAATACTTGCTCGATATAAGCATAAGACAATGGCGTGGTTTGATCCAAACAGCTTTGAAAGGCTTGCACATATTCGCGCGGAAATAATGACGGCGTACTGGCAATAAACTGCCCAATTTTGATATAAGTCGTACCCAGTTGTTCAAAAGTTTCTTTTAACAGCATGGCATCAGGCTTTTCGCCCTTCGCCACTCTAAGCGCTGATAAACCAGCGACACTTGCTGTTTGACGAACACGATTAACGACATTAAAGGTATGTTTTAATAAATGCGGACGATGAATTTTCATAAAAGACAACTGTGGTCATAAGAAGGATATTTGAGAATCGGCGATTATAATTGGTAAAAAATCATTAATTGAAATTAGGAAAAGCTATTACAGACAGGACATTCTGACTCTTTTCGATATCCCATCAAGCGTTGCTGCATCCGACTACCATCCCATATCAGCAGTTTGTTTGTCAGTGGATTTTTGGTTAATCCTAGATATTGCAAAGCTGCATTGGCTTGTAGATTCCCCATGATAGCTGTGGTGCTGGCAAGCACTCCTGAATTGGCACACGTACGTTCATCCGCCTCGGCATCTAGTACTACCGAACCAAACACACAGTGATAGCAGCCAGTATTTAGATGTGGCTCAAACAGTGCCAGTTGCCCCTGCATTGCAATAGCAGATGCCGATAATAATGGAATCTGATAGCGCACACTAATACGATTGATGATGTCACGGGTAGCAAAATTATCTGTACAGTCTAACAATAGGTCTGGCGTACCGCACGCCATATCAAGTAACTCATAAGCATTGTCTTCACTCAAACGCGCTATCGTACCGCGAGCTGTGATTAAAGGATTGATACGCATCAACATTTGCGCAGCAGTTAGAGCTTTAGGTTTACCAATATCCTCCGGTAAAAACAATGTTTGACGCTGTAAATTACTGGCTTCAATGTCATCTTCATCAATTAGGTGAATATGCCCAAGTCCTGCACGCACTAAGGTTTCAGAAGCTGGGCAACCTAGCCCACCTGCGCCTATCATGACGACACGTGATGATTTTAATCGTAGCTGAGCATCAATATCCCAGCCATCAAGCAATATTTGACGCGCATAACGCAGCAGCTCATCATCTAACAATATCTCTGTTTCTACATTACTCATATGGATTACCAGTACTCAATATTGCCGCTTATTTTTATAAAACTGCCCAAGCGTCACTCTATCGTTCCCACCAAAATCTTTAATCGTTTGTATATTATCGAAATGATTGTCCGCAAATAACTGGCGTGCAGCATGCCCTTGATCAAAGCCATGCTCAATCGCTAGTAGCCCGCCTACTTTTAGGTACTGCGGCGCATGATGGACAATATGTTCGATATCAGCCAAACCATGATTAGGGGCGCTCAAAGCACTAATTGGCTCTGCTAATAAACCTGCTAAATGCTTATCCGCCTCATCAATATAGGGCGGATTTGAGACAATCACATCGAATAAATGTTCGTCCTGAGTAGAGAGTGCATCATACCAGCTACTATGGACAAACTCGATATCTACAGCATTACTGACCGCATTATGCTGAGCAATTTTTAGCGCCTCTAGCGAGAAATCAACGGCAACAACTTGCCAGCTTACTGGTTCCAATTTGCGAGCCAGCTTTAACTCGTGAGCAAGACTAATGGCAATGCAACCAGAACCCGTGCCCAGATCAAGCAGACGCTTATTGCTAGCAGCATTAGGTACAAACTCTTTATTGGCAGTATTTATCCAATGTAGTACTTGCTCAACCAAAACTTCCGTATCGGATCTGGGAATTAAGGTATGTTCATTAACGGCAAAATCAAGCGACCAAAATGCCTGTATACCCGTTAAATAAGCCAATGGTGTACCTTGCTGCATTTTGGTCACACCAACATTAAATCGCTCAACCTCAACATCACTTAGCTGATAGCTATCATCCGTTATTAAAAATAGCGCGGGTTTATCAATGATATATAGCAGCCAATCCGTTATCCAAAATGGCGGAACAGATAATTCTTCCGCCATTTGAATCGCTTGCTGCTTGATTTGCCATACTGTTACGTCTGCTGCTTTTTGCGCTGTCATAAATGACTCTTAATAATTATATCTGCTTTATTTTTATAACCTCTAACCTACTCTGACGCGCGCGGTGGCTCATTGGTATTGGTTAAATTAGGATTGGCTTTGGTTAACTCAACACCTTTATTACTGCCACTATTACTATCGTCACCGCCATCACCATAAATATCATCATTGTCACCAATGACGATATATTTATCAACATAATAAATCAGCGCTAAAATAGGAATACCAATTAGAAAAGTAAACATAAAGAAGAAGGGATAACTGGTGCTATCAACGATAGTGCCTGAATAACCACCCACCACTTTTGGTAATAATGTCATTAGTGATGAAAATATTGAATACTGGACGGCAGTAAATCGAATAGATGTTAATGCAGATAAGAAGGCAATAAATACAGCACTAGCAAGACCAGCTGCAAGGTTATCAAGGATTACTGCCAAATACATATACGGCAAGCTCCCAGGATGGTACGTCAACAGAATAAATAACAAGTTGGTCACGCAGGCAAGGACTGCTCCAACCATCATTGCACGCATGATACGCATCTTTTGTGCTAATAAACCACCTAAGAAACCACCAGCAATCGCCATGACAACACCAACCAATTTAACGGCGTTGGCAATATCAACTTTAGTGAATGCCATGTCTTGATAGAAGACGTTAGAGATAACCCCGGCAACGATATCGGAGATACGATAAAGACCAATCAGCGCCAATAACAATAACGCCTTTTTACCGTAACGGCGGAAAAAGTCAGCAATAGGCTCAATCCATGTGGTCTTAGCAAACTCTTGCTCCACAAGATTGGCTTTTACTAAGCCGTAACCGATAATCAAAGCCGCTGCCAAACTCGATACCATACGCACTACTTCGATTAAGAAGCCTGCGAACACACTTTCTGTCTCAGGTAAGACCAAGCCCGCATTAGCAAATACCAGTACAAAACCTATGACTGATATAGCGAATACTAATACTAGACGGGTATATTCTGACGTTTTACGTTCAACAACCACTTGTTGTCTAATCGGCTCATGAATCACCAAGGTGGTAATAACCCCAATGCCCATCACCGCTGCCATAATCCAGTAGGTATTGCGCCACGCCTCATAGCTATAGAAGCTCTCGGTAGAACCAAAGTAATCGGCTAAATATAATGCTCCAGCACCAGCGACAATCATCCCGATACGGTAACCGGTCACATACATGGCAGACAAGACCGCCTGTAGGCTTGGTGGTGCCAATTCGATGCGATAGGCATCAATAACGATGTCTTGTGTCGCTGATGAAAAGCCAAGTAGTACTGCACCTACTGCCATCAGGACTAGACTGCCCTCATTCGCTGGATTGACACTCGCCATAATACAGATAGCGGCAATAATCATAATCTGCGAGACCAAAATCCAGCTGCGCCTGCGACCTAAGAGCTTGGTTAATATTGGCAATGGCACCGCATCAATCAGTGGTGCCCAGATAAACTTAAAGGCATAACCAAGCGCTGCCCAGCTAAACATCGTTACTACGCTACGATCAATCCCTGCTTCACGCAGCCATAATGATAAGCTAGAGAAAATTAGTAAGATCGGAATGCCAGCGACAAAGCCCAAGAACAGCATGATAAGTGAACGCCGATCAAGATAAGCTTGCAAAGATTCGCTAAGTGACTTCTTGGCAATAGGAGAATTGGGCGGAATAGGTTGGACAGCAGACATAACGACTCACCAAAAATTTAGACAAAAAATACGACAGTGCGCTACTTTTTATCCAAAAATTTTATCTACTGGCAGTGTGACATCGAGACTATCAGGATAAAAAAGGACAAAAAATTGCCTAGCTCTGTACAAAGAAAATGACATTTGCTGCAAAATTGAATAATGGTACTTGAGAATGCTTAAATTGACTAGATGTTTTTCCACTAACTACTTGATTGAGCATATCGGATATACTCTATAGCTTTCCTTAGTAAGTACATGTATCTTAACCTTTCTTAAATATAAATTAAGATATAATTTTTTGGTTTACTCCTATTAGATTTCTATCTAGCCTACTATTCAAGCGATTTTCCTATATTCCATATATGTATAAATAGATACCTATTTATTATATACAAGAATAATAGCTTTGATTTACACTACACGCTTGTTATGTTGTTTGGGCGTTTTAACTTTTATAAAGACGACTGACTCTTTATATAATGGGATTAACTTATGGCAATCGACGTAGTGGTCAATCAGCGGCATCTGCAAATTCAACTCAAACAGTTGGAGACAGTGTGGCATACCGTAATCAATGGCTATAATTTAAGTCAGGCGGCGACGGTACTGCATACCAGCCAATCAAGTCTTTCAAAGCATATCGCAGCACTTGAGAATCAGCTCAAAACTGAAGTGTTCGTGCGCCAAGGCAAACGTTTGACGGGGCTTACGACAATGGGTACGGCGCTCATGCCGCATATTGAGTCTATCTTTACCGAAATCCGTACGATTGAAAACCTCAGCCTCGACTTTAACAATCCAAATGTGGGTACATTGACAATTGCCACGACTCATACTCAGGCACGTTATGTCTTACCAGAAGTCGTGAAAGAATTTAAAGAGCGTTTTCCTAAGGTTAATCTCATTCTACAACAGGCAGATCCTGAAACCATCGCACAGATGGTGATACGTGGGCAGGCCGATATTGGTATTGCAACCGAGTCCTTGCTACATAACAACTATCTGCGCTGCTATCGTTATTACGACTGGACGCATCGTGTCATTGTGCCAAGCGATCATGAATTGGCAGGACTAGAATCTATCGATTTACCAACTCTCGCCAGCTATCCAATCGTAACTTATCACGGTGGTTTTACGGGGCGCGGCGCCATTGACAAGACTTTTAGCGATGCCGGTCTTGAGCCAGATATCGTATTGGCAGCACTTGATGCTGATGTGATTAGCACCTATGTTGGACTTGGCTTAGGGATTGGTATTATTGCAGAAATGGCATTTGAGCCAAGTCATTATCAAAATCTAACCGCCATTCCAGTCGACCATTTTGGACGTTTTACCAGTTGGATGGCAGTACGTGATGACGCAGAGATTCGTCAGTATGGACGGGCGTTTATGGAGCTGTGTCAAAAACAGTTTAGTCAGTAATGACTGCTGTTTTCACTAATACGTGTAGCTATAGTCAATCCACTATAAATCAAACACAGTGCTACTGGGATAAGTTTTGCGCCGCCTCTGTCTGCGCAGGCACAGCAAGCAAGAGAAATTTATACCAGTAGCGCGTTATGATATTTGTACTTATTTTATTTAGGAGTGACTATAGTATTTGATTATTAAGTCAGTTATATAAATAGAAGATCAAAGTACTCGTAATTAAAAATACTCATAAAAGCATCATTATCTTTAGATAGTGATGCTTTTTATTGTGAACTATTCTTTTCTAGTCAATGTCTGACTAAACCAACTGTCCTTATCCTCTATATCTCATATGATTAAGATTTGTTATCAGCATGAATACTGACCTTTATATCTTATTTAACCGCCCCATTATATAGGAGGTAAAGCGTTCAGGACTTGCATAATGATACTTATATCACTAGTTGAATAATAACTACGCAAGCTGAGGCTCTTATAAATTTATAATAAATAATACTGCCATTAATCATATGGCATCTAAAAACAGGTGATTTATGAGTAACTCTATTCCCTTATCCTTCTTAGATTTAGCCCCCGTTCCTGAGGGTAAAAGCATCGCTGAAGGCATTGCCCAAACCGTCGAGACAGCGCAGCAAGCTGAAAAATCTGGCTTAAATCGCTATTGGATGGCAGAACATCATAATATGCCCGGTATTGCTAGTGCAGCGACGTCAGTGCTATTGTCGCATATTGGTGCTCAGACTAAGCGTATACGTATTGGCGCAGGTGGTGTGATGTTGCCCAATCATGCCCCGCTCGTCATTGCTGAGCAGTTTGGTACTCTGCAAGCATTATATGGCGATCGCGTAGATTTGGGTTTGGGTCGTGCGCCCGGTACAGACGGTGCAACTTTTCAGGCATTACGTCGCCAGATGCAAGATGCTGATCGCTTTCCGCAAGATGTGCAAGAGTTGATGTACTTTTTGGGGAATGGCACAGATGATAGTCCCGTACAAGCATTTCCGGGTGCAAAATCCAATATTCCCATTTGGATACTAGGTTCTTCCCTTTTTGGTGCGACCTTAGCAGCGCACTTAGGATTGCCATATGTGTTTGCTTCACACTTTGCGCCGCAAATGCTTGGGCAAGCCATCAATGCTTATCGCGAGCAATTTAGACCATCAGCTTACTTAGACAAGCCTTATGTCATGCTAGCGGCAAATTTATTGCTTGCGGACGATGATGCGACCGCCCATTATCACTTTACCTCAGCACAGCAGAGCTTTGTGCGCTTGCGCCGTGGTGAAACAGGTCAAATGCCAAAGCCTACTCATGATATGGATAGTATCTGGAGCGCTGCTGAGAAAATGATGGTGGATAGTGCGTTGTCGGTATCGTTCATCGGCTCTGTTGAAACGGTTAAGCCAAAGCTTACGGCGTTTCTTGCTACCTATCAGCCCGATGAGCTGATTGTGACAGCAAACATCTATGACCAAGCAGCACGTTTGCGTTCGCTTGAGCTTGTCTCTGAGCTTAATTTATTTGATTTAAAACCAACAGCAATACTTGCATAATATTAAAAAACCTTCCCTTCTTTATAGAAGGGAAGGTTTTTTAATCAGGGGTTGATAAATTCTTAATAACTGTCTTTTGATTTAACCACTGTTTTATAAGTATGTAGTCATTTATCAAACAGTGGTTAAATTAGCCCCATAGCGCGTAATATTGCCGCGCCAATCGCCATGCCAAACATACCAACTACTGTTGTAAATGCCAAAATATTGGCCGCTAAAATATCATTACCGCCCATCGCTTTTGCCATCACATAGCTTGCTGCTGCTGTTGGTGATGCAACCATCAAAAACAGTACGCCCATATGTACGCCCGTTAAGCCAAAAGCAAAACCAACCGCTATAGCAACCAACGGTGCAATAACAATGCGTCCAATACTTGCCTGCATAGAAAGTCCAGAAGGATGCAACATCGACTTCAAATTAATACTGGCACCGGCACAAATCAGGGCAAGCGGTAAAGCAACTGCTGCTAATAGCCCACCGGTGATATGAATCACACCCGCTATCGGTGGTAGTGGCAATGCTTTATAAGTAAAGGCTGCAACGAGTGCAATGATGAGCGGATTGGTAAATAGCTTTTTGACAATCATGGTACTACGACTGAGCCAAGTATCCTCTATACTCTTAGACACTCGGCTGAGCGTAATCACCGCTAAAATATTAAACAGTATTGTCACCACACCCATATATACCGCGCCAATACTTAAGCCAGTCGTCCCATAGGCGTTGGCAACGGTTGCCAGTCCAATAATTGCCATATTGCTGCGAAAGATACCTTGTACAAAAACCCCTTGATTGGCAGGGTCGCTGATAAAGCGCTTAGCATAGAGCTCAGAGCCGATAAACAATATAAAGGTCACCACAATACCAGCGCCTATCAGTACCACTTGCTTCGCATAATCAACGTCACTATCGACCACACTAAAAAACAGCAGACATGGCAGACAATAATTAAAAACGAAACTGGAGGCCTGATCGATAAACACCTGATCCGCCTCACCGCGTCTTTTCATAAAAAAACCTAACCACATTAAGACAAGGTTGGGCAAGACGATGGTCATAGCAAAAATAATGGCATCAATCATAAATAGGCTCAGTTTAGTGACAAGCCCATCATAATGTGGACAATAGCGAGGTAAATTAATAAAAAAGATATAAGTAATAATAATAGAGTTGGTAATTCGTAGAGCCAGTATAAAGAGAAAGCAGCAACCAAGACAAGTGAGTACACCTCTTTCTTTTAACAACGGTAGTATTTTGGCAATAAAAAAGCCCATAACGACTTCTCGGTATGGGCTTTTTGCTTTTCTATTTTTTAAGTCATTGATACATTATTATGACGCGTTTAATGCTGCTTTTACTTTTTTCTGTTTTTTGATCGTCATTGCTAGTAGCTGGATAGCAGCTGGTGTGACACCACTGATACGTCCCGCTTGAGCCAATGTTGACGGACGGACTTGCGCAAGTTTTTGGACAATCTCATTGGACAACCCAGATACCACACTATAATCAAAATCTATTGGTAGCGCTGTATTCTCCAATCTCTTCATTTGATCAATATCTTCTTGCTGACGATCAATATAGCCTGCATATTTGACAGAAATTTCAATCTGCTCTCCCACTTGGATATCGACTTTCGAATCAGTGATGGCAGCGATATCAGCAAAATGAATCTGCGGACGCTTGAGCAAATCAAAAGCTGTTGCCTCTTTGGATAGCACCTCGCCCGTTTGCTCTGTGACTTTTTTGCCCAATGCATTGGCAGGGGTTGCCCACATATCTTTGAGGCGTGCGGTTTCTGAAGCAATGGCTTCCATTTTTTCTTCATACGCTTGCCAGCGCACATCATCTACCAAGCCAAGCTTACGACCCGTCTCAGTTAAGCGTTGATCCGCGTTGTCTTCACGTAGCAGTAGACGATATTCTGCACGACTGGTAAACATGCGGTATGGTTCGGTCGTGCCATGCGTAATCAAATCATCGACAAGCACGCCAAGATAGGCTTCATCACGGCGTGGTGTCCAGACATCAAACTCATTGTTTTCACAAGTGACTAGAGCGGCATTGGTGCCAGCTAATAAACCCTGTACGCCTGCTTCTTCGTAGCCAGTTGTACCATTGATTTGACCGGCAAAGTACAAGCGGTCAATCGATTTGGTTTCAAGCGTTGGTTTTAGGTTTTGCGGATCAAAATAATCGTATTCAATCGCATAGCCTGGACGGGTAATATGAGCGTTCTCTAAGCCTTTCATACTATGAATAAATTCTAACTGCACATCAAACGGCAAACTGGTTGAGATACCGTTTGGATATAGCTCATGAGTGGTCAAGCCTTCTGGCTCAATAAAAATCTGATGACTGTCTTTGTCAGCGAAGCGATGTATTTTATCTTCAATCGATGGACAATAACGTGGACCTACCCCTTCGATTTTGCCAGAGAACATCGGTGAGCGGTCTAGATTTTCACGGATGATATCATGAGTGCGCGTATTGGTATGAGTGATATAGCAATTGACCTGCTCAGGATGCATGGACACATCACCCATATAACTCATGACCGGCAGCGGTGTATCACCCGGCTGTACGGTCATCACACTAAAGTCAACACTACGTGCATCAATACGGGCAGGTGTACCTGTCTTTAGGCGACCAACAGGGAGTTTCAGCTCACGTAAACGATCAGCAAGCTTGATAGAAGGTTGATCGCCTGCGCGACCACCTTTTGAGCTCTCAAGACCAATATGAATCACCCCGCCTAAAAACGTACCTGAGGTTAACACAACCGTTTGCGTATTAAAAATAATACCAGTAGCAGTCACAACCGCTGTGGCACGACCGTTTTCAACTAGAATATCATCGGCTGCTTGTTGGAAGATATCAAGGTTTGGCTGATTCTCTAACGTATGACGAATGGCGGCTTTATAAAGAATACGATCTGCTTGCGCTCGAGTGGCTCGTACAGCGGCACCCTTACGACTGTTAAGTACTCGAAACTGGATGCCAGATTTGTCCGTTGCCAGTGCCATTGCGCCGCCAAGTGCATCAATCTCACGCACCAAATGCGATTTACCAATACCACCAATCGCAGGGTTACAGCTCATCTGTCCCAGCGTTTCAATATTATGCGTCAACAGCAAGGTTTGCGCGCCCATACGTGCGGCCGCCAAAGCAGCTTCTGTGCCAGCATGACCGCCACCGATCACCACCACGTCGTAATTTTTTGGGTATTGCATGTAATGCCTCACTTGACTGATCACGCTATGCTTAGCGACAGGCTATTATTTAATAACAGGAACTGGGTAGATAAGTGTCAGTCGAATTTAAAAAAGAAATAGCGACTAGAATATAGAACAAGCCACTATTAGCTGAATAGATAACCATTAATTATAACAATTTTTTATCATTTAAAAAACGTTATACGAAAAACTATTGAGATTAACGATCAAGAAATTTTGATTAACGTTGACAGCATTTACCAATGCTCATTCCCAACGTTTATTTGTCAGGACTTATTTGCCAGGACTAAGCGGCACAATACGATCCGCCTGCCCACTCGCCAGCATATGTTGGCTGCCATAGCCTTCTGGATTAATCTGTAAATAAGCATTCATCTGCCCAATCGCATCTCCATCATCACTCGCTAATATATGCTGTTTTATTGTCTCAACAGGTGGTAGTGGCAAGTTTTTAAGTAATGCCAAACGCTGAGCGTTATCACCTTTATTAACGACCAGTTCAATAAGTTGACGCGCATCAATGGGTAAATCTGGCGTATTCTGTGCCAATAACGCCAAATGATAAGCACCCGCAGCATCTTGATCCGCGACGATACGCTGTTCAATCGCAATATAAGTGGCTTCTGTTGCGCCGCCTGCCACGCTAAGCTGATGAATACATTTAAGCGCTGAATGTGGCTCATTGCCAGCGATTTCAATAATGCGCGTGGATTCATTTTTTAAGTGCTCGCGACGTTTTTCAATCGCAGCTTGCTCGGCATCTTGTATTTGAGTGGTTTGGCTATTTAATTCGTTAGTCATAGAACTCTCTTATTATTGATTCAATGTTTCTTAATGTTTCGAGGTATTGAATATCGATATTGAGAGTTATATGGGGATAAAGCTGGCAAAAACAATTGAACTTGCTGACTGTCAATATTAAAAAATAAAAAATCCGAGCAACCTTTAATAAGGCGACTCGGATTTGGGTACTTAGGCTCGAATATCAATTATATTAACATCTTAATGCCACTTAGATATTCAAGCATTAAACGTCGATATAAAGTGCTCTCGATATTAAGCAGCTGGGCTATTTGCTTCAACCAAAGGCTTAAGCTCGCCTGATTGGTACATTTGTAAAATAATGTCTGATCCGCCCATCAATTCACCATCAATCCATAGCTGCGGAAAAGTTGGCCAATTAGCAATTTGTGGTAACGTTGCGCGGATTTCTGGATTTTCTAAGATATTGACGAAAGCAAATGGGCGACCAATTTGTGTCAAGACTTCAATCGCTTTGGCAGAGAAACCACACTGTGGGAACTGCGGTGAGCCTTTCATATATAGAATGACTTTGTTGTCTTTGATTTGGTTACGAATCAGTTGTTCAATATCGTTGGCAGCAGTATTTGGGGTTTGCTCACTCATAAAAACTCCTATTAATTAAAACTATTTATAAAAAAGACAGGTAACATTAAATTTATCATGTGGCTGCTACATGGGGCAATCTTAACCACATTGCAAGCAGTTTGGAAAGCTGACAGCCATAATCATACGCACTGATATACTATTGAGAATTAAACGCCAAGCGCATTCGGCACCAATAATACCACGGCATTGGCCATAATACCCTCTTGCCGACCGGTAAAGCCCAATTTTTCAGTAGTGGTTGCCTTAACACTGATATTGCCCACATCGGTCTGCAAATCACTAGCGATATTAGCGCGCATGGCTAAATTATGTGGTGCCAGTTTTGGGCGTTCACACATTACGGTAATATCAGCATTCCCCAACATATAACCTGCGGCCAAAACTTTGCCATATACATAACGAAGTAGTACGCGTGAATCTAAACCCGCATTTGCCGCATCGGTATCTGGAAAATGTTGCCCGATATCGCCGAGTGCCAAGGCGCCAAGCAAAGCGTCAGCAAGTGCATGCAGTACTACATCACCATCAGAATGCGCAAGTAAGCTGTGCGTATGATCAATAGGCACACCTGCCAGCACCACATATTGCTGCTGTTGACCATTATTATGAAACGCATGAACATCAATACCTTGACCAATTTTTATCATTATCATTCCAAGTAAATTAATGGTGATTAGGATAATTGAAAACCATTATCTAAATTTTTAAAGCGATTTTACCGCCAGTAAGATGCCATAGCTCGCCACCAGTTTCAATTAACTGGTATAATATGACGCTTATTTTATCATAATACCCAATCCAAAAGATAAGCCGACGTCGTTCTGCTGAGACTACGCATGGTAGTCATTGCATAATTTTGGCGTCAATATGTATTTTGGAGAACGTATAAATAGTTGAGCCGCTTTATGTCAGCCATACCAAACGCTTCTAACACATCAGCTTCTGCTTCTTTTGACGCCCATCGCCCTCTAACGCTTGCCGATATCAATGATCCTAGCACTAAGCATGTGATTGTTGGCATGTCAGGCGGAGTCGACTCTTCTGTGTCTGCCGTATTGCTTCAGCAGGCAGGCTTTGTGGTCGAAGGTCTGTTCATGAAGAACTGGGAAGAAGATGACGGTACCGAATATTGTACGGCGATGGATGACTTAGCAGATGCGCAAGCGGTGTGCGACAAAATTGGCATAAAATTGCATACCGCCAACTTTGCCATGGAATACTGGGATCGCGTCTTTGAGCATTTTTTAGCGGAATACAAAGCGGGTCGCACGCCAAATCCCGATATTTTATGTAATAAAGAAATCAAGTTTAAAGCATTCTTAGACTATGCCTTAACGCTTGGTGCTGATTATATCGCCACTGGTCACTATACCCGCCGCAGTGTGAACCATAAGAATAATGACGGTATTGAAGTGGCTCAATTGCTACGTGGGCTCGATAATAATAAAGACCAAAGCTACTTCTTACATGCGGTTGGTGGTGACAAGCTTGCCAAAACCCTGTTCCCAGTTGGTGAGCTCGAAAAACCAGTCGTTCGTCAAATCGCTGAAGATCATGACCTTATTACCGCCAATAAAAAGGATTCAACTGGTATTTGTTTTATTGGCGAGCGCCGTTTTAAAGACTTTTTACAACAGTACCTGCCTGCCCAAAAAGGCGATATCGTCACTGACGATGGTATTACTATCGGTACGCATGATGGTCTTATGTACTATACATTAGGGCAGCGCGGTGGTATTGGTATTGGCGGAGTGAAAGATCGTCCCGAAGAACCATGGTTTGTACTCGCAAAAGACTTGGATAACAACCGTTTGATCGTTGGACAAGGTCACGAGCATGCCATGATGCTGAGTAATGAGCTACAAGCTTATAAGCTCGATTGGGTCAATGGTTTACCGCCTGCAGATATCTTTACCGATGAAGGTTTACGTTGTATGGCAAAATCGCGCTATCGTCAGCCTGACCAAGCGTGCCGAGTGTTTGCTGTTGATGATAAAGGTTTAGAAGTACGAGTGATGTTTGATGCGCCGCAACGTGCAGTGACGCCAGGTCAGTCAGCGGTGTTTTATGTCGATGAGGTTTGTTTGGGCGGTGGCGTCATTGCCTCTATTGATGCGCCTTGCGGAATTTGACATCTCAGTTAACATTAATTAATACAATGATTTGTCTTTTTTTAGGATACTGAATGACCGCTCGCCTTTTCGCCTTGCTGAATATCTCATTTTCTTGTTCGATATGGGTAAAGAGAGGTCTTACGCTTACTTTCATTGCTGCGTCATTTAGTGCACAGTCAGCACCAGCAGAGATGGGTAGTATTACGGTGACCAGCTCTAATGCTTCGACTGGTAGTGCTTCTGGCACCTATATCGCAGCAGGTTCTGGTGCTACCGGTCGTTTTACTTTGGTGCGCAATGAAAATATTGGTTATAACAATAGCGCTGAGATAACACCAGCTAGTGGTACGCGCACCAATGGTATTGAAATCAGGAATGATTCTAATACTAGTATTGATAGAGATAAGTTCAAGTACACCTTTACTATTACTCCTGATGACAATGCTTCTATACATACCATAAAAGTTGGTCAAGCTAGCTATTCAATAGGTGGTAACTCAGAGATTGCACGTCAAACATTAAGCTTTACCCAAAATAGTCAAATTAGTACACCTGCGCAAGCTACCATCAGAAATAACCCAAACGTCTCCTATTTTTATAATGCCATGGGTGATTATTTTATGGGTAAAAAACTGGCTGGAAATAGCTTTAGCTCTAACAATATGGTTACCTTGCCACAGCTACGCTTCGATAGCTCAATTGGTGGAGATAGCGGCTTATATTATTACGGAATCACTGCGCTTAACGGTAGTGGTAATAGTAGCTCGTTTACGCCTACTACCAATAGTAGTGGACAAGTATCTTTTGCATCTGGTCAAAAAAGAGGCACCTTGCCCCCTATGCCCACCTTTACCAATATTCTAAAAGAAACCTCTACCAGTCCCAATAATCAGACGACTTATCGGGCATTGAACGTAAACGACATCATAGCTAATAATAGCAGCTACGTCAGCTATGGTATCGCTAATGCAGACAGCAACTATGTTCTTGCGGTTAAAAATGCCAAGACTGTCACCTTAACTTACGAAGGCATCATGAGAGGTAATAGTGCTATTGAAGCGGATGTGGTTGGAGAAACCTATAATGAATGGATCAGCTTCGGGGTAGAAAGCGAACCTCTCTATTATGTTTTTTCAGGAACAGTATTTAACGATAATGGTGGTAATACCAATCCACAAGTAAATAACTCTGGCTACTTTAACGGTATTTTTGATACCGTCTCCGAAAGCGGAATTTCTAACAGTACTATTAAACTAGTCGATTGCAACAACTCAGATATAGTTTACGCTAGTGAAAATTTACCTATGACTGGTGTTGGGCAATATCAACTTAGAACGCCCATTGCCAATCTGAGCGGCAAAAACACTGTCTGTTTGATAGAAGAAAACAGTACGAATACACACCCTATTCGCACTACTAATAGTAAAAAACAAGTGGATTTAGTGACGAACAAATATTTTTATGATACCAATAATTTTGGTAGAGTCGCTGCTGAAAATGCTGCTCTAGTACTTATAAAATACCAATATGTAAATAGCTGTCCGGCGACTATTGATTACCCCACTATTAGCAATACCGCTGCTGACAACCCTAATAGTGGTTTTAGTACTAAACCTATTGATAATATTGAGCCTGGAAACTGTATTGCCTATAAAATTACGGCAACCAATCGCGCCAACCTTTCTATTGATAACTTCATAATGCAAGATATGCTTCAAAAGAAGGGAGAAAAAGGGGCCACGGTCGACTCAAAACTGATTGCGCCACTATATAAGCCAAATGACTATGCTTCTGATAGTGTGGCTATCGGTAACAATGGTTTAATTAAAACCAAAATATTTACTCTAGCTGCAAAATCATCTTACGACTTTTACTTCAATACTAAGTACGGTACAACGCAATCTAATTAATACATGATGATTTTTCAGATTAAATCATTTTTTACATTTTTTTAACCAGCTGTAATTTCAATAACTTTTGAGGCAATGATATGAATCTACTTACCGCACTCTCCCCAATCGATGGTCGCTATGCATCCAAAGCCGATAGCTTGCGCCCTTATTTATCAGAATTTGGTCTGATTAAAGCGCGCGTGACCGTTGAGATTCGCTGGTTACAGTCATTGGCTGATAATAGCGCGATTGGTGAGTTGGCAGAATTTGATACCAATACCAATGCGTTTTTAAATGCTATCGTAGATAACTTTAGCGAAGCTGACGCGCAAGCGATCAAAGACATCGAAGCAACGACCAACCATGATGTAAAAGCGGTCGAATACTTTATTAAAGATAAATTCCGTGGTCAGGCAGCACTTGAAGATTCATTAGAATTTATTCATTTTGCTTGCACCAGTGAAGATATTAATAACCTATCTTACGCACTCATGCTCAAAGACAGCCGCGAAATCGTCGTTGCTAAAATGCAAGAAGTAACGGATAGCATCGTTAATCTAGCAATTATCCATGCTGATCAACCGATGCTTTCACGTACTCATGGTCAAACGGCAAGCCCGACGACTCTAGGTAAAGAGATGGCAAACGTTGCTTATCGTCTAGCGCGTCAAATCAAGCAAGTCGGTCAGGTAGAGTTACTCGGTAAAATCAATGGTGCGGTCGGTAACTATAATGCTCACTACGCCTCATATCCTGACGTTGATTGGCAGAATCATGCTGAAAAATTCATTAATGAACGTTTAGAATTGACCTTTAATCCTTATACCACGCAAATTGAGCCGCATGATTATATCGCTGAATTGTTTGATGTAGTAAAACGCTTTAATACCATTCTAATCGACTTTAACCGTGATATTTGGCAGTATATTAGCTTAGGCTATTTTAAACAGCGCCTAAAAGATGGTGAAGTGGGTTCTTCTACCATGCCGCATAAAGTCAACCCGATTGACTTTGAAAACTCTGAAGGTAATTTGGGTGTAGCTAATGCCATGCTTGCTCATTTGGGTGAAAAGCTACCGATTTCACGTATGCAGCGCGATTTGTCTGACTCTACCGTGTTGCGTAATATCGGTGTTGGTCTAGCACAAAGCATGATTGCTTATGATGCGTGCCTCAAAGGCGTCAGCAAACTTGAATTAAATGCCCAACGTTTAAATGACGATTTGGATAATGCGCAAGAAGTATTGGCTGAACCAATTCAGACGGTTATGCGTCGCTACCGTGTTGAAAACCCATACGAGAAGCTAAAAGCATTAACTCGTGGTAATGCCATGACTCGTGAAGCGATGCTTACTTTTGTTGATGGCGATGAATTATCGGCAGTCAGTGAAAGCGATAAAAACAGTTTGCGTGAAATGACGCCTGCTACTTATATTGGTAATGCGGCTGAACAAGCACGCACGATTAAAGAATGGATTGCTAAAATTTAACTGGCAATCAAATCATTTCTATCAAATGTAAAAAAGATATAAATGAGCACTCATTTATATCTTAATAAAAACCTTACTCTAAACACTATTATTTTTTAAAATACATAGTTGATGGGTGAGGTTTTTATTCTTTATCGTCTTTATCACTGCTATCGCCCGGTATGATAGCTTTACCCACAGCGACCGTACCTTTAACCACACCTTTAGTGGTTTTATAAGCGATTTTAGCAGGTACAGTAACAATTTTATGTACACAAGCTTGCAGCAAAAACATACTGGCAATAATAACGATAAAATGCAATTTTTTCATAAATGTCCTAAGAATAATTATAGGCTCTGATGACAGTCATCAGATAAGCAATAATCATAAACTAATAAATCCTGCCTATAAAGCCATCATTTCTATTAATCTTATAACCAGTTAACCATACGGATTTATCCATGACTTCTATCCCCCTTTGTTTACCGAATACCATTACTCCTGAGCAATTCTTAAACGATTATTGGCAAAAAAAACCCCTCTTGATTAAGCAAGGCTTACCGCAATTAATTGGTATGTTTGAGCCGGAAGATATCTTAGGCTTAGCCATAGATGAAGACGCTACTGCAAGGCTACTGACTCAAGCTGCGAGCAAACAAGAAGGTCAGCCGCAATGGCAACTTAAAAAGAACCCACTAACTGAAGCCGACTTTGATAACTTACCTGAGCAATGGTCAGTACTGGTACAAAATCTTGAGCAATGGTCGCCGGAACTTGGCGCATTATGGCAGGCGCTTGATTTTATACCGCAGTGGCAGCGCGATGATATTATGGTGTCTTATGCGCCAAAAGGCGGCTCGGTTGGCAAGCATTATGATGATTACGATGTATTTCTAGCGCAAGGGTTTGGCTCTAGACGTTGGCAGTTAGGTAAGTTTTGTGATGAGCAGACCCAATTTGTTGCCGATGAGCCGATACGTCTATTTGATGATATGGGCGAGATTATCTTTGATGAAATCTTAGAAGCCGGTGATGTGCTATACGTGCCACCAAAATTAGCACATTTTGGCGTAGCGCAAGATGATTGCCTAACCTTTTCCTTTGGCTGCCGTCGTCCAAACTTGATGCAAATCATTGACAGCCTTGCCGATGTCGCGACCAATGACAGCGCTTTATTTATACCGATGTTATTACCACAAGCTATGCAAGCGTCAGGGGAGTTAAAGACTGACAGCATTGAGGCGATTAAAACTCAATTATTACAACTCCTCCAATCTGAGCGCGGTGATACGATTATTCGCCAAGCCGTGTCTGAAGTGGTCAGCAAGCGTCAATATGATGTGCTTGTCCCTGAAGAGTCGCTGACGACTGATGAGATGATAGCAGCATTGGCAACTGGCGCGACGTTGCAAGCAGATTATAGCAATCGTTTGTTATACACCCAGGCGGATAATGACATCGTTTTATATGCCAATGGGCAACGCCTAGATGATTTGCATGAAACATCGATAGCACTACTGGTACGCTTATCTAATGGCGAGCATTTAAGCCTTGACGATATGGAAGGGATTGACCCTGATGAAGTGATGGAATGGTTAGAGAATGGTTGGATATGGATGAATCATCCAGAGTAATGCCATAGTTATTAGCCAGTTTTTATAGCACATTGGCTATTAAGCATTATTTAAAAACCATCAGCGCCTATTTACTAAGATTTAAATGTCTTAATAAATAGGCGCTGATTTTTATGTAAACATTCTAACTTAAGCAAAAAAATACCTTTAATACTTCCCTTTATGCAGCAACCGCTTTTTTATAACGACTCACGCCAGCGATAATTGTTTCTTCAATCACCCTATCATCACCTAACATCATCAGCACAAATAACTGCTCATCAAGTGACTTGGTCTGTGTCATACGGCGCTCCATTAAATCAGTGCCACCCATATCTATCACCACAAAATCTGCTTCTTTATTGGGCATAAAGTTACCGATTTTATCGTCTAACAACAATGACTGCGCGTTGCCTAACGTGATTTGATATAACCCTTGATGCGCTGATAACGGATTACTCTGTAATTGCTGAACTTTATAGGCTTCTGCTAAAGTGGTCAGCATCGATAAGCTAGTACCTGCGCCCACGTCGGTTGCGATACTAACGCCGGTATAGCTTAGAGTTTTGGACAAATCAAACAGTCCACTGCCTAAAAATAAATTGGACGTCGGGCAATGGGCTATTTGGGTGCCAGTATCACGTAGCACTTCATATTCTGATGTCGAGAGATGGATGCCATGCGCCAACGTCGTATATCTGCCAAGTAAGCCCATATCATGATAAACGTCCAAATAACCTTTATGATTGGGATAAAGCTCACGTACAAAAGCGATTTCATCAAGGTTTTCAGCCAGATGTGTTTGCAGATAAACACTATCATAACTACGATACAGCTCACCGGTCATTTGTAATTGTTTTGGCGTTGACGTAATGGCAAATCTTGGCGTAATCGCCACATGCTGACGTCCGCGCTCATGCCATTTATCGATGATATTTTGGGTATCACGGATGCCCTGCTCTGTTGGCACACACAGATGCTCAGGCGCGTTTTGATCCATCAATACGTTACCCGTAATCATACGAGTATTCAGACGGCAGCTTTCGTTAAAGAATGATTCTACTGACTGCGGATGACTGGTTGAAAATACCAAGGCGCTTGTTGTGCCATTAGCAAGCAGCTGGTTTAAAAAGAATTTTGCGGTATCATCAGCAATCTTTGTATCACCAAAATTGGCTTCGGTCACAAAGGTATAATTGTTCAACCAATCAAGTAATTGCTCGCCAAACGCAGCAATCATATCTATTTGCGGATAATGCACATGGGTGTCAATAAAGCCTGGCATGATAAGCTGATCTTGGCAATCATGAATCTGTACTGGCGCTTGACCCTCTTGGCGACTGGCGTTGCCGTACTGCGACATCATTGACGCACAGCTGCCATAATCTACGACGCGACCAGTCGCATCATCGACCACCAAGGCACCATTAGCGATATATTCAGGATAAACCTTGACGCCTGCCACCACTGGCAGCAAAGTAACGTTTTTATCGACCACCGTAATGCTAGGACGCTCAGCATTGGTTAAACTATCATTAGTTAAGTCAGCCGTCTCTACATGGGTATGCTTGGCTCTTGCCGCCAGATTCTCTTCCGTTAAATAATGCAATAATTGTGCTTGATAAATATGTATGGTCATAAAAAAATCTCACAATAATAGATAAGTATTTTGGTTAAAAATTCATCCATATTATGTGTTTACCCTAATGCAATCAAAGAAATACAAGCACAAAGTTACTGAGCGCAGCCTATCTCGTATGACGGCTGACGAAGCTAAGAACGATGTCTTAATGCATTTAAGGCAGACAGATAAATAGAGAATTAAAAATTTTTTAATTGAGATAAATGTTAGTTATAAATCATGATAAAGCTGCATCATTTGCGCCGCGATAGAGATAGCGACCGCCATTGGCTCTTTTCCGCCAGTATTAAGACCGATTGGCATGGTCAATTTATCGACTATTTGCTCATTGTAGTCACGCTGTAGTAAGCGATCTCTAAAACGCTTGGCTTTGGTCGCTGAGCTTATACAGCCAAGATAAGGCACTAAGCTGCTATCTATGCCAGTTTTCCCATAAGTATCAAGCGCGGCACGTACCAAATCAAAATCAAGACTGTGATCATGAGTCATGACCAAAATAAAATACTGAGTGCCCTTTTTTGTTGATGCATTCAAAGTGCTTTGAATGCTTTTAGCGACAAACGGTTGGATAAAATCGACTGGATCTTCATCAATATGCGGGCGAATGTGAGTAGGCAACTGATAAGTCACTTGCCCCTCTACAGTATCCGGATTATGGGTTAGATAACGCTCAAACATTTCAGCTCGGCTGTCTACCCAGTCGACTTGACAAGGTAGCTCAGCAAGAATGGTCATTAGCGCAGCTGCTACGTGCCCTGCACCAAACACCAGTAACGACATGGGCGGCGTTACATTAAAGCATTCAAACATGACCGTGACGCTACCGCCGCAGCATTGAGCCAATGTAGCGCCCAATGGATAATGCTTGGTATAAACGGCATCGCGGCGTACTGCCTGCGCCTTTGCAGACTTACCTTCTTTTAACGGTTGCATGCTTCTAGCGTCAGTGGCATTAATTTCACCATTTAGCAATTGCCTAGCGGTTATCGTCACGTCATGTTCAAGGCTACCGCCGCCTAAGGTGTCACAACATGCATCAAGCGTCACGATCATTTTGGATTGAAGCTCACGAGGTGCTGAGCCATTCACCGCAACGACCGTCGCCAAAACGTGCGCAATACCTTGCTGCTGATATTGCGCCAGTCCGTTATACCACTTTGTTGGTGGCATCGGTGTGATTAGT
This sequence comes from Psychrobacter sp. DD43, assembly GCF_904846555.1. Lineage (NCBI taxonomy): Bacteria > Pseudomonadati > Pseudomonadota > Gammaproteobacteria > Moraxellales > Moraxellaceae > Psychrobacter > Psychrobacter sp. DD43. The sequence goes on from NZ_CAJHBE010000003.1 coordinate 113,109, forward strand.
GACTTATTCACTATGTGCCGGTCCGCGAGCCGTTGATACATTTGGGTTTTGTATCGCTTCAGGCTGATCATCCGTTAGCTTACCTTCGACTTCTGTTGGATTAATATCTTTACCGTGTGCGACTTGCTGCAGCTTGACTTTATCATCATCAATACCGCAATTATCATCGGTTACTGTTAGGCTAGTAATCGTGTCTGTATCCGCTTTAGAGGTGATTTCCCACGCTTGACCCTGCATGCGCATGACCGATTTTAATACCGCTTCTGGCGTTGCCGGCATGGTCAGCTCAGGGTTTCTCTGATAATTACCTAAGCTTGCAATCGCGTTATTAATCGCGCACCAAACGCTAGCGGCAAGCATAAATGGCGGTTCGCCAACGGCTTTGGAGTTATAAATAGTCTGCTCTTCGTTTTTACGCTCGAACAGTTTGACGCTCCATTGTTTTGGTAAGTCATGCGCCGTTGGAATTTTATAATTGGCGGCACTGTTTGACGCAAGGTTTCCTTTTTTATCCCAAACCAACTCTTCAGCAGTAAGCCAGCCCATACCTTGAACAAAACCGCCTTCAATCTGACCGATATCAATTGCAGGATTAATCGACTGCCCAACATCGTGTAAGATATCGCAGCGCAATACTTTATATTCACCCGTTAAAATATCAATCTCAACCTCAGAACAAGAGGCACCCAAGGCAAAGTAAAAGAATGGGCGACCCCATGCTTTTGAGCGATCATAAAATATCTTTGGTGTTTTATAGTAGCCAGTAGACGATAAGCTAACGCGGTGCTGATATGCGAGTAACACCATTTCAGCAAAGGTTAGTGTTTCTTTATCACCGATATGGACATGATTGCGCTCAAATTTGACATCCTCTGCACTTACGTCAAAATGTTCAGTAGCAAATTCAACCAAGCGATCTCTAATAGTAATACAGGCATTTTGTGCTGCTTTACCATTCATATCAGTACCTGACGACGCCGCTGTTGGCGAAGTATTTGGCACTTTATCGGTACGAGTTGCGGTTACTTTTACGGTATCTAAATCTACATCGAATTCATTGGCAACGATTTGGGCAATCTTAATATATAGCCCTTGCCCCATTTCAGTACCGCCGTGATTGATTTGAATGGTACCGTCGGTATAGATATGAACCAAAGCACCCGCTTGGTTTAGCGTCTGTACCGTAAATGAGATACCAAATTTGACCGGCGTTAAAGCCAGACCAAAACGTTTGTCACTGCCCTCAGCTTCAGCTTTTTGATTAGCTGCTGTGATTTGCTCACGGCGCTTAGCATAATCGTTATCATCAGCTAACGTCTGCATAATAGTCGCCAAATCAAAATGCTCAATTGGCTGCCCATAATGGGTGCTTTGACCATTTTGATATAGATTTGCCAAACGTACCTGCAGAGGATCTTTGCCCAAACTGTAGGCGATATCATCCATCATATATTCAGCGGTCAGCAAACCTTGTGGGCCACCAAAACCTCGATAAGCGGTATTAGATACCGTATGTGTCTTGCAGCGATGACCAGCGATCTGAGCCGCTGGATAATAATAAGCGTTGTCACAATGGAACATCGCCCGATCGACAATGGCATCGGACAAATCTGGTGAATAGCCACACAATCCTGATAGCTGCATATCAACGCCAAGCACTTGACCAGCATCATTGACACCGACATCGTAGCGATTGGCAAATTCATGACGTTTACCAGTTACGACCATGTCATCTTGACGGTCTAAGCGCATACTCACTGGCACATTATGGCGTTTGGCAACGATACCGCACAGACACGCCCATGCCGCGGCTTGCGTTTCTTTACCACCAAAGCCGCCGCCCATTCGGCGCACAACTGTCGTCACGGCATGAAAAGGTAAATCGACCACTTCGGCGACCAGCTGCTGCACTTCACTCGGATGCTGTGAGGAAGTATAGACTTCAAGCCCACCATCATCGCAAGGAATGACGTATGACACCTGCCCTTCCAAATAAAAATGCTCTTGCCCTAGCATACGAATATGCCCTGCAATACGAGTAGGTGCATTTTCAAGCTCAGCCTGAGCATCACCGCGCGTCATAAAGTGACTTGGACGTACAAACTGCTCTTGCTTTAGCGCCTCATCAATAGTGAGGATTGCGGACAGCGGTTCATATTCCACAATGGCTTTGAGCACGGCTTTTTTTGCTGCACGGTGACTGGTGGCAACCACCGTAAATAGCGTTTGACCGACATATTCTGTGATCTGATCGACCATGAGTGGGTCGCCATCAAACACTGCTCCGATATCAGTCTTGGCTGGTAAATCTTTAAAGGTGATGACATCGATGACCCCGTCTGCTGTTCGTACGGCGCTCAAATCCATATTCAATACACGAGCATGCGCGTGAGCACTTTTACCAATTGCTAAATGCAGGGTGTTTTGTGGTTTTAGCATATCGTCCACATAAGTGGCAGTGCCCATAACGTGACTAATAGCACTGTCATGCTTTGCTTGGGTGCCAATCTTGTCTTTTGGTGGACGCTGTCTGCGGGTACTGTAGCTATCAAATAATGAAGAATGGTGGCTCATAATGGCTCTCTCTCTTATATTTTTAGCAAAACCTATCTCTCTAACAATAGCGTTTTGACTGTATCTTTTAGCGATGCGAAAGTTAGGTGAGTTAGCATAATCAAGCAAGTTCAAACGCTAGGGCCGTCTATTTAGCTCTTGCCGAGCTTACTTGCTATATGTTTACTTACGCATCTACCGTTTGCACATCAGCAACCAATTGCTTGCCACACTTAATGATTAACCGCTGCATCACATGCATACGATACTCACGGCTGGCTCTCACATCGGTCATCGGCGAGACATCATTAGGTAGCCTTTGTGCTGCCTGCTCGAAACTGGCAACATTTACTGCTTGTCCAATTAGTGCCTGCTGACATTCTGCTGCCAATAAAGGTATCGCCGCCATGCCGCCAAGTCCAAATTTTGCATCTTGGATAGTCATGCCATCCGCTGACAAATCAAGTCGCGCAGCAAGCAAGCACGCTGAGATATCATCTTCGTAACGCTTACTAATCTTATGAATATAGAGATACTGATGATCTTGCATCAGCGGAATATGAACGGCAACCACGTAACTACCAGCACGTAGTTTGGTCTTTTTATAATCTAAAAAGAATTTAGATAAAGGAATGATTTCATCAATACTAGATACTTGATTTGAATAGACATTATTAACATTGATATTGTCAGTAGCGCTGTTACTAGCATTGTCAATAGCAGCACAATGACGCAGATGAATATGAGCATCTAATGCCAATAGAATGGGAGGCAAATCGCCAATCGGTGAAGCGTTAGCGACGTTACCGCCGATAGTGCCCATATTACGGATTTGCGGAGAAGCAATACGTTCAAACAAATTGGCAAACGCAGGGAAATGCTGTTCAAGCGCAGGCAACATGCTCTTATAGCTCATGCCAGCACCCAATACTAAAAACTCTACTTCGCTATCGCCTTTAGACTGCTCATCAGTATTTAAGCTTAACGCTTGTAGTGACCAAGATTTTAGCTCGTCAATCGCTGACAGTTGTACGATAATATCGTGATCAACCAAGTGTTGCGTCACACTCAAACCTAAGTCCGTACCACCTGCCCAAATGGTCGCTTTTGGATGGGCAGCGAGCACTTGATTGAGCTCAGCAACAGACTGTGGAATGAATAACTTACGTGACCCTTGAGTAAGCGCAGGCTCAATAGTGCCCATTTCGCTTGAAACGGTCTGTCTGCTATTTGCCATCGCATCTGTCGCTAAACTGATGGTCAAGTCTTTGGCGATCGTCTGATCAGCGTCGCGTTGTCTACCAATCTCACTCATTGCCAAACCAGCCTCGATAATCGGACGATAGCCTGTACAACGGCAAAGATTTCCACCAATTGAAGCCACGATATCATCGTAGCTCAAATCATCTTTAATGGTTCCTTTTGCGACTTGCAGACGATGATTCTCGTAGGTGCTGGCCAGCGTCATCACAAATCCAGGCGTACAAAACCCGCACTGCGAGCCATGGCATTCGACCATTGCTTGCTGCGCTGGGTGCAATAAAGCACGTTCTGGATGATGTTCAGGATTGTCCGCGATATAAGCTGACGTCATTATATGATGACCATCCATCAATGACAGTAGCGTGATACAGGCGTTAAGGGTATAAAAAGGCAAATCAGAAGAATCTTCACCACTGCTAGGTAAGCGCTGCGCCATCACCGTACAGGCTCCGCAGTCGCCACTGCCGCAGCCTTCTTTGGTATCAGTCTGGCGTTCGTGCAAGCGCAAATACTCAAGCACCGTGGTATTCGGATTGAGGTCAGTTAATTGCTTATATTGACCGTTCAAATAAAAATGAATCATAGCAATGCTCAGCTGTCAGAATAAAAGGAAGATAAAAAACTGCTTTATCTTTAATCGAATCATAAAATCTTAACAATCAGTATCTTAAAGGATAACTGCACACAAATGCGCTGCCCTTAAGTGAGTACTTAATTACCATGTTAATAAAATTTATACGATGATGATCATCATACCTACATCAATACTGAGAGTTATAACTGTATTGAATAAGCTGACTGCCTATCTGACTACTGACTTGCTCAGGCTTAATCTGTTTGCGGTTTGAACTTTTTAATTTACCTATAATGTATGAGCATCTTTAGTAAATACAAAAGCATTATCAAGGGTTTGGGTATCGTCTTAATGACGACTACTCTATCGGAAAATCGAGGAATATAAGCACCGTTAAAACATGCTTTCGAGGCTTAGCTTACGTCAACGTTCCGTGTTAAAGGGAGTTATTAACCATTTAGTGAATAATTGCTGACTAAACGGTTAACTTATATTATCACCATCTTTGTTTAACTTACAACTCAAAAAATACCTTATTTTGGTTGAAAAGCCAAGAAACTTCATTACTAAAGTGAGTATTTACTAAAACACCTACCTATCCTACCTCTAAATTTAAGCATAAAAAAACGACCAGAAATTACTCACCAAATATTTGGGAATAATGACTGATCGTCATTTTTACTATTCGAGCTATTTCTTTATTGGCAATAAGCTAATCTTTTAACTTCTTATGAGATTATTGGTTGCCTGTACTAAATTGTTGCTGTTACTTCTATGTGCCAAGCTCTAACAAGCTTGCATTTCCGCCAATGGCAGTGGTATTGATGGTCTTTACACGCTCAGTGACGAAGCGGTATAGATAATCAGGCGTTAGAATCTCTGATAAGCCGTCCATATCAGTGACGCTAATGACTTGCGTCAACATACCATCGGTCTTGGCAAGCTCTTGACTGACCGCTTGCACCTCTTGCCGATTACCAGAGACGGCAACTTGCGCAAGGCGATCGATGTATAAAAGCGTGACGGTTTGTGAGTCATTGGCGACACTCAGCACATCATCACTGATGCCACTCTCATAGAGGATTTTTGCCGCTTCAATGCACATCTCATCTTGGCTTGGGCAATGCAATATCACCTCATTACCCGTTAATAATGCTGCTAGCAATTGCCCAAGCACTGCCATAGCGCGAGCAGACTCGCCGCCAACAACCATCGTCTTACCGCGACCCGTCACGTACAAGTCATTTGACTCGCCCGTAGCCCCAGTCATACGGTGCTCTTCGTCAAGCATGGGTGCGGCGCTCAATAAATGATTGAACAGACGCTTTGCCTTATTGGCATCACCGGTCAATAATGCCAGTCTTGGTGCGGCTTCTTGCAGATAAGTGGCACGATTCACTGCGCCAAGCAAACGCCAAGTTTCACAAACTTGGCCATGATTTTTCTTGAATTCAGTCGCCATAGTGCTACTCCTTATGCGATTATTGTTTGAGTACTGGTTGCAGTGGTATTGTCTATCAGAGCCACTTGCTCATTAGCCAACTGCTCTGTCGTTAAGCTCATCAGACGGGCGACATAATGTGGACCACCTGCTTTGGGACCTGTGCCCGATAGACCGCAGCCACCGAACGGCTGTACGTTGACGACCGCGCCGATTTGGTTACGGTTGATATAAGTATTGCCGACAAAGGCTCGGCGCTCGATATGCTCTACTGTGTTTTCAATACGGCTATGGATGCCCAAGGTCAAACCAAAACCCGTCGCATTGATTGCATCAATCAGCTTATTTAGATCACGTGCTTCATAACGCAGTACATGCAAAATAGGACCAAAATGCTCTCCACCGATCACATCGATACTTTTTACTTCTATCGCCGTTGGCAATACAAACGTTGCTTGATCTTGACTGACCTCTGAGCTATCACTCATCGGTGTCTGCGCCAAAATCGTAGCCGTTGGCTCAGCGCGCATGCGTTCGATATGCGCTTCAAGTCCGCGCTTGGCATCAATATCAATCACAGGACCTACATCTGTAGTCGCATATAGCGGGTTGCCAACGATTAATTCAGCCATATTGCCTTGCAATAGCTCAATCAAATCATCTGCCATCTCTTCTTGTACACATAAGATACGACATGCTGAACAGCGCTGACCTGCTGAACCAAAGGCAGATAATACCGCATCTCTAACCACTTGCTCAGGCAATGCCGTTGAGTCCATAATCATGGCATTTTGTCCGCCAGTCTCGGCGATAAAGACAGGCAGCTCACCGCTGACTTGAGCATGGGCATTTAGGCTTTGGTTGATGCGCTGCGCCGTTTGGGTCGAACCTGTAAAGATAACACCTGCGATATTGTCCGCAGCAGTCAATGCAGCACCAACGTCGCCCGCGCCAATCACGAGTTGCAATGCTTCTACTGGCACGCCAGCTTGATACATAAGCTGCGCACCGAAATGAGCGATTAAGCTCGTCTGTTCGGCAGGTTTTGCCACTACGGTATTACCTGCAGCCAGTGCTGCAACTACTTGACCGGTATAAATAGCCAATGGAAAGTTCCATGGGCTGATACAAATAAAGGTGCCACGTGCTTTATAAACTTGACGCGACGGCTTGCCTGCCAAATCGGTAAACTCATAAATAACATCATCTAAACGCTCAGCTTCATCAGCATAAAAACGGCAAAAATCAACCGCTTCTTTGATTTCGTCAATGCTGTCTTGTAAGGTTTTACCTGCCTCAACTTGGCATAATGCCATCAGCTCTGCATAGTTTTCTTCATATAAGTCCGCTATTTTACGCAATATAGCCGCACGTTTAGTAGCAGCAACCGCTTGCCATTCGCCTTGTCCAGCGACTGCCGCCGCAATTGCTTGCTGTGCGATAGTAGCATTGGCATAGACGACTTCACCGGCAATGACTTCATGGTTCCAAGGCGCACATATAGCTTGCTTGTCAAGCTGATGAGTGTCGCCATCTACCGTATTGTCATTGACTGCGTGGCCATTAATAACCGAAGTCGCAGACCATGTTTTGTGTATATGCGTATCGATAGCTGCTTTAAACGGTATCCACTGCGATTCTACAAAGATATTGGGACCAAAGCTGGCACGGCGTGCGCCATAGATAGCTAACGGTAATGGAATATCTGGATTGTGTAGCGTTGCATTGGTTAATAGCTTGTCATACGGATGTACAGTTAGCTTGTCAATTGGATAAGACTTGTCTAATAACTGATGGACAAACGAGCTATTGGCACCGTTTTCGAGCAATCGACGTACCAAATACGGCAGCAGATCTTTATGAGCGCCAACCGGTGCATAGATACGCACAGGGATTTGATAAGCTTGTAAGATATGGTCATAAAGCGCATCACCCATACCATGCAAACGCTGGAACTCAAAGTCTCTGTGCGAGCTCATGGTCATGATTGAAGCAAGCGTGTGCGCATTGTGCGTTGCAAACTGTGGCCAAATAAGACCACGCAAATGCTCTGATAATAAGAAACGTGCGCAGGCAAGATAAGCGGTATCCGTCCCTTCTTTACGCGTCCAGACCGGATAGCCTGATAGACCTTTTTGCTGCGCCAACTTGATTTCTGTATCCCAATAAGCGCCCTTTACTAGACGTACAGGAATACGGTCGCCAACCTCAGTTGCCAAGCGTGCCAGCCAAGCCAAAATAGCAATTGCACGCTTTGAGTAACCTTGTACAACTAAACCAAGACCATCCCAATCCGCTGTTAGATTGTCGCGATATAAAGACTCAAATAGTTTTAGCGATATCTCAAGACGATCGGCTTCTTCGGCATCAATACTGATATCAACATTTACCTCACGCGCAGCTTCAATCAGTAACAAGCAGCGTTGACGCAACAGCCCCATGACTTGTTCTTCTTGGGTGGCTTCATAACGCGGATGCAATGCGGACAGCTTGATAGAAACTGATGGCTTCGGCATGCCCTCTTTAACTTTCACACTTGCGGTGGCTTTGATAGCATGCAAATAATCATTAAAGTATTTTTCAGCATCTTTATGAGTAATTGCCGCTTCACCCAACATATCAAATGAGTAGGTATAGCCTTTATTGCGATATGGCTGGCTATTTTTATTAGCGCCTTCAATCGTTTCGCCAAGTACAAACTGATGTCCCATGATACGCATGGCTTTTTGCATAGCACTACGAATAACAGGCTCACCCATCTTTTTGGTCATACGATCCAAAAATCCAGATGCCGTGGTATCACTATCGATGCTCACCACACGACCTGTCATCATCATGCCCCACGTTGAGGCATTGACCATAAAACCATTGTCATTTTTTAAATGTTTTTTCCAGTCAGCGACGCTCATCTTGTCATGAATCAGCGCATCAGCCGTATAATTGTCCGGCACACGAATCAAGGCTTCCGCCAAGCTCATGAGCAAAACACCTTCTTGGGTATCCAAGCTGTACTCAAGCAATAATGAGTCGACCATTTTTACCGCTTTACCATCATTGCGCACATGCTCAACCAGCTGACGTGTCTGCGTAGCTGCACTGTCACGCTCGGCATCTGTCGGTTTGGCAAGTGGCAATAACTGCGTCAACCAGCGCTCTTCATCTACGCTATATAAAGGCGATATACGCGCATGTAGCTCTGTTGATGACTGAGCAATATATTCTGGTGATAACAAATCAATAGGATTAAATAAAATCGGCTCTTGCGGGGTAAATTGCTCTACTGGGTTCATAACAACTCCATAACTTGAAAATCCATCATAAGTGATGCGCTGGGGCTTTTTAACATTGAAAATTTTTGATATTGAAACTTTTAAATATTGTGGCGCTAAAACAACGTCGTAAGGCTAAAGTATTGAAACGGTTTATCATCTACCCTATCGAAAACAGCAATCAATCACAATCAGCTATTAAGCAGTGTGAGTGATTCGGCTTTGATAACATACATAACAATGAACAGAACACACGACAATATTAAAAAACGAGAAAATCCAGCATAAGCTGGAAAAGGTCAAGTAGATCGTTTGACTGTGCAACGGACTACGTCAACAATACAAAGGCAACAACATAAAACTAAGCGGCATTAGTGCCTTCTTCTTGTTAGTAGTGAAAGGAGAGTGTTTGCAATATAAAGTGGCAATATGCAATGCTGATTCACTGATAAGAAAAACCTCTACGGCGTTGATTGAGGTGATGCGCTTAATATCCGCATATTACCATGAAATAAATTTTCAAACTAACAATATTATGCATTTTAGCCAATTATAATAGTGTTAAAAAACAAACAGTTATTAACGCATTCGCAAACGTGACGCTTTGGTTATAATTTCTGATTTACTATTTATGATTAATTGTTTTAGGAATCAAACAGTTGGCACGACTATCTTGAAACAATAGGAAAATTAAGCATAAAAAACCCTTCTTATCATTTAATAATAAGAAGGGCTTAAACTATATTTCTACAGCAATATCAACCTTGCTTAACATTGAGCGTTAGTCAATGTAAAAAGCTAGATAAAGACGATCTTGGCCAGTAATACTACTGTCAATATCCAAACCGGAATACTGATGTCAGAGAATTTACCAGCGACCACCTTGATGGCAGTAAAGGTGATAAAGCCAAGTGCAATACCGTCAGCGACAGAATAGGTCAAAGGCGTAAACAATAGTACGACCACCACTGGCGCCGCTTCTGTTAAGTCATTCCATTTGACATCTTTTAATGTCTCCATCATGAGTACTGCTACATAAAAAATAGCGCCTGCCGTCGCATATCCTGGAATCATACCAGCAAGTGGTGAAAAGAACACACTGAGTAAAAATAACACACCAACTGTCACTGCCATCAGTCCAGTACGACCACCTGATGCGATACCTGACACACTTTCGATGTAACTTGTCGTCGATGACGTGCCCAAGAAAGTACCAGCTACCGTTGCCGTCGAATCTGCTAGTAACGCTTTACCCATATTCGGGATTTTACCATCTTTACCAATCAAACCTGCCTGAGTGGTGGTTGCAATCAGCGTACCTGCTGTATCGAATAAATCAACGAATAAGAAAGCAAAGATAACACTAATCATCGCCACATCAAACGCGCCAGCAATATCAAGCTGCATTAGCGTTGGAGCAATAGGTGGCGGCGCTGAAATAATACCTGAAAACTGCGTATTTCCTGTGAGCAGACTGATAAGCGCGACTAGTAAAATACCAATAGTGACCGCACCTGGTACTTTTTTATGTGACAAACCCACGATGACAATAAAACCAAGGGCTGCCATCGCAGGTGAAAACGAGGTCATGTCACCAAGTCCCACCAGCGTCGCATCATTATTCACGATAACGCCTGCGGTTTGGAGCGCAATAAAGGCCAAAAATGCACCAATACCAGCGACAACACCTTGTTTAATACTGACCGGAATAGAATTAATAATAATTTCACGGATTTTAAACAAACTTAATAGGATAAAGATACAACCTGACAAAAATACTGCGCCAAGCGCCGTTTGCCACGCGTAGCCCATACCCAAAACCACGCCATAAGTAAAGAAGGCATTGAGTCCCATGCCAGGCGCTAGGGCCACTGGCAAGCGGGCATAAATCCCCATAATAAAACAACCAATAGCTGCGGCAAGACACGTGGCTACGAATACTGCGCCTTTATCCATACCGGCATCAGCAAGTACATTAGGGTTGACAAATATGATGTAAGCCATCGTTAAAAACGTGGTTACACCCGCTAAAATTTCTGTTTTGATCGTGGTGTTTTGACCATTGATTCCAAAATATCGTTCAATTGCGTTCATAGGAGTCGCTTCCAAATTGCAGTGAGTAAATTATCATTATCAAATGGTATTGATAAATGTCGCTTCCAAATTGCGACGATAAATGCCGCTTTTAACTCAAACATAAAAAATACACCTAAATTGCGACGATAAATGACGCTTCCAAATTGCGACTGTAAATGACGCTATAAACTACGGTTGGAGATGATGTTTTTAATCCTTTAGCCACACAAGATTTGCTAAAAATAAAACCGCTGTGAAAAATTACAGCAACAAATCATAACATTCTATGGAAATAAATAAATAATTTCAATGAATGCCATGAACTTGTCAGTAAAAGAGCAAAAAATAGTTGACCATATGGACAATATTATAAAATGATAGTGCTGTCACCATAAATTTTAGGAAAAAACTGCTCATTATGTAATTAACACATTATTAATGATATTTACCAAGATTAGCAGTACACTAGGGGGTTAATATGAGCACCCTATTTTTAATGACTATTATTAATTATCCATGAGTCCTTTACATGCCTGAATCCTTAAATATTATCGACCTTATTACTCAAGCGAGCCTGCTGGTTCAGATCGTGATGGCTCTATTGTTATTAGCATCGTTACTCAGTTGGGTGATTATTTTTCGTATGAGTGCGCGGCTTGGCACTGCCAGAAACTTTGACCAACAGTTCGAGGCGTGGTTTTGGTCGGGTGAAGATTTGGCAAAATTGTATCAAGGTATTCAGGGCTCACCTGAGCGCCAAGGTCTTGAGCAGATTTTCTATGTTGGCTTCTCTGAATACTTAAGAATGCACAAAAAACGTCAACCAAAAGATGACATTATCGATGGCGTTGAGCGTAAGCTTAGGGTGGGTCTTGGTCGTCAGCAGCTACTTTTGGAATCAGGACTTACAACGCTTGCCAGTATCGGCTCCGTTGCACCTTACGTCGGTCTGTTCGGCACTGTTTGGGGTATCATGAATGCCTTTTTGGGCTTGTCACAAAATGAACAAGCTACCCTAGCCGCTGTGGCACCAGGTATTGCAGAAGCATTGATTGCCACCGCTATGGGTTTGTTTGCCGCTATTCCTGCGGTATTGGCTTATAACCATTTTACCGCCAAATCTAGTCGATTATATGATTCACGTGCCTTATTCTGTGATGAGATGACGGGTATGCTACAGCGCGAAACCAGTAATGAAAGCCCGCAGCCTAGCACTCAAGTAAGCCAAGCCAACCAGGGCACTCAGGTGGCTGGTCTATGAAACAAAGTCCCTATCGCCGTGAGAAAAAAGCACTGAATGCGGAGATGAACGTTGTTCCTTATATCGACGTAATGCTCGTGCTGCTCGTGATATTTATGGTGACCGCGCCGATGCTGATTACTGGCGTCGATGTAGATTTGCCAAAAGAGCAAACCAACACCATGAGTCAAAGCCAGCTACCAGTCATTGTATCTCTGACCGGTAACGGCGAGATTTTTATCAGTTATGAGAGCAATGTTGACTTACCTGTTAGTGAGCCTGAGCTGATTGACACCCTCTCGACTTTGCAAAGTCAAAGCAGTGATGCCGGTGCGCAACCAGTACAAGTGATGATCAATGCCGACCAAAACAATCAATATGGCGCTATCATGACTTTGATGGCAACGTTGCAACAAGCTGGTATCCAGAAGGTTGGACTATTAACTGGCGCTCCATTGCCTACACCAGCAGTTTAATCATTTTATAATATTAAAAAACAGCCGTTTTGGTGTAGCCGGTTATAATAAAGCAGATAATCTGATGTAGCTTATCTTTTAGTATCACGTTTTTGAGTATCACTACCATGCACAAGGCTCCAACCGTTTATGTACCAACTGAACCCGAAGGCAATGGGCTAACCTTACCCACGCTGCTCAGTTTGCTGGCACATGGTCTTGTCATTGGTATACTTATCTATACCTACCAAAATATGGACGTTGAGACCGCAGGTAGTATTGAAACGACCATGGTATCTCCTGAACAGTTAGCCGAGATGCAAGGTCAAATTCTTGCCAATCGCGCCGCCGCAGCCAGTGCCATGCAAGCGGAAAACGGCTCAAGTAGTTCAGCTACGCCAACAGAAGCCTTTGATGGTAGCGTCAGCACTCCAAATCCTGCTCAACCAAACTCTCAGCAAGTGCCTGTCTTCACACGCTCGGATGAATCTGCTACTAGCCCGATGCTCATGAGTGAAGAGCAGCATCAACGCCTGCTTGAGCAAAACCAAGAGTATGAGCGCAGTATGGCTGAGTGGGCCGCGCGCTTAGACGAATCCGTCTTAGAAGAACATGACCAGATTGAAAAAGAAAGACGACAGCAGCTGATTGAAGAGCAAAAAAGGCTTGGAGATTTCCGCAATAAACAAAACAATCCTCCCAAGATTAAGCGCCCAACTGCTACCGACCGAAATATAGAAATCAATACGGGCGGCTCTAGTAGTTCAGGTCAAACCCTTAGTCTATCAAACGATGGGCAGTCAACTTTATCCGGTGATAGCACAACCTCAAGCCCTTCAAAAGGCAACAGCCGCTCAGCATCAGGTGGTAGTCGCGGTGCTAGTAATAGTGAAATCATTAATCTTATTAGACGTAACTATAACCCACCGACTGCAGCAAAGGGCTCAACCCAGCGTGCGACCCTCACAATTACGGTCAATGCCAGCGGTAATATCACCAATGTTACTGCGTCAGGACCTGATGAAGCTGTCAATGAAGCAGCAAAACAAGCCGTATTGAACACAGGCAGCTTACCAATCGATGCTGACGATCCCAAATACCCGACCTTTACTCTACAGTTTAAAGGTAGCAATTAATCAGTTGCTCATGTCTTATATTATTGATAACGTTACCTTAAACAGCTTGTACTGTAGAAGGGACTGCCTTATCTTTATGGCGGACTAATAACCTATAAAAATGATACTCATACTGTTTCAGGAGCTTAACTTACTCATGCACACTCATAAAAAACTACTCATATCATTACTTGCTAGCGCCTCAAGCTTACTTATCGCGCCAAGTGTGCTGGCAGCGCCTGTCGTTTTAGAATTGGATTACGAGATTCCTGTGCAACAGAATCAAGTGGCTTTTGTGCCTTTTGCTGGTGATAGCGTATTGTCACCTATCATTGTCAATGACTTGAGCAAAACTGAGCTCAAAGTTACCAGTCAGAATCTACCGCAGCAGCCACGCAGTAGCAGCGAGCTGGCAGGGACATTACCGGTATGGCAAAGTATGGGGATTCCTTATCTTGTCGTAGGTAGCACTCGCAGTAGCCGCGGTAAAGTGGTGACCGATTATGAAGTGATTGAGGTTAAAACAGGACGCGTGATCGAAGGCAAGCAGACTTTAACCGCTGATAACAATAAAGACAGCATGCGCTATGCCGGTCACGTCATCGCAGATAAAGTGTACGAGCTCATTACCGGCATTCCAGGGGACTTCTCAGGGCGTATTGCCTATATTGAAGAAATTGGTGCCGGAAAAGCAAAAGTCTCACGCTTAAAAGTCATGGATGCTGATGGCGAAAACGCCAAAACCATTACTGAGGTTTCAGGCTCTATCTTCTCTCCAGCATGGTCGCCCGATGGCAATCGTATCGCTTATTCAGTACAGCGAGATAAATCTTATCCTGTTATTTATGTGCAAAGCGTGAGCGGCGGCGGTGCAACGCCATTGACGCCTTTCCCTGGTAGCAACTTAAGTCCTTCGTTCTCGCCAGATGGCAGCAAAATACTGTTTTCGAGTAGTTTTGAAGGCAGTGCTGATATTTATGAGATGAGTGCCAGCGGCGGTCAACCAAGACGACTGACCAATTGGCCAAGCAGTGAAGTACAGCCAAGCTACGCCCCTGATGGCAGATCTTTTGTATTTGTATCTGATAAGACTGGATTTAATAAGCCGCAGATTTATCGTTATGAATTTGGTTCAGGGCGCACAACCAAAGTATCTAATAGTGGTTATGCGACCAGCCCACAATTTAGTAGCGATGGCACGCAAATTGCCTTTTTAAATGGGCGCTCAGCGGCTATTATGAACAGCGGCGGCGCGGTCACTGCTAATTTAGGCAATACTGGTATCGATGAAGCACCGAGCTTTTCACCAAATGGTAAGCGTGTCGTTTATGCATCAAAGCAAGGTGGTAAGGGCGTACTGACTATCAAATCACTAAACGGCGGCGAAGCCTTTGGTAAATCTGGGCAAGGTACGATTCGCTCACCTGTCTGGTCAGCCAGTCCCAGATAGGGCTAGAAATTCGTAATGTCTTAACCAAGAAAATCGCCCAATCATCGATTGGGCGATTTTTTATATGAGAGTAAATCGATTAGCTTTTATTCTAAGGAAACATTGTTCACAGCAACACTATTCACTTGGATCATAACCGGGCGGATTGGCATGTCTCAGCTTGGCCACGTCTTCAGCAGTCACTGTATCCGTGTAACCATTTAAGTCACTGACGACGTATTGAGTCACTGCCGCCATTTGCTCATCATTCATCATCATATGAAACGATGGCATCCCGCGGAAACCATTGATGAGTATATCAATGATGTAATATTTTGACTGCATTTTGCTATTGTTAGCCAGTGGCGGATAATAGCCTGCACCATAAGCGCCCTCGCCTTTATGCATATGACAGCCAGCACAGGAGTCATGATAGAGCTTTTTGCCATCGGTCGTAATAAAGGCATTGGATCCTTCAAACTTTGCTTCCCACTCGCTAATAATAGGGTCATTTTCCATATTGGGCAGTGAGCTGTCATCAACAACATTGATAGGCTGCGCTTTTAGCTCGTCACGGCTCATATAGACAGCGCCCCAGCTGCCTGTATTGCGACTTGCTTGATAGTCAACCGTTTGCTCAGCATCGTGTTTACTGGCTATCGTCTCTACATCGCCTACTTTTTGACTACAGCCTAATAATGCGCTGCTGCTTAACAGCATGATCATCAGCATCTTAGGTGTCATGCTTTTCATGATAGTTATTTTCATGATGATAGTGTTCATGATAGCCTCTGAATTTATAATAATTGTCTCTATTTTCGGCGCAATTAACCCAGCATTTTTGCTTTTTTATGCAAGCGTTTAGCTGCATCCATGCCAGATAATATAGCCCCTTCCTGCCACGCAGGAATATGAGAGCAATGCTCACCTGTCAGCACAATACGGTTGTCTATACTGCATAGGTTATCGTAATGCTGCTCACGACTCGACTCACTCCAAATACCGTAACAGCCGAGTGTCCAAGGAATACGGTGCCAGACGACAGATGTTCCGGCGCGGAATTCTTTCGGATACTGCGGATGGATATACTTACCGTAGGCAAGCGCCACATTGATACGCTCTTGCGGTGTTAGAGTATTAAATTTATAAGAAGTCGCGCCAAAACCATAGGCACCAAGCAATACACCTGAGCCATCTTTAAACATATTTTCTGACGGATAAGCAATTTGGGTAATAGGCATATTGGTATAGGTTAAACCGCCATAAATCCACTCATCTTCTTCCCAGAAGCGGCGATTAAATTCCAAACCTACTTTATAGGAAGTGTCATAAGGAACCGCTGCCATCGCCTGTTTCATTGGTTTTGAGACATTGATATCGAGCTGGGTTAATACGGTTAAAGGTATATTGCAGACACACCAGTCTGCCCGGATGGTTTTGGTTGCACCATCGGGACTATTACTGTCCACATAGTCGACTGTAACGCCGGTATCATCTTGATGAATCTTAGTGACTTTGGCATTAAATTCAATCATATCGCGACATTCGCGGGTGAAAGCATCACCGATTTTACCCATACCACCAACTGGCTGAAACATGGTCGGCTGATGTCCATAGGTCATGTGATTGCTATAAATATCTCCCCACATGCCTGAATCTAGTATCTCACTGATTGGTAATGGCTTTGACGGCTTTTCATTTGGCATCAAACCGCCACCTGGGAACACACTAAAGCCACGATGTTTGGTAGTCTCATTACTGGCGCGATAGCGATAGTCTTTATCAAGCACGCCCCAGCCTTTTAGCCCTTCTAGAAGCTTCTCTTTGTCCTCAGTATTGACTGAGCGATCCAGACCACCCACGTTTACTGACTTCGATAGCAGCTCCGCCACATGACCTTGAATGTCATTTTTGATGTCACCCAAACGCTGTGGTACGCCATTGAAATGATTAGTACGATGCAAATAAGCACGGTCATTGGTTTGTATAAAGGGTTGCATCTCAACACCGAACTGTTTGCAATAATGAAAGACGGCATAGTGGTGGCTTGGCAAACGCCATGGTCCACCATTGAAATAATTGCCTTCTTCAAAATCACAAGTGACCTCTTCGCCGCCAAGCTCAGTATATTTATCACCGCTGTTCAGTGTCCAACTACGACCGCCACCACGATTTTGAAACTCAAGCACTTTGACATCGTAGCCCGCTTTTCGCAGCTCATAGGCGGCAGTAAGACCACCAAGACCAGCACCAAGAATGACAATGCTCGCGCCAGCAGGTGCGCCTTTAAGATCCATTGCTTCTTTAAAACTGGACTCTGAAGCAAACCCCAAGGTCGTCATTGCTTGATACATGGCGGTCGCGCCCGCTGTTTTACCAATCATTGAAAGCAATTGACGGCGCGTAGGTGATTGAAGCATGTCTTTCATAATAATATCCTTAAAGTAGACAATGGTGCAGGATAGTAGACGCATCTTTATCAATGTACTTGGCGTGTTGTTGTCTATAATTGCCAAACGATAACGCTCTATCTAATTGCCATAATCCTTGTCTTATAATCAGTATCTAACATAGCGTTATAGTATTTATGACTACGCTGTTTGATGAAAGGTGAAATAAAACCCAAATCAGTGACGGTGCTTAGAGCGTATGATGGCTCGAATAATAAATATAATGATGGCAATAGCGACGATAATACCCAATATCGCCAGCAAGCCTGCGTATTTAATTAAAAATGGCTTTTCGGCGCTAGTGGCAGCGATGCGCTCGATATCGGCTGCACTCACATCGCTGCTGGCAAGACCGCCAAAGTTCACGCGTACGTAATTGGCGATACTGGCAATTTGCTCGCTGCTCAGCTCATCCGAAAAAGCAGGCATAATCGGTGACGTATTGGTGCTGCCAACGACCCCATGCAAAATCATGTTGACGAGCACATCAGGCTTATCACGGCGCAGACTGCTTAGCCCTACGATGGGTGAATACTGTGCATCAGGTTGACCATAGCCGTCCACACCATGACAACTGCCACACGTAGCCAAATACAAGGCTTCTGGTGAATTACTGCCCTTACTAACAGCAGTTTTGGCTTGAGCCAAATAATCTTTTTGGGCAAGTAAATCATGGGTGATAGATTCGTTTACACGGGTTGGCAAACGTGAGACATCGATGGCAGATACCTTATCATCGGTTTGAATGGCAGGTACTGTTTTTAGATAAAAGGCAATCGCGCTTAAGTCTTCTTGCTTTAGATACTGGGTACTATGCGCGACTGCCTCACCCATTGGACCACCAGCATAAGCGCGCTGATCAAGCTCGCCGGTGCGTAGATAAGTAATGATATCTTGCTCACTCCAGCTGCCAATACCACTTGACTCGTCAGGGGTAATATTAGGTGCATACCAATGCCCTAACTGCGCTCCAGATAAATACATTTTTTTATCGAAGCCCATAGTGCTGTTGCGTGGCGTATGGCAAGTACCACAGTGTTCTAGATTATTGACCAGATACTCACCGCGCTTCTGCGTCTCATTGAGGCCATCACGTCCCTCAGTAGAAGGAACATTTAAAAAGTTCCAACCGAACATGAGTGCACGAATATTAAACGGAAATGGTAGGTCAGTTTTATGCTTTGGCGCTTCATCTACTACTGGCACGGTTTGCAGATAGGCAAACAGCGCGCTGATATCCTCTTCTTTCATACCACTATAAGAAGGATATGGCATGGCCGGATATAGCATATGGCTAGGCGCACGACCTTTTTGCAGTGCATTTTTTAGATCTTTTTCAGTATAATTGCCGATACCATAGCGTTTGGAGGGGGTGATATTCGTAGAATAAATCTCCCCCATAGGGGTCTCTATTGCTGTACCGCCAGTATAGTCTTCGCCATGACACGCCATACAGTCCGCTGCACGAGCAATATAGGCACCTCGATTGACGAGCACGCTATTGGCAGGACTGATATTAGGTAAGGTCGCATTAGGTAAGCTTGTATTAGTAAGGCTCGTATCCTCAGACATCGCAGCGCTGGAGGCCATACCAATGGCAAGCATCGATAACATCATAGAAAATCGCTTCATAATTCCCTCATTTCGCTAACATCTCATGTATTTTTATGATTGTTGCGCATAACATCCACTGTTAAGCTGAATTTTTATCATTATTTTTTGCTATTATCAGTACAAGATAAAACTGTAATAAAATATCCATTTATAGATCATTGCTAAAAAATGTCTGTTCACCTTACTACTGTAAGACTATTTCACTTCTATTACTTGGATAGTAACGCATTGCTATCATTTTTTTACAAAACTTAAAAAGATAAATAATTGGATATATTTTTTAATAGACGGTTATACCTTTTTATATTATAAATTTAGGTAAAATAATTAATTCTTTATAAAACAATTAGTAAAGTTATAAAAGCTTGTTTCTATATATTTATAGACATGAATTACTGGTAAATTATGGCTAGATAATGAAGCCAACATTTCTTCTTATCCTATTATGGCTGTACATAATGGATACATAACGCCCATCCTAAACGCTTCTTACAGAGCGTACTACTTCCGTTTATAATGAGATAATATCTTGCACAATCCCGTGCATTGGTTATGATGAGCGCTATTTCACCGTCGCCGATTGCCTTTTGAGATATCATTATGAAGTCATTAACCTTGACCTATATATTCACAGCTGCCTTATTTATGACAGGTTGTCAGTCGTTTCAATTTGTCGAAAGCCCGATTCCTGTCAAAAACGCTCCGAGCAAAAATCTGTTGGTTAAAACTGTCCCAGTTGCAGATATTGCCGTTGAAAATAACGAGCACTAAGATAGATATAAAAAGCTGACAATAAAAAAAGCAGATATCAGTTTGATATCTGCTTTTTGGTATTTACTACTTAATAAATAGCTTTTGAAGTTTTATGAGGCCGGCTGATGTTTTATGATGGTTTTTGCCAAATGATCACCAAACCAAATCGCCGTATCTATATCACCCGCGCCTGGTGTTTCTTCAGGTGGACCATCAAGCGACTGGGTCATCAAACCCAAATTACTCGATAAACGGTTTAAATCATGGGGCTCATGTCCGGTCGGTCTGAGTGGCAATCCTATCCAGTTCATCCCATGCTGCATGCTATAAAGACAAATCTGCTGTAGTACAGCAAGCTTATCGCCGCTAAGCCCACCTGAGTTGGCAAAACCTGCTGCCCACTTGCCTTGCCATTTGCCATGATACCAACGCTTCGATGTCGCATCCATAAAAGTCTTAAAGCCTGCTGTCACACTGCCCATATATACCGCACTACCAAAAACCAACAGATCCGCTTGATCTAAAAACTCCCAATCGACGTCATTGACATCGACAGCCTTGGCTTGCGCTTCAGGTAGTTGCTGACGAGCGCCCGTCACGATTGCTTCCGCGACACGTTGAGTATGACCGTAGTTACTATGGTAAATAACGGCCATCGATATATTAGATACGCTAAGAGAAGTCTCGTCAGGAGGTAGTACAATAGACGGTGTAACAGATGTATTCATATAAACTCTAATAATGGCTATAAGTAATGAAATAAAAAATAAAAAGGTAAATTAGGCTTATGATTGTTAACGATAAGAAGACGCACTTATTATGTGACAGTTACTCTTTTAAATGATCATGCTTTAGTTACTATAGTCGGTCCTAAATAAAAAAATCCAAATGTTATAAGGTACTTCTGGGGTTACTTTTTCTTGCTTGCTGTGTCTACGCAGACAGAGGCTGCGAATAATTAACCCCAGTAGTTCTGTACCCTTTTAAAAGTGGATTAGCTATATATAGAAGCACTGCGCGTAATAATCAAGGCCATGCGTCCCGTTGCAGCTTGCTGCAAATGGGTCTGACGTCGATAAGAATAGTAATGCCCGTCAGCATAACTACAAGGGATAGAGGACTCATTGCATACGACAATCCCTGCTGCCTGCAACTGATCCGCGGCAATTTTTGGCAAATCTATCTTAATTTTTTCTGCATAGACTGGCGTATTGTTTGATAACTTGTCCGCTGTACTCGCTGCGTCTAACTCGCTAGTACCTGACGCCATCACGTAGCGCTCATCAAAATTACTTATTGCATCTGTCGTCAAAGCGTTATTCGCGATGCAACCTGCCAATAACTTATCTCGGACTTGGCTACCCACTTCGTAATTATCTTGACTGATACAAACGCCTATCCATGCCATAATCTCGCCGCTGTCGCTAAAGCGTTCAGCCGTTGCTTTGATTACGCCGCATGCCAGCCCTTGCCAGCCAGCGTGAATCGCCGCTATCTGCCCAGTTGCTGGCTGATAAAGAACGATCGGTACACAATCAGCCGTCATTATGGCAAGCCCAGTACCATCTTGTTTGCTAACCATAGCATCAGCTGCCATAGGCGCCATACTCAGTACCGTAGCATCGGTATCATGTATATGATTACCATGGACTTGATTAACCCAATGTAGCGCTTTGACAGGCACGCTATGACCAGGTAGGTTTTGCTGCGCGATCATCTGCTCATTAATGTTAGCAAGCACACGCATCCGATTACTTAATACTACGCTTGCATCATCATTGACATGCAGCCCCAAGTTCAGCTTGCCATAACTTGCTTGCTGTCGTTGATGTGGCTGCTGATTGATTTTAGACTGAGATATATCAATACCTGCATAGTCTATATCAGAAAAAGCAGCCGTTTGAAACACAGCCACATCATCAAGCTGTGCTAGCAATGTCATGGGAAGCGTATTTTTCATGGCATATTTACCGTTTTAATAAAACGTCTTTGTATTACTTATTCATTATCGCTTATTCTTCATCATAGCCGTCACTTAATACTGCCATTAGCTGCTGCATATCTTCAGGCATTGGTGTAGTGACCTCAACGTCTTCACCAGTCGTTGGATGAACGAAACCCAACGTATAAGCATGGAGTGCTTGACGCGGGAAGTTATTAATCGCTTGACGCTGCGCTTCTGTTAGACCAGCACGTAGCTGACGACGACCGCCATAGACTCTATCACCAACAATAGGATAAGTAATATGACTCAGATGCACACGAATCTGATGCGTACGCCCTGTCTCAAGCCCTATATCCAACAAACAATAGTTACCATTAAGCGCGGTTACATTCAATAGGTGAGTCACAGCTTCGCGTCCTGCCGTCATCACCGTCATTTTGGTACGCTGATTACGATGGCGTCCAATGGGCGCATCAATACGGCGATGACGAGATAGACTCGCTGCATCCCCTGCGACCACACATTGGTAATGACGATACACTGACTTGTCCTTTAGCTGCTCCATCAGTGCCAGCTGTGCGGGTTTTGTTTTACCAATCAACAATAGCCCTGAAGTATCTTTATCAATACGGTGGACTAAGCCTGCACGCGGCAAATGGTGCTGCTGCGGATAGTGATACAATAGCGCGTTTACCAAAGTGCCTGTTTGATTACCGGCACCTGGATGCACAACCATGCCGACTGGCTTATTGATGACCAATACGTCATCATCTTCATAAACCACGTCGATTGCGATATCTTCTGGCTGATCCTCACTATGCTGCTCTAAAGTCGTTGACAGATGCAAGATATCGCCAGCTTTAACACGGATCTTAGGTTTTTGTATGCTACCGTTATAAAGCAAGCTGCCATCACTTACCCAGCCTTGTAACTGAACACGTGAAAAATCGGTAAATATTTTTGATGCCAGTTTATCAATACGCAAACCTGCTTCGTCTTCTATGACCGTATGCTTCACGTCAACCACAACAGGCACAGATTGCCCTGCGACCGAGACTTCATCATCGCCATGCTCGTCTTCGTCATTAAGCAGCTCATCATCTGACACGTTATCATCGTCCAAATGCTCGTCAAATTGCTCATTAATGGTTAATAATTCATTGGGTATCGTGGATTCTGGCACAGGTGAACCTTGCGTTGATAAGTCTGTCATTGATGAATCTTCAGTGGATTGGTTCGCGGGTAAATTGGTAGTCATAGCATCATGTATTCATAGCAGATTTATATATAGTAAAGCCTCTAACAATGTTCAGTCGGAGAACTTCATAAGAAAACAGATTGGCACTTATAGACCATAAATAATAATCGTGGTCAAAAATGGTCATAATATGGCTCTAGTGTAACATGCTGAGCGTTTAAGCCCTATAGAAGCTGCGTGTTATCTGGCAATTTATAACACTCATTATCTCTCTAAAATATAACATGGCTGTAATTTACTGTATATTTGTCACTGTCAGCACTATTGAATATCGCCCGTTGCAACCGCTCATGCTAAACTAGCGGGCACGAATCCTGATAAGCGTGGCGATTCAGACGTTGTACTATATTATTGGAATATACTTAAGGTATCACTGAATAAAAACGCATTATAGAATAAGCCAGCGGTGCGCCTAACTACAAAATAGCTCATGAAAAAATAGACGCAGCAAATGTTATTCTATAAAGTAAGCCATGTTTTGCTGTATGCTATGGCACTGTGTCGTTATTGCAGCTCTTTTATATAAGCTTTACATGTGATGCACGCCTTATTGCGTAACATGTTTACAGAGTAAATTTTTAATAAATTAATAACTATGTTTTTTAATGAGCATGTTTTTATAACGATAATACGCATGCTTAGTGATTGGCATGTAAAATGATAGACCATTATTGATGCACCAAGCATCGTTTTTTATCATCAATCTACTAAATAGTATGATAGCGTCGCTGCTATTATACGTCTTGTGTCGGAGAAGAAGTATGCAAGCTGTTGGCAATACGTTTATCAAACTGTCCTCAATCACTTTACTTGCCCTAAGTGTCAACTTAGTGGGTTGTCAAACCTTTAAAAACCTCACCGGCGGTAAAGACGTGGATGCAGTGGTCACTGCTGAGAAGTCAGAGCAAGCGTACTATAATGACGCGATTGCTCAGATTGATAAAGGTCGCTATACCCAAGCGATCGAAGACTTAACCAACTTGCGCACTTTTTATCCGACTGGACAATATGCCGAGCAATCTTTGCTCGATATGATGTATGCACAATATGCCAGTGGTAAATATGAAACTGCGGCTGCCAGTGCTGAGCAGTTCATTCGTCTGTACCCGTCTAACCCGCAAGTGAGCTACGCTTACTATGTGCGCGGCGTTGCCAATATGCAAGGCTCGTCTGAAGGTTTGAAACTGTTTAAGCTCAATCAAGCAGAGCGCGATACTGCTTACTACCGTATTGCTTTCGCCAATTTCCAAGAGCTGTTGAACAAATACCCAAACAGTCCTTACGCACCTGATGCCGCTCAGCGCATGACTTTTATTTATAATCAGTTTGCCGAAAGTGAGATGAGCGCTGCTAATTGGTATATTGAGCGTGAAGCTTATGTGGCTGCTGTCAATCGTGCCAAATGGGTCTTTCAATATTATCCACTCAGCGAATCTGTGCCAGATGCGATTGCCGTCCTTGCTTATAGCCATGAAAAATTAGGTCTAACTGATTTAGCAAACGAGTATAAAACTTTATTGCAAATTAACTATCCGAACATGCTAAGCGCTGATGGACGTGTCAAGCTCAATACCAAACGTGAGCGTTCTCTAGTGAACAAACTAACTTTTGGACAGCTGAGTCGTTTTGATAAAGACACCACAGTTTCGACTGGCAATTATAGCGGTGCGACCAAAACTCAAGTCATTCGCAATGCCACTCAACTGAGATTGCCAAGCGACAATGCGGCAAATACAGCAGCGCCAAGCAGCACTTCTCCGCTGCGTCTGACTGATGACAATCGCCGTGTACGCTTAGGGGCGGTTGAAAATGACAGCATCGATATGACCGATAGCAATTAATCGTATTTTGGTATGATTGATTAAGAGCGTTTATGCGCTTTAATCAATAACGCTGTCATGGCGTCAGACGTCAACTAAAAATAAGGTCAACGATACGGTTGGCCTTATTTTTTCTGTTTTATTTTTTGCATTATTTTGAGCATCAACAATATTGCACCTATGGTAAACTGTTTTTCGCATGAGTATCCCAAATCACATTCTTGAACAATTAAATAGCCAAGCTGATTTAGTCAGTATCATTGGGCGTCATACTACGCTTAAACGTGCTGGTAGTGAGTTTAAAGGCTGCTGTCCTTTTCATGGTGAAAAGTCGCCGTCTTTTTATGTCAATCCACAAAAAAACATCTATCACTGCTTTGGCTGTAGCGTCGGTGGCAATGCCATCAGTTTTTTACGTGATTATGAAAACCTCACTTTTATCGAAGCGGTCAATGAGCTGTCCAAGCAGACTGGCATCGAGGTGCCAAAAGAAGAACAGCAAAACGTCAGCTATCAGCGTGCCCCAGTTAAACTAAAATCCATGCCAAAATCTGCTATTAAGCCAGCAACATCGGCAACGCATCTGCAAAAAAATGATAGTCAGCCAGTAACCAATAATCAGTCATCCATAATCATGCCAGCTGATGATACCCAGCCGCCAATTTATGATGACCACCATAGTTATGACAATTACCCACCGTTAGATACTTACGATGCCGTCCCTTATGTAATGGATGGCTATGATGCTCATTATCAAGATGACAATGGCTATCCGCCTGCATGGTTAACCGGTGATGATAATACTGCTCTCTACAATGATAATAGTATCTCTGATAAAGATGGCAACTTATATGAGCTGCTAGAGCAGATACAGCAGTTTTATCAACATAATCTCAGTATTCACCCTCATGCTAAGCATTACTTCTTATCGCGCGGTATTAGCGATGAAATCTTCGAAACTTTTGGCTTGGGCTACGCGCCTTTTGGTTGGCAACATCTTGAGCATCAATTTCCACAAGATATCGAAGGTCTCAAAGCGCTTGGCTTAGTACGGCGCTCAGAATCTGGACGCGATTATGACCTACTTCGTGATCGGGTTATTTTCCCTATTCGAGACAATCAAGGGCGTACGATTGGTTTTGGTGGTCGTGCGCTTGATGATGAGGTAAAGCCCAAATATATCAACTCCTCTGACTCGCCCGTCTTTCATAAGCAGCATGTACTCTATGGTTATTATGAATCACGCCAAAAACGTGCAAATGACTGGCTAGTAGTCGAAGGCTATATGGATGTCATTGCCCTATATCAAGTCGGTATTTATGGTGCTATTGCATCGATGGGCACGGCAATTAATGAGAGTCAAATCTCACGTCTATTAACGCTAAATCCAACATTAACCTTAAGTTTTGATGGTGATAGCGCCGGACAAAAAGCCGCTTGGCGTACGCTTGAAGTGGCGCTACCGGTGCTCAGTGATGAAAAAGAGCTGCGTTTTTTGACGCTGCCCAACAATCACGACCCTGATACCTTTATAAAAAGTCAGGGCGCGGATGCCATGCGTGAGCAGATCACCAACGCCATGCCGCTATCACAGTATATCTTTGCCTATCTCAGTGAGCGTCATGATTTGAGTTTGGTTGAAGGCAAAGCCAAGCTCATGTCACAAGTACGCGCCTTGACTACTGCCTTACCAAAAGGCAGTAGTTTCCGCTACCTGCTCAATAATGACATTTATCAAAAGCTTGGCGGCAAACGTAGCCAAAACATCGAAGCCAAAGATGCCCTACTAGATTTTGATGGTGAGATGACCATCAGTCAGCAGCTTCAACTGTGCTTTGTATTCCAGCCGCGTGCCTTGATTGATGATCCTATCGAAGCCATTTGGCAACAAGCCGGTATTAATGACCTACACCTGCCCGCTCATCTTAAGCAAAAAGCCTCGGCTGATGTTTTACGCCCGCTGGCTTGGGAAGATATGCAGGACACGGCATTACTTGATGTCGTCAGCACTATTAAGCGCTGCCTGAAATATTTGCCAAAAGATGCCAATGCGGCGGCGCACTTTATTCTCTCTAACGTCAAACCCTTGACGCAAGAGACGCTTAGTCGTGATTGGAGCAGCTTCTATAAAGCCCTGACCAGTCGTAATATCTTGAGCCTCGATGGTTTGGTCGAAGAGTTGGTCAGCCAACTGATTGAACGCCATATGAAGAAGAAAACACAAGATTTGATTAAAAACCCTGACAACATAAAACTGGCGATTGTCCGCAAACAATCCCAGTTATTAAATGACTGGTTACGTGCGCAGCAAGCAGAACAATCGGCCCAAATGGCGACGGTTAAATCTTAATATGATTATTAGATTTTATTTATAAAACAGCTGCCCTTTAAAAGGGTCGACATTGTCCCCACTATTAATGATTATGCACTGTTGTCTTAGCTTATTAAAACTGCCTGTTATTAAAACTATGTTTAACATGGAATAGCTGGTAAATAATCAGTAAAAAACAGTCGGTAGATATCACTACCTCGTGCTTGATTACACTGGTCTGTGTTAAACTATGTCGCTAACTATTTATAGCATGGCTTAATGAATAACGACAAAATGATGATACGCCCGTATGATTGAGCACAGTTTTAGGTATAAATTTTTAAATGTTATCGTTAAAGCGTATTTTAAAATATTTATTTTTAGGTATTAGCCTTTTGAAAATTTTTGAGCGTTAGCGGTTTTATAACATTGTAATTGTAGTATTTTGAGCCTTTATTCATATCCACTCATTTTTGATATTATTGACTACCTTTACGCCATATTTTGATCAATCGATTGATAAGATCAACGCACCCAGCGAGCGATAGCCAGTCACAATATAAAAATGTCCGATGCAAGTAAGCGAGTATTTATGAACGATAAGTCAGTTTCTAAGTCCACATCTCAACTGGCCACCTTAATCCAAATGGGTAAAGAGCAAGGGTATTTAACCTATGCTGAGGTGAATGACCAACTGCCCGACTCTATTACCGAAAGCGATCAGATCGAAGATATTGTACAAATGCTAACCGACGTTGGCATCAAAATCTTTGAATCTGCGCCTGATGCCGATGACATCTTGATGAACGATGATTCAAGTGATGATGACATGGCAGCGGATGAGGCAGCAGCGGTACTAGCTTCTGTTGAAACCGAACCTGGTCGCACCACTGACCCTGTGCGTATGTATATGCGTGAAATGGGTACGGTTGATCTATTAACGCGCGAAGGCGAGATTGCCATTGCCAAGCGTATCGAAGAAGGTATTCGTGACGTACAGCATGCCATGTCTTACTGGCCGGGTACGGTACAGTTCGTCCTTGACGAGTATCAAAAAGTCCAAGATGGCGAGAAAAAACTTTCTGACGTTATCACTGGTTTCTTAGACCCTGAAACCGAAGAAGACAAAATCGCTGCTCAAGAAGCCAAAGAAGCAGCGAAGGAAGAACGCGAGCGCATCAAAGAAGAAAAAGAAAACCCGCCGATCATCAAAGAAAAAGCCAAAGTAAAATCTGGGCTTGATGATGACGAGGACGACGACGAGGAAGTGGAAGAGGACGCTGAAGAAGAAACCAGCGGTATCGATCCAGAAGAAGTACGCCTGCGTCTAGAAGAGATCGAGCATCTATTTATTAAAGCCAAGCAAGCCTTACTTGATTATGGTCGTGGTAGCACCCAAGCCAATGAAGCTTATGAGCAACTGGCTAGCCGCTTTATGATGCTAAAGCTGAATAACCGTCTATCTGATCAAGTCATGGCCATCATGCATGACGTCTATGACGACGTGCGTAAGCATGAGCGTCAAATCATGCGCTTGGTGATTCGCCGTGGTCGTATGCCGCGCGAAGAGTTCCGTAAGACTTTTCCAAGTAATGAAACCAACGTTGATTGGTTGATTGAGCGTATTAAAGGTAAGCCTGCTTTTGCTGCCACGTTAGAGAAAGTCGCCGACGATGTTATCTTGTTACAACGTGCTATCCGTGATTACGAGCATAAGCTCGAGATGGAAATCCACGATATGAAAGATGTGGCGCGCCGTATGGCTATTGGTGAAGCCAAAGCCCGCCGTGCCAAAAAAGAGATGGTCGAGGCTAACCTACGTCTGGTTATTTCTATTGCCAAAAAATATACCAACCGTGGTCTACAGTTCTTGGATCTGATCCAAGAAGGTAACATCGGCTTGATGAAAGCCGTCGATAAATTTGAATATCGCCGTGGTTATAAGTTCTCGACCTATGCGACTTGGTGGATTCGTCAGGCAATCACCCGCTCTATCGCTGACCAAGCACGTACCATCCGTATCCCTGTGCATATGATTGAGACGATTAATAAGATCAATCGTGTCTCTCGTCAATTGCTACAAGAAATGGGACGCGAGCCAACGCCTGAGGAATTAGGCGAACGCTTAGAGATGGACGAAGCCAAAGTTCGTAAAGTACTAAAAATCGCCAAAGAGCCTATCTCAATGGAGACGCCAATCGGTGATGATGAAGACTCGCACCTAGGTGATTTTATCGAAGATGGTACGATCTCAAGCCCTGTTGACGATGCGACGGCTGCTGGTTTACGTGAAGCGACGCGTGATGTATTAGGCAACTTGACTGAGCGTGAAGCACGCGTGCTCAAAATGCGTTTTGGTATCGATATGCCGACCGACCATACTTTAGAAGAAGTTGGTAAGCAGTTTGATGTGACGCGTGAGCGTATTCGTCAGATTGAAGCAAAAGCATTGCGTAAATTACGTCATCCATCACGCTCTGAGCATCTGCGCTCTTTCCTTGAAAATGATTGATAAGCCCCTTATAAAGACAGTAGCTTTTTAGCATACTCTCTTTATATATCGTAGATATATATAGCCCAAAAGCTGAGCGCGTCTCAGCTTTTTTGTGGTTAATCGATAGTCGTTTGTTAAAATACTAGCCAATTTTAAGACTCAAGCCCCATTATAAAATAGTACTAAGGACTCACCCATGAGCGATAATCAACAAAATCCTAAAAAAGATGTCAACGTCTCTCAAATATCGTTAGGCAATGACAAAATTAAAGGCAAAAAAACCGACATTCAAAATCCTGAGTTGTGGGATTTTCCGATGAATTACCCGATGAGTATTATCGGTAATGAAGGTGAACATGAGACTTTGTTGAACGAAGTCAAACTCATTTTAGGCAGCCAGTTTCCTGATTTTGACTTAGCGTCTATGCAAGTCAAACCTTCAAAAACAGGACGCTTTCATTCTATACGGGTGAACTTATACTTAACGACTGCTGAGCAAGTCAATACCCTATATGCGTCTCTTGATGCGGCTAAGACGGTACGCATTGTGATGTAACTTATGATAGGGTTGACAGTCTCTTGCTGCCCTCTATCAAATCCTACTATCATGGGCGTAAATTCACTGAAGATAATGACAATCGTCACTCATTTGGGTGGCGATTTTTTGTGGTTTGATGTACAATCTGCGCCCGCATTATTATTGCCGTGACTGCTTTTATTAGTCAACAATTTACGAGAAAATAAAAAGCAAAGAGTGATTATATTTTTACAAAAAATTTATTATTAAGCTCATTTGCGTCTAACCCTTATGCCATCGTCCTTTGCCCAAATTCGGACAACGCATAAGCCCTCAGCAACATAGTTTGCCGCTAAAATCAATATAGCATTTTCAAAATTTTCCCGCTATATTGTGTCCACCTATTAACAAACACGCTATATGTAGTGCTCAGTGATTTTAAGCATCACCATGAGCCGTGGCTAGCTTTTGCCTCAAAAAAACACTCTATCATGAGCATATATATCGCGTTATAAAGCATGCTTGGCGTCCTTACACCGCGCAGCATCACTAATAAGTCATTCAGTAAATAACTATTAAGCAATCAACTTACGAGGTCAGCATGACACATATCGATAAAATCCAAGTAACCAAACGTGATGGACGTTTAGAGCCTATCGAGTTAGATAAAATTCACAAGGTTATCGAGTGGGCAGCTCACGGTTTAGATAATGTGTCGGTGTCACAAGTGGAGCTAAAATCACACATTCAGTTTTATGAAGGCATCAAAACTCGCGATATTCATGAAACCATTATCAAGTCAGCAGCAGATCTTATCTCTGAAGATACGCCTGACTATCAGTATTTAGCCGCGCGCTTGGCCATCTTCCATTTACGTAAAATTGCTTATAATAAATTCACCCCGCCGCACCTTTATGATCATGTCAAAAAGCTTACTGATGCTGGTAAATATGATCAGCATATCCTAGCCGATTATAGCCGTGCGGAATTTGATGAATTAGAAGAGTATCTAGATCACTGGCGCGATATGAATCTGGCTTATGCAGCTGTTGAGCAAATGGCAGGTAAATACCTCGTCCAAGATCGCGTTAGCAAAACCGTGTATGAAAGCCCACAGTTTTTGTACATGTTGGTTGGGATGTGCTTGTTTAGCCGTTACGAAAAGTCAGAGCGTATGAACTATGTGAAGCGTTTCTATGATGCGACTTCAGAATTCAAAATCTCACTACCAACCCCTATCATGTCTGGTGTGCGTACGCCATCGCGCCAGTTTAGCTCGTGTGTATTGATCGAATGTGGTGATAGCCTAGACTCAATCAACGCCACCACCAGCGCCATCGTACGCTATGTGTCACAGCGTGCTGGTATCGGCATCAACGCGGGTCGTATCCGTGCCCTTGGTAGCCCTATCCGTGGCGGCGAAGCACAGCACACTGGTTGTATCCCATTCTATAAATTGTTCCAAACTGCTGTTAAATGCTGCTCACAAGGCGGCGTCCGTGGCGGTGCAGCGACGTTATTTTACCCATTATGGCATTTAGAAGTTGAGTCGCTCTTAGTATTGAAAAACAACCGCGGCGTCGAAGACAACCGTGTCCGTCACATGGACTACGGCGTCCAGCTAAACAAAACCATGTATACCCGTTTGATTAAAGGTCAAGACATCTCGCTATTCTCACCAGGCGACACGCCGGGCTTGTATGATGCGTTCTTTGAAGATCAAGACAAGTTTGAAGAGCTATATACCAAGTACGAAAATGACCCTACTATTCGTAGCCGTCAAATCCCAGCAGCAGATTTGTTCAGCTTAATGATGCAAGAGCGTGCCAGCACGGGTCGTATCTACATCCAAAACGTCGATCATTGCAACACCCATAGCCCATTTGACCCGACTGTTGCGCCAATTCGCCAGTCAAACCTATGTATGGAAATCGCCCTACCGACCAAACCACTTGATAACATCAATGACGAAGAAGGCGAAATCGCCCTTTGTACACTATCAGCGGTCAACTTGGGTAAAGTTGAAAACGTCAGCGATATCGAAGAGCCAGCAGAACTCATCGTCCGTGCGCTTGATGCTCTGCTCGACTATCAAGACTACCCAGTAAAAGCCGCTCAAAACGGCAGCATGCGTCGTCGTACTCTAGGTGTGGGCGTGATTAACTATGCTTATTACTTGGCTAAGAATGGCGTACGCTATTCAGACGACAGCGCGCTTGGTCTGACGCATCAAACGTTTGAAGCATTGCAATTTTATCTCTTGAAAGCGTCAAACAAATTGGCAAAAGAGCAAGGCGCTTGCCCTGCGTTCAATGAGACGACGTACTCACAAGGTATCTTGCCGATTGATACGTACAAAAAAGACTTGGATCAAATCTGCCAAGAGCCGCTACATCTCGATTGGGAAACGCTACGCACTGAAATCACCACTCACGGTCTGCGTAACTCTACCCTAACCGCCTTGATGCCGTCTGAGACCTCTAGTCAGATCGCCAATGCGACTAACGGTATCGAGCCGCCACGTGGTCTGGTGTCTATCAAAGCGTCAAAAGATGGTATCTTAAAGCAAGTCGTGCCTGAGATTGCTACCTTAAAAGATCAGTACGAGCTACTATGGCAAATGCCGAACAATGACGGCTATATCAAGCTGGTCGCTATCATGCAAAAGTTCGTCGATCAAAGTATCTCTGCCAACACCAACTACGATCCCGTTCGTTATGAAGGTGGTCGTGTACCAATGAAGATATTGCTTAAAGACTTGCTAAACGCGTATAAGCTTGGTGTGAAGACGTTGTATTACCACAACACACGTGATGGTGCGAACGATGCCCAAGCGGATATGGAAGATGATTGTGCTGGCGGGGCTTGTAAGATTTAGGTTTTTAAACAAATGGTGTTTTCTCTGTCCGAAGTTAGTCGTAGGGTGTATTGAAACATCAAATGTCTTATCCACCTTAAACAATTAAAATGGCTGATTGATTATGATTCGACAAGATAGTATATGAAGAAAATTCTATATGCTATCTTTAAAAATATAGAGGCAAAAACCTATGACAGAACCATTTGTTTTAAATCTACCTAGAAAAAATGATGAAATTGAAGCAATTGAATGTCCTCAAAGCTTAGTCCTAATCGGTGCAAACGGTTCAGGTAAGACAAGACTCGGTACATGGATTGAGATGGATTCTTCACAGAAAGGAAAAGTGCATCGTATATCTGCGCAAAAGTCATTAACAATGCCAGACAATGTTATGCCCAAATCAATTGAACTGGCTGAAAATGAACTATTACATGGACACCAAGATTCCAATATATCAAACTATAATGCTTACAAAAAAGGTTATCGTTGGGGAAATTTACCAGCTACGTTCCTTCTTAATGATTTCGATAAACTAATGGTTTATTTGTTTTCAGAGTTTACAGATGAAAGTGCAAAATATCTAAACGAATCTAAGCGTACTTCAAATAAAGTAGTGGCTCCTATAACTAAACTAGATTTAGTTAAACAAGTTTGGGAAGAGGTTTTACCCCATAGACAATTAATTCTGAATGGATTGAATGTTCAAACCTGTGCAGTAGGTAATGAAAAAAGTACTTATTCTGCTTCAAAGATGAGCGATGGTGAAAGAGTTGTTTTTTATCTTATAGGTCAATGTTTGGCAGCACCTGAGAATGGAGTAATAATAATTGATGAACCAGAGATACACCTCCATAAGTCTATTCAAGCACCTCTATGGATCGAAATACAGAAATTAAGACCAGATTGCCTTTTTGTTTATATGACCCATGATGTTGACTTTGCAGTATCTCTACCTGATTCTCAAAAAATATGGCTTAAATCTTATGATGGAACAAACTGGGATTGGGAATTAGTTCAAGATGTAGATGGATTACCTGAAAATTTATTAATAGAGATACTCGGTAGCAGAAAACCTATTGTACTTGTTGAAGGTGTCAAAGGTAGTTTTGACTCAAAATTATACCAAGCGATACTTGATGATTTTTTAGTTATTCCAAGCGGTTCATGTGCAGAAGTTATCTCAACTGTCAAAGCTTTAAAATCAAGTGGACAGCTTCATCATCTTAATGTTTACGGGATTATAGATAGAGATAGAAGAGTCGAAAATGAGATAGAATCTTTAAAAAATAATAGTGTTTATACTTTAGAGGTTGCAGAGATCGAGAATCTTTTTTGTGTGCCAGAATTGACAA
Source organism: Psychrobacter sp. DD43 (assembly GCF_904846555.1). NCBI lineage: Bacteria > Pseudomonadati > Pseudomonadota > Gammaproteobacteria > Moraxellales > Moraxellaceae > Psychrobacter > Psychrobacter sp. DD43. Next base: position 147,898 of record NZ_CAJHBE010000003.1, read on the forward strand.
AAATAGTGAGTGTTAAACTTGGAAGAGATCCTGATGAGGATTCAAATTCAGTTGAAAGCTTTGTTATTAAGAAATTAAAGTCAGAACTTGAAAAACAAGTGTCCTTACATGTAGCAAGTGAAATTAAGTTCCAATTGAACTGTTTTAACGACAAAGCCACTGGTAAAGACAACCTTGAGTCGGCTTTATCGTCACTGACGAATAACATTGAAGTCGCTAAAATTTATAATGAAAAAGAAGCACTATTTACTGAGGCAATTGAGTCTAGTGACTATCTAAAGTTATTGAAAATATATAATAGAAAATCATTAGCCAGTCAAATAAGTAGTATTTTCGGTTTGCAGAAAGATGAACTTGCTAAAATGGTATTAAGGCTTGTAAATAGTGAATATAAGGAAGAAGTCAAGCAAGCTTTGAAGCCATACTTTGGGGATTTTGCGGAAAAAATTGCATAATCTTTTGTACAGCACGTAGGTTGGGTGAAGCTTGCGACATCCAACGATTTGAATAAATAATGTGTTGGGTCTCGTTCCTCGACACCAACCTACTTTCAATATGAGTTTGAGCCGTAGGGTGGGTTAGCCAAAGCGTAACCCACCACGAATACTTAAAAGTGACATAAACGGTGGGTTACGTCTTATCTTCATGCTCTACGAGAATTTGATAAAACTAACCCACCCTACGTCCAAATAGGATATTAATAAGAGTTGTAGGGTGCGCCCCGCGCACCGAAGATAGGAAAGATGATGGTGCGCTGGGCGCACCCTACAGATCAGCCATAACCTTTTATGTTGTTAAGAGGCGTAAGCGACGCCTAAACAAGGCTTCTTAGCCTCGACTATAGCGGTATCCTGCTAACGACGATGGCGATGCAGTCCGTGGCTGAACGTAGTATCGAGACAACAGGAATGCGGACAGACACGATAGACTGCACGCCAGCGGCTAGGCAGATACAAGCGGAAGGCGGGATGGGCTACCCAAAATATTTAAAGTGAATACAGTAACAAATAAGACCTGATTTTCGTGCTAAAATTAGCCCTATATTTAGAGCATAATATTAGCGGAGAATGAATCATGCAACCGATATTTGCAAAACAGACAGCCAGTATCTCAGAGTTGAAAAATAACCCTTCGGCACTGATTAAACAGTCGGACGGTGAGTCTATTGCTATTTTAAACCACAATAAACCCGTGGCTTACTTAGTTTCAACAGATATGTTTGAACGCATGATGGAAGCGATGGACGATATGGGATTAAGCCAAACCGTTAGCGCACGGATGAATGATGGTCAAATACCTATCAAGGTAACATTGGATGACTTATAATCTTGAGTTTCATCCTTTAGCGTTAAAAGAATGGAAAAAGTTAGCGCCCAGTATTCAGCAGCAGTTTAAGAAAAAATTACAGCAGCGATTGTCAAACCCTCGTGTTCCTGCTTCACAACTTTCGGGACATACGGATGCCTATAAAATTAAACTACGCACGATAGGTTATCGTCTGGTGTATATCGTAAAAGATGATGTAGTCGTGGTTTATGTGCTAGCAGTAGGCAAAAGAGAAAATAACAAAGTATATGACAGTCTGGCGACACGCCAACCATAATCGAAACACACAAAGAATAAAAATGACGGAGGTCATAGACGTGCAATATACCGCAATCATCAAAGACGGTGGTTTGTTTATCCCAAACGTATTTTCAGACCTAAACGATGGTGGCTCGCATATCGTACAAGTAGAAGTCGACATCGCAGACGTCCGTGAGCAATTAGGCGAAGGCACAGCAGCAAAACCAGAAGCATTAAAGAAAGTCGCTACAAAAGTATTGAAAAAACCAATAAAGAGAGGGACTAAAAAAGACGTACAGAAAGAAATGCAGCAACTATCAGATGATGATGGCTTGAGTGCGCTGCGTAAGAGTGCGATCGATGAATTGGAAGGTTTGGACGATAGCGAGCTGAGTGAGATGTTTAAAGCGTATATGAATGACGGACAGACGCCAGAACAGATATCTTTAGAGCACTTGTAATATAATCCAATCAAACCAAATCTAGTCAAAACCCTATAACTTAATAACCATATCAATGATAAAGGCAGTCCCATGACTTATTCGATTTTTTCCCAAACGCCAAACAATGCGCTAACAGAGCCGATGTTTTTTGGTAATCCGGTCAACGTGGCGCGTTACGACCAACAAAAGCACCCTATCTTTGAGCAATTGATTGAAAAGCAGCTGTCGTTCTTTTGGCGTCCAGAAGAAGTCGATGTATCACGTGATCGTATGGATTATGGCAATCTATCCTCACACGAGCAGCATATCTTTATCAGTAACCTAAAGTATCAAACGCTACTCGACTCTATCCAAGGTCGTAGCCCAAACGTCGTGCTACTGCCATTGGTATCGATTCCTGAGCTTGAGACGTGGATTGAGACGTGGACGTTTTCTGAGACCATTCACTCACGCAGCTATACCCATATCATTCGTAATATTATCAATGACCCTGCTATCGTCTTTGATGACATCATGCAGAACGAGCATATCCTAGGGCGCGCGGCGGACATCGCCAAGTACTATGATGATTTGTATTACAGCTCATCGCTATATAACCTATACGGTGCAGGCACGCATACGATCAATGGTAAGCAAATTACCATCGATTTAAAATCACTGAAAAAGCAGCTTTATTTGTGCTTGATGGCAGTCAATGTCCTAGAAGCCATTCGCTTCTATGTGTCGTTTGCTTGCTCATTTGCCTTTGCTGAGCGTAAGCTAATGGAAGGTAATGCCAAGATTATTAAATTAATCGCTCGTGATGAGGCGCTACATTTAACGGGTACTCAGCATATCCTTAACCTCATGCGTATCGGTCGTGATGATCCAGAGATGGTCGATATTGCCAAAGAATGTTTCGAGGAAAGCATCGAGATCTTCCGCAAAGCGGCTGAGCAAGAAAAAGAATGGGCAGGATATCTGTTCAAAGACGGTTCAATGATTGGGCTGAATAAAGACATTCTGTGCCAATATATCGAATACATCACCAATTTACGTATGGAGGCGGTTGGCTTGCCAGTGGCATTCCCGAACTCTAAATCAAATCCGATTCCGTGGATTAACACGTGGTTGTCGTCTGATAACGTACAAGTTGCCCCACAAGAAACAGAAATCAGCTCATACTTGGTTGGTCAGATTGACTCAGATTTATCAGATAGCGATTTTGATGATTTTGAGTTATAGAAGATAGTTTTTCAAGATTGAGCTTTTAATATAGTCGATTCATCATAGAATAAGTGTAGTGCTACTGGGATAAGTTTTGCGCAGCCTCTGTCTGCGTAGGCACAGCAAGCAAGTAAAATTTATCCCAGTAGCACGTTATAATAATTGTACTTATTTTATTTAGGATTGACCATATTATAAAAAGATAGGATAAAACTATGACTTGGGTAATGACGAGTAAGAAGCAATTTTACTTGCACGATGACGAAAGCTTGCTTGATGGATTGCTACGCACCGGACATGATATCAATTATCAATGTAAAGAAGGTTATTGTGGCAGCTGCCGCATCAAGCGCATCGCCAGCTCACATGTTATCGATTATCCTTTTGAGCCCTTAGCCATGATTGAAAAAGATGAAATCCTACCCTGCTGCTGTAGAGTACAAGGCGTGATTTATGTCAATCATGAGCTGATAGAAAAGTAGCTGCTAAATCAATAAATTACTAACTATTCGATCAATCAAAACTTATTAAAAAAGCGCGCTATCTTATAGATAGCGCGCTTTTTTTTATTGCTCTTAGAGATCAGAGAATCGGTAAACACCCTCTTTACAAAGGTGCACCATCTCTTTCGAACAGCAATAAAAGCTCTTCACGCATACGGTCACGCTCGGCTTCTGACATCATTGGGGTATCTTGTTCTGGAGCTTGTAAGCTTGGTGGCTGATTACCCCCAAGCGTTTCATCTTGAATCACAACAGGAACGGTGACTGGCTCTTCAACTGGACGCTCCTCTAGCAATATCTTCACTTGCGCATTTTTACCTTGACGTAAGATTTGAGCATGCAGCGTGGTATTAGGTGCTTTACGAGCGACATACTGAATCAAGGTATTGGCATCAGTCATCTCAACCCCATCAATGGTCAAAACAATATCGCCAACTTTTAGACCGCTCTTAGCAGCTGGGCTCTTAGGAACCACGTTAAGCACTTCTACGCCTGTTGACGATTCGAGCTGTGTGGGATCTCTCAGCTGTGATTGTATCTCAATACCCAGCCAACCACGACTAACCTTGCCATCTTTGATCAGAGCATTCATCACTTGCTCAACGATAGCGGTAGGAATAGCAAATCCAATACCCATAGAGCCACCAGAGCGTGAGTAGATGGCAGTATTAATACCAATCAGCTCACCACGTGCATCAACCAATGCACCGCCCGAGTTACCGGGATTGATAGCCGCATCAGTTTGAATAAAGTCTTCAAACTTATTGACCCCAAGACCTGTACGTCCAGTCGCTGAAATAATACCTTGGGTAACGGTTTGACCGACGCCAAAGGGATTACCGATCGCTAGTGCTACATCGCCTACCAGCGTCGGTTTTTCACGAAAGCCCAACGGTGTAAGCCCAGTCATATCGACTTTAATCACTGCCAAATCACTGTCTGGGTCTGTGCCAATTAATTTCGCACGGCTTTTGCGACCATCATTAAAAGCAACGGTGATTTCATCGGCTTTTTCGATCACATGGGCATTGGTGACGATATAACCATCATCCGACACGATAACGCCTGAACCTAGGTTGGTATTGCCTTGCTCTTCTGACGGTGCGCCATGATATTCAAAAAACCGGCGCAACACCGGATCGTTCATATAAGGATGTTCTGCCATCGTCTGCGTGGTATAGATATTGACCACAGACTGGGAGGCTCGAGCCACACCATTATGATAAGAGGCGATAGGCGTTGGTGAGTCCGATACCGGCTCGGAAGCTTGCTGCTCAGCAGGTGTGGTCTTTGGCGGCTCCCATTTTGCCTCCGATGCTGTCTTCATACTCGCAAATAACCAAATAAAGGCGGCTGTGACCAATAGCAGTAAAATCCAAGGTAACCACCTTAAGAGACCAGCCTTGTTCTTGGCATTCGGGGATGACGACATATAAAAACCTCTATAATTTCACATGGACAATCGGTATTAAGCCATATCAGGCGTACGCCTTGATATAAGGCACTTTCACATGTGTAAATTATAGCTGTCCTCATAATACAATGGTAGCGCATCGTGTACCGTTTCAGTTATTGGGCTTGTCTATTCTTTTGCCGCATCATGTTAAAATAGTGATCACGAGAAATAATTCATTATTTATAAATACTTGAACTACTGCAATTATTAATTGAAACATTGATAAGGGAATACTATGAGCACGCACGATGTCTTAATCACATCATCAAATACAATTATTACTGCACAATCCTTAACTGAATTTTGCGATGATTACTTATCAGCGACTGCGTTCAAAGATTATGCACCGAATGGTCTACAAGTAGATGGCGGTCGGCCTATTAAGCGTATTGTTACTGGTGTGACTGCCTGTGAAGCATTGATTGATGCCGCCATTGCAGATAATGCTGATGCAATCATGGTACATCATGGCTATTTTTGGAAAGGTGAACCTGCCCCATTGACTGGTATGAAAGGTCAGCGTATTCGCAAGCTTATGCAACATGGTATCTCCTTGATCGGCTATCACCTACCACTCGATGCCCACCCCATCATTGGTAACAATGCCACATTGGCGGCAGCGTTAGACATGACCATCATCGAGGCACTGTATCCTGCTGAGACTCATCCGGTTGGTAATATTGCCATTTGCACCGCACAGAGTGCTCAAAGCCTTATCGCTCAAATTACTCAAGCATTGGGGCGCATGCCATTACATATTGCCGCTGAGTATAACGTCGATACTCATAACAGTAATAGGTTAATTGAACGGATTGGTATCTGTACGGGCGGCGCACAAGATATGATTGAGCAAGCATCATTAATGGGCTGTGATGCGTTTATTTCTGGTGAAATATCAGAACGTACGACTCATATTGCCCGTGAGCTTGGCATTGATTATTTTGCTTGCGGACATCATGCAACAGAACGCGGCGGCATTGAAGCTTTAGGTAGGATTGTTGCTCAGCAGTTTGACTTACCAGTGACATTTATCGATATCGATAATCCTGCTTAAGCAGCAGAAACTTATTTTTCTCCTAAAAAAGATAGGTAAGCAGATTTTTGCTTACCTGTCTCTTCTATTTTTGCCAGTTACAGAACGAACTTATATTCACTAAATCGAAATTATGCGACAGAAAACAGGCTAAACTATTACCGTCTATAGTGCTATTGTTAAGTTTTATCGCAATTTTCTTAACCACACTTGAATAATCAGATGAATATCTGCATATTACTATCTGTAGAAAGAATGTCTTGTCATGAGACTCCCCATTATTACAGCTTCCGGTTATGGCACTAAAATGATGATTGAGCTCTAAAATCCTATTATTTTTACTTTTTTAATAGGGCTGTAGATAGCAATCAATACAATCTCACCTCGGCTTATATATTCTTGAGTAAGGTGATATTTTCTATTTTGGTGTCGCAATAGCGGTACAGCAAACTACCTGATGGTTTTTTAACCATTGGCTTTTATTGATCAGTCTTATTTATCAGACAGATTAACTTGCTTGTCTTTATTGCTGGATAAACGGTATGAGTGACCATTTACTCTCAACATAGTCAGAGTATTTAATTGACCATACCAGCGTAACAACTCTGAGCATATCCTGCTCACGCCACGTTTTTCCAATAATTTATTCATGACCTTACCGATGTTTTAAAGTGTCTTTTAAATAATGTCGTTTAAATAGTTCGAATCACAGCCAAGTCTATCATTGATGAAGGAATCATCTGATTTAGCGCCTTTGCGGTGTTTTGCAGCCTTTTTTTTAGCAATCTGGTATTAAAGTGCTTTTTTATGCTTTTACACCCCTTGCTATAAGGTTGCCAGCTGAGACTGTACGGCTACATTTAAACGAGATGTTATGAGATTTATATGCTCAATAAGTATGTAAATTTTATAGTATTTAAAATGCACCTCTATTTATGCTGCTGATATTGGCATAAATGAGCACGTATTTTTATGGTAAGTAGGATGGCTAAAATTAGGAGACATCCATGCAGCGAATTACTTATCGTGCGAAAGCATCTGCGCGAGGGGCTAAACGCCGTATCTCATATATATTGCGTCCATCTAAACGCTTGCTAAACACAGAAAGTAACATCGTTCCAGCTATTGCATCTATCAAAGTGACTCGTTTCGCCAAAACCAAGAAATTGGCGCAAATCTCAAGCATCGCCCTGCTCTCACTCCCTGCTGAGAGTTTGACGACCATGAATAACCAAGTACCAGCTTATGACCATGTGATGCTGGAGAAGACCTTGACCATCGCTGCTGTTCCAGGCGATAGCACTTATTTTGCGACCGATGGCTTCCAACATGGATTTGGTTACGACTTAGTGCGTAACTATGCTGATGAGCTTGGGGTAAAAGTCACTCTCAAAGCTTATGCTGATGAGGAAGCTGCGCTAAGAGCATTACAATCAGGCGATGCGGATATGGCATTGACCACGGCCAGCACCCAATTAAAAAGCCAGCTGAATTTGTCTTCTATTAATGTCAGCTGTGGTTATGATGCTAGCTTGACCAAAAATGGCTTGCATCCTAAAGTAAGCTGGACGTTTAATTCTGCCAATGATCCATTGTCACAAAAAGCCAGCTATTTTTTATGTGATAGCATCAAGCTTGATAACACTCAAAAGCTAGCCGCCTTTTATAATCAAGACTTATTAAAAGATGCCTATAGTCAAGACCATTTCAAGACCACACTGACAGAAAAGCTGCCTGATTATCAGTCTTCGTTTGAAGAACAAGCGCGCAACTACAATCATGATTGGGAGCTTTTGGTTGCCATGGGTTATCAAGAGTCGCACTTGGATGCCAATGCCGTCTCTCCGACCGGAGTACGTGGTATTATGATGCTGACTAATAATACGGCAAAGGCAATGGGTGTCTCAGACCGTGTTGACCCTTACCAAAGTATCGGCGGCGGTGCTCGTTACTTGGAGCAGATGAAAACTGATTTTGCCGATGTGCCAAAAACGGATCGTATTTGGTTTGCGCTTGCGGCTTATAATATGGGACCAAATGCTGTTAAAGGTATTCAGCGTAAATTGAGTGCCAAAGGTATCGATGATAAAAGTTGGGCAAATATATATGCCTATCTGTCTGATAATAAAGCGTCAAATAGCCGCTATGGTCAAGCCATGCATTATGTGAGCAATATCAGAAGCTATCTTGAAACAATAAAAACCGCCACGGTTTAATCAGATATTGATAATTGATACTGCCATAAAAAAAGCTGCTCTTTGATAAGAGCAGCTTTTTTATTAACAACATTTATTCAAACATGCACAGATTAGCGATTAGGCACCGTTAAGCGTTGACCGCGTTGCAGCATGGTATCGACTGCAATGTCATTCATATCTGCAAGCTCTTTGGTTGAAACGTCGTATTTACGTGCCAGACCAATCAAGCTGTCTCCTGAGCCAACCGTATAGCTGACCGTTACTTTCGGCACTTTGATGGTCTGACCACGTTGTAATTGAGCTTTGGTCGAAATGTCATTGGTAGCAGCTAAGTCTTCAACTGAAACACCGAAGCGGCGTGCTAAAGCAATGAGTCCATCGCCAGACTGAACCTTATAGCTTTCTGTGTTGCCGAGTTTTTTACCACTATTACTGGTAGATGGCGCGCTATCAGCCTTACTGGTCGTCTCTGTGCTCACCGAACTACTGCTCTTGCTACTGGCCGCAGCATTCGCACTAGTACTCACGCTACCTTTAGCAGGAATGGTAATCGTGCGACCTAAGATCAAGTTGGAATTGGTCTTGAGATTGTTAGCTGCTGCCAAATCACCCAAGCCAATATTGTAACGCTGAGCAACACCCGTCAAAGTATCGCCTGATTTTACCTTGTAGCTGACTGCCTCATCATTTAGTTGACGATCAACCAATTCTTTTGATACAGGAACTTTAATCGTTTGTCCACGTTGCAAACGCGCCTTAGCATCAAAGTTACTGTTTACGGCAGCAATATCTTCTGCACTGACCCCAACACTATTAGCAATGCCAATCAAGGTATCCCCTGATTTGACTTTATAATTGCTAGTTGGCACTGAGCTTGAACTGCTGGCTTTGGTTGTGGTGTTATTGCTGTTAGCAGTGCTCTGTGTAGCAGTAGGCGCACTGTTAGAAGTAAAATCTACACTGGCAGGTACTTTTAAGGTCTGACCGACGTATAATGAATCTGTCGTACCAATATCATTAAGACTGGCCAATGTCTCAGTCGTTATATTAAATTGACGTGCAAGTGCAATCAAGCCATCACCCGCTTTTACTTTATAGTTTTTGGTCGCAGTCGATGACTTCTTCGGTTTAGTAGATGGCGCGGCAGGAGTGCTGACTGGCGCTGTTACTTTGCCTGGGATAAGCCATAGTTTCTGACCTCTTAATAAGTCTGCACGGCTGCTCAAATTATTATAACTTGCTAACTGCGTCACTGATAAACCAAAGCGATTGGCAGTACCTATAAGCGTATCGCCCCCTTGTACCACATAACTTTCAGGCTGGCTCGCGACAGTGCTGCTGGTAGTGCTCAATGGCTCGATAGTTTTGGCATTATATAGATATAAAGTACTACCAGAGAGTAGCTTGGCACTGGCATCCATCTGATTCCATTCGGCAATATCGCGCCAGCTCACACCAGAGCGACTGGCAATGTTAGCCAAAGTATCACCGCGTTTGACCGTATAAGTGGTACGTGTGCCTTGTGGTTTTGGCTTACTAACTGAGGTTTTTGGAAAGCTCAGTTTCTTCTCTTGTCCCGTGGCTTCTAAGACGGACTGCTGCGTCTGGACGGCAGATAAATTGATATTACCATCGGCGTTAATGACATTGGTTTCAGGCGTATTAATACGAATTTGATTGGCAATAAAATCACGCTCCGCTTTACTTAGCGGCGGCTCTTGAATGATGGTATTGTTTTGAGTGATTTGCGCTGATGTGGTCGGTAAGCTGTTACTACTTTTCAGCTCAGCATTAATTTTTTTGGTTTCTGCTGAGGTTAAAGGTGGCTCTGTACGCACTGACGCACTGCTGCTATAAACTGAGCTGCTGGTCGTTGATGACGATGGCGGAATATAGCTGGTGGTTTGCTGCGGGACGCTTGCACTGGCAGCATAGTCAGCCAGACCCTTGCCAGTACCCGGTAATGATGAGCTGGTAGTATATGGCTTATTATTATAGCTTGGCGTTGTTGACCCAGAGTAGCTTGGCGTAGTCGTCGTAACAGCATTGCTAGAAGCGAGAATATTACTACTGCCATTACCCCTCAAAGCGCTCAGCTTCACATCAGTGGTCAGACTGACATCATTAGGAATAATAATACGCTGCGGACCTGATGAATCGATACGTGCTGAGGTTAACGCCGTATTTAATCTTTCTAATTCATCGTAGCTAACACCCGTGACTTGCGATACTTCGGCTAAGCTTACGCCATAGTTGACAGGCACACTACGGAAATGCTGACGGTTAGCGATAGCCGGTAAATAGACACCATATTTTTCAGGTTTGGCAACGATTTCGGCAACTGCCAAAAAGCGTGGTACATAGTTCATGGTTTCAGTCGGTAATCTGAGTGACCAATAATCGGTAGGTAAACCTTGAGCTCTATTGGCATCAATGGCTTTTTGCACACGACCAGGACCGGCATTATAAGCGGCTAATGCCAGCTCCCAACTACCAAACTGATTGTGCAATGCCGTCAGAAAATCATAAGCGGCACGTGTTGACTCAATCACATCACGGCGACCATCATATGTACTGCTTTGATTTAGACCATAAATACGTCCCGTACTTGGAATAAACTGCCATAAACCTGCCGCTGCCGCACTACTGGTACCACTTGGATCGTAGGAGCTCTCAATCACAGGTAGCAAAGCCAGCTCGGTTGGGATATTGCGACGCTCTGCCTCTCTTACTGTGTGATAAATATAGCGACTGGCACGCGCTGTTAAACGGTTTAAATAATCCTGTCTACTGGTAAACCAGCCTTTTTGTGCTTCAATACGCTGATTATAAACCGGCTGTCCACCGTTCATCCGATACCCAGCACGCAGGCGATTCCACAAGTCACCATATTGTTGAATAGCAAGTTTGTTGCCCTCAACCATAGTCATGTCGGTGGCTTCCAATAAATCAGCAAGCTCATCTAAGCTTTCAGCATCCAAAAATGCAGTCGAATAATCTGCATTTCCCGTTGGCTGAACTTGCGTGGTAGGACGCTTAACCACAGCTGTGCTGCCAGTCGCCCCCGTCTTTTTCACCGCTGATGTATTACTACACGCACTGATAAGAAGAGTTGACACCGCAAGCGTCAATGGTAAAGCTATAAATGAGCGATAGTTTGATGACACAGTAGACATGATAATGGAAGTTTCCTAACAACGAGAAGTGATGAAATAAAGTTGATCGACAGTATAGTACGCAATATCAAATAAAGACCAGCTCAATATAAAAGATAATGCACAAAAATTAATGTGCCCTATCATTGATGGCTAAAGGTTCTGCTCATTGGCTGACTTTATTATTGAACGAAGACTAATTGATCGTAACTTGGGAGACAGCACGCAAAAGTATGGCGTCACCAGTAGACAAAGCCAGTGTCACTCTTGAAGTAGTAACAAAGGAGACCTTTTGACCATCTTTGACCCAGCTTTCATTGGTCGTTACATTGGCTTTTGCTTGTTCACCTGAAATTACAATGTTATCAACATTGATGTCATAGCGATAGTTTGAGGTATTGCCCCAGCTATTTTGCAGCAGTTTTAAATAAGCCTCTTTATCCAAACTGGTAGACTTGCCTTTTCTTGACAATGAAATCAATGCCTCATCAGAAACTAAACGCGCCACCTGATTAATATCTCGATTATTAGCGGCAGACTTCATAGCAGTCGCGTAGTTTTGTACCAAGGCTTCAGTCATGGTTGCTGCTTGCGCAGTGATAGTTATGGTACTAACAGCAGCAACGATTGCCGCCAAGCTGGCACCTTTTATCAATAGAGCCAATAGCCCTTTTCCCCATAGTTGTTTCATGATATTCCTTAATGGTGGCTTTATAATCATTACTATTGAACGACAATGAAATAGCTACGATTTAATTATAGAGTGCTATTTATATCCAATAAATCTTATACCCTGAACTTTTAACTACTGACGAACTAGTATCTTCAATCGATGTAGTAATTAACGAGTATTTCTATTGATAGGCATTTCTAACAAGTGCTTTTATATTAGATTTCTAGCAGCCTCTTATTAGGATACTTTTAGCCTATCACTTAATTCTCACAGCCATGTGACACCCTGTGTAATTATTGCGACTACTTCAGTAAAGTATGCTTTTTGAATAAATGAGCTATCTTATAAAAAGCATACGATAAATTATCAGTAGTTTACGCAATAAAAACTGATTAAGTTTTTACTGCTTACTGTCAGCTGTATAGTCTTCATAATGCTCATCATCACTCAGCTTCATACCCAAGCGCTCGACACGTCTGTCCATCATTTGCCGTGCCAATGCTTGCATGTCTTCAACGCGATCTATCTCATCGACAATCTCAAGACCTAAGAGAGTTTCGAACACATCTTCTAGAGTAACTAAACCTTTGACTTCCCCGTATTCACCGACCGTAATGGCAATATGGATACGGTTTTTCAGCATCAGCTCAAGCAAATCAAACAATTTCATCTTTGAAAAAACAAAAGTAATGTCACGTTTAAACTGCGTCAGTGGCTTATGTACGGCATGATTCACTTTTGCTAATAGCATGTCTGTTTTTAATACAAAGCCTGTAATATTATCCAAATCACCATCATAAATCGGTAGTCTAGAGAAGGTCAATTTTGGACGATCAACCAGCAACTCTGCTACTGTTTTATTCTCTTCAAAAGCCAGCATCACCGAACGCGGCGTCATAATATCTTCAACCTTAATAGCACCAAATGCCAGTAAGTTTCGGATAATACGCGACTCTAATGGATCGATTTGTCCTGCTTCTTCACCAATACTGGCAAGCGCAGCAAATTCGCGACGGCTAAAGGTTTGTGGCTCTTTACCACGTACCAGCAACTTGGTGAGTTTTTCTGAGATCCAAATTAGTGGATATAGCAGTAGAATAATACCACGTACAAAGTAGGCAACCATGCCACTGAGTTGACGCCAGTACATCGTACCTAAGGTCTTTGGAATAATCTCAGATAAGAATAAAATAGCGAGGGTCATGATGGCAGAAAACAAACCAAACCAAGCACTACCAAATACAATCGTCGCTTGCGCACCTGCGCCTATCGAGCCTAGTGTATGTGCCACTGTATTCAAGGTCAAAATAGCAGCCAAGGACTGATCGATATTATCAATCTTTAAGCGTCTTAACATATGGGCTTTTTTTGGATTGCGCTCTTGAACATCAGCGATATAAGACGGCGTCATCGTCAGGAGTGCTGACTCTGCCAGTGAACAGATAAATGAGATACCAATGGCAACGAGTACATATAGTATGAGCAGCAATATACTGCTTGTACTTGGGTCCGCTACTCCTTCAGCTGCCCAGACCGTTTGCGGTAGCAGCAGCGTTATCCAGACAGATAACGCCAACAATGATTTGATACTCAAGCGAGTATCGCCAAGCATCGTCGGGGGAGGTTTGGCAGAGGCGTCTTTACGACAAGCACGCGAACGATGTAAACGAGGTACAGACATAAAAGAGGTGAACAAGTTAGGTAACCTAAACAAAGAAGTAAAAGGAAGTCACAATATATCATGAGCAGAGGCAAGCAGATAGAAAATATTATCTGATATGGTCTGGATCTTTGATATATAAATGAGCACATATCGCTCAGCACAATGGCTTAAATCTTACTTTAAAAACTGGCGACTATTTGCTTTCGATAGTAGCATTGATGCGCTTATTTCACAATAAATCGCTATATATTTCAATAATCACGACACATTTGCGAATGAGAGAAATACGGGTTTCGCTTGATGGCATGTTAACTATTTACTATTGGGCTTGTTTTATAAGTCAATGGTTTCTATATAATGTAGACAGCTTAAAAAGTCAGATAGGCAAAATAATGCGCTATCAACATGCCTTTAGCTTAAGAAAAACATAACCAGCTTATGATTAACAGTTACCAAGTCTGGTATTTTTTGCTACTATGCGTCTAAATTAATTGTTATCTATAACTTGTCGAGAGAAACTATGTTGTTATTTATCCAAGCCGCTCATGCTGCTGAAACTGCCGGTGCGGCATCACTGTTCGGTCAAATCTTATTACCAGTTGCTTTTTTTGCTATTTTTTACTTTTTGGTGATTCGTCCACAATCAAAACGTACTAAAGAACATCGCGCTATGGTAAGTGCTTTGACAGTCGGCAGCGAAATCATATTTGCTGGTGGTTTGATGGGTCGTATCAAACATTTGGAAGGCGATTATGCAGTGGTAAGCTTAAATAATAATACAGATATCAAGGTACAACGTGCTTCTGTTATTTCAGTATTGCCAGCTGGTACTATCGAAAGCGTTTAAACGTCATTGACATCTTTGATAATTGATATATGTGATCGTTAAAATTAGTCAGCAGGATAATGACTGGCTATTATTGTATCAGTATCAATTAACAGTTGTAATGATTATAAAATGACCGTACATTATTTACGGTCATTTTTGGCTTTACCGTTTTATGCTTTATTATCATCGCGGATGATCACAGTGGTGCACTATCATGGCTTCTATGGCAGCTAAATAAGCACCTCACCATTGTTATCGCTAACTTCCCATCTGCTAACTTGTGGCCTGCGTCGCCAGTAGTTTATCAACCTAAAGAAGTGATTATGCAATATCCCGCTTGGAAATACCTACTCATCACCGTCGTACTTATCATTGCCGGTCTATACGCTGCTCCTAACTTATATCCTGACGAACCTGCCGTACAGATTACCAGTGCTGCAGCAGGCACACAGTTGTCTGATGGCATTTTAACGCAGTCACAAGACCTGTTAAAAGAAGCTGGCTTGAACTACCATGATGGTACGTTTAAAGGTAACAGCGCATTGGTACGTCTTGACAATCCAGTCGATCAGCTCAAAGCTCAGGAAGTATTGAGAAAAAACTTGGGTGAGAACTATGTAGTCGCACTGAACTTAGCGCAGACAACGCCGCAGTGGTTGCGTGATATCGGCGCCAAGCCCATGAAACTTGGTCTTGATTTGCGTGGCGGCGTTCGTTTCGTCTTAGAAGTTGATATGGACAAGGCGCTCGAACAACGTCTGACCAGTGCCAGTCGCGATATTCGACGAGATCTAAGAGCTGAGCGCATTGCTGTCAAAGGTATCAAAAACGACAAGCGTAGCGTGGTATTGCATTTTTCCGATACAGACACTCGTAACCGTGCCCAAAACGTTTTGCAAAGCTCAATGGGTAACACCTTTGCCCTGCAATCTTCTATTGATGAGCAAGGCCCTGCCCTGATTTTAGCGTATAACGATGCAACGCTTGATGAAATCAACAGCTACGCGGTCAATCAAAACTTGACTACCCTACGCAATCGTATTGCTGAACTTGGGGTAACAGAAGCTTTGGTACAATCACAAGGCGCTAGCCGTATCGTCGTTGAGCTACCAGGTGTGCAAGATACTGCTGAGGCAAAACGCGTCCTTGGTCGTACGGCCAATCTTGAATTCCGTATGGTCGCTGAAGGTGCCGAAAACTATACAGGCGGTATTCCACCTGCCGGTACTGAAGCGTTCCCATTTGAAACCCTTAATGGTCCGCCAGTATTATTGGAGCGCCAAGCGATTGTCACTGGTGATAAAGTTACCAATGCTCAAACCGGTATTGATGAAAGTGGTTCACCTGAGGTTAGTATCACCTTAGACAGTGCTGGTGGTAAGCTGATGCAGAATGCTACCCGTACAGCGGTTGGCAAACAAATGGCAGTATTGTTTATTGAAAATAAACAGCGCATCGCTTATGAAGAAGACCCAGTTACTGGCGAAACGATTGAAGTTCGGACGCCATATGCTGAAACAAAAGTCATTAACCGTGCAAATATCCAAGCAGTACTAGGCTCATCTTTCCGTATTACTGGTCTGGATAGTAGTGCTGAAGCCGCTGAGCTTGCATTGTTACTACGCTCAGGCGCGTTAGCGGCACCGATGTATTTCGTTGAAGAGCGCACCATTGGTCCATCACTGGGTCAGGAAAATATCGATAAAGGCTTATTCTCTACGCAGGTTGGTTATTTATTAGTCTTTGCGTTTATGATTATCTTCTATCGTCTGTTTGGTGTGATTGCCAATATTGCTCTAGCAGTTAACGTTATTATTATTATCTCTATTATGTCCATCTTAGGCTCATCACTGACGTTACCGGGTATCGCTGGTATCGTATTGACCATTGGTATGGCGGTCGATGCTAACGTTCTGATTTTTGAGCGTATTCGCGAGGAGATAGCTAATGGAGTGAGACCGAAATCGGCTATCGTGGCAGGTTTTGATCGCGCCTATAGTAGTATTTTCGATGCCAATATCACAACCTTACTGGTCGCCTTTATCTTATTTGCGATTGGTACAGGTCCGATTAAAGGCTTTGCGATTACTTTAGCCATTGGTATTGTCAGCTCGCTGTTTACGGCTATTTTGGTAACCCGTGCACTGATACAAATTGCTTATGGTAAGCGTAAATCTATCAAACGTCTGAGCATCGGTTAGGAGAAAACTATGGCAATCGATAATAACAATCCTCTAGAAAAACAGAACAATCCTGAACCGAATGGCTCAAATAGTGAAGCAACTACGCGTCGCCGTAAAAAGCCGCGCCGTGATGGCAAAGGCAGCAATACCCAAACCAATAACGCCACTGCTAAAAAATCAGCTAATAAAAATCCGCGGAGTGGCAAAAGCGCTAGTAAAGACAGTCAAGTACTCTCGCCTGCTGCTATCGATCCTAACTTAGCATTGGGTGACGCTGCTGACGATGCAGCTGCCTATGCCGAAGGCGGTATCAAAGCCGTTGGTGATCAGCGTATCATCCCTTTTATGAAGATAGAAAAGCCAATGGGCATTTTATCAATCATTTTGGTGATTGGTAGTATCATTGCAATTGCGGTCAATGGCTTAAACCTTGGTCTTGATTTTACCGGTGGCGTGTCAGCAGATGTACGCTATGAGCAATCTGTCGAGCAAGGTGATGTGGTTACTGCGTTGGCAGATAATGGCTTTGATGATGCAGTCGTGCAGTACCTAGGCACCTCGCAAGAGCTGCTAATACGTTTGCCGCCTCAATCTGATAACATCGATGGTCTTAACACCAGCTTGAGCGAAGCATTAGCGCTACCTAATAACGATGTTGAAATCAGCAACGTGAATATTATCGGTAGTCAAGTGGGTAATGAGGTTTACTTAAGCTCAGTCATGTCAATTGTGCTTGCACTAGCGTGTATGCTGGGATATGTTGCCCTGCGCTTCCAGTTCAAACTGGCACTTGGCGCAGTATTGTCCTTGTTCCATGATGCTATCGTGACCATCGGTGTCTTTGCCTTATTTGGCTTCCCATTCGATTTAACAGTACTAGCAGCCATCTTGGCATTGATTGGTTATTCATTGAACGATACCATCGTTGTCTATGACCGTATCCGTGAAAATTTCCGCCGTGTCCGCGGTATCAGTCCGCGTCAAACGATTGATTTGTCATTAACAGAGACACTACGCCGTACGATTATGACCATTTCAACCGTACTATTAGTGGTATTAGCAATGCTGTTCTTGGGCGGTGATGGCTTATTCTGGTTCTCAGCGGCACTGTTTATTGGTTTACTTGCTGGTACTTACTCCTCTACCTATATTGCAAGCTCGATTCCTCTAGCGATGGGTCTGTCACGTGATGACTTTATCGTCAAAGTAAAACCTGAGTTTGAAGAAGAAATCGTGACTTTCAATGATCCAAAGATGTTTGAACAAGATTGATAATGGTACCCCTGCTCACTTGGTAAATTCTCTATTAAGTGAGTAGATAAGCGTGATCATGAAAAAAGCACCTAGACTCTAGGTGCTTTTGTTTATGTATAATGGTCAAAATCAAATCAATACCTAAAAATTTTAGCGCTGCTATAAGTTATTATCCTTAGCACTACCTATGAGCATTCTTAATCTGCCTATCTAAGCGATTGCCTTATGTCATCTATCCTACCGCCACGTCCTATGCCGCCTATTGATACTCGCTATGCACGTATTATTGCTATTGCATTGCCAGTATTATTGGCAAATCTTGCAATGCCACTCCAAAGCGTCATTGATACGGCGATTATTGGCAATATGAATGATACGGCAAAACTTGCTGGTATCGGACTTGCAGTACAACTGCTATCACTATTGCTCGTCAGTTTTAACTTTTTGCAATATGCGTCATCTGGACTTTCTGCTCAAGCTCTTGGACAATTAGATAATAGAAGCACTGCTCATAACGGCGAGTTAAAAGATAACCGTGGTCAGCAATCACCGCTGTTATCCATCTTGCAACGCGCTTTGGTTTTAGCATTTATGATTGGTGCCGTTTTACTACTGGTAAAACCTTGGCTCATTGATTTTGGTCTACAAGCGCTTGCCGCCAATCCTGATAGCGGCGATGCAGCAAAGACCTATTTAGATGTGCGCTTTTGGGGTGTGATTGCTGAGCTAATGAACTTTGCTTTTATTGGCTGGTTTGCAGGTCAAGGCAAGACCCGTTATATGCTATATCAACAAGGTTTTATCGCTATACTCAATATCATTCTGACACTATTTTTTGTTTTTGCAATGGATATGGGCTTGGTCGGTGTTGCATTGGGTACAGCGATTGCCTTCTGGCTGGGCGTAGTATTGGCATTATGGTTAAGTCGTCTACATTTGAAAATCTCTTGGCAGGCGTTATTTACTGCTGATCCGCAGCATTTTAATAAAGATAAGATGCTTAGGCTATTTTCACTAAATAAAGATATTTTTATTCGTACGCTTATTTTAACGTTAAGCTTTGCTTGGATTACTCGACTCTCTGCTCAAAGCGGCGATGTCATACTTGCTGCCAATGCCATTTTATTACAAGTATTGAGCATCTCAGCCTTTGCCCTTGACGGGGCGGCAGTCTCTGCTGAGACGTTAAGTGGACAAGCAGCAGGTCGACGAGATTGGTCGCGCTTTCGCATTATTGTGAAGCGTACTGGCATCGTGAGCTACGGTCTTGCTATCCTGCTAAGTACGATATGGTGGCTTGCCATGCCCACATATTTACAGTTTATGACCAATATCGAACCGGTCTTTACGCTCGCTTACGACTATCATTTATATGCTGTCCTGTTACCACTTGTCGGGGTTGGGGCTTACTGGTTAGATGGGATATTTTTTGGTTTAACAGCAGGTAGCATTATTCGCAATGCAGCCCTTATATTAGCGGCTATCTTTTTCCCATTGAGTTGGTTGCTTTATCAGCAGTGGGCTATGACGGGCATCTGGCTCAGCGTATGGTGTTTATTGTTGCTAAGAATGCTGATACTTGCTGGATTTTTATACCGTGCTCATCAAACTAGCAGCTATGAAAAACTCCAACTTGACCATTGACCATTGACCATTGACCATTGACCATTGACCATTGACCGATCAGCATTACACTATTAAGCTCCCTTTAAAATTTAATAATAAACAAAAATGGTAAAAACTAGGATGTGACGTGAATACTCAATCAAATGAGATCAATCAAACTCAGGTACAGGGCTATGACTGGGGAGAAGGCTTTAAAAAAAGCTTACCAGTCGCCATGGGTTATTTGCCAGCGGGCATCGCCTTTGGTGTGCTTGCGCAAGTTGCTGGTATACCAGTATGGGCAACGATTATGCTCAGCGTAGTGTTGTATGCGGGTGCCGCTCAATATGCCTGCCTACCAATGTTAAGTGCTGGATTACCGATTGGCAATATCGCAACCAATATTGCTGCTATTAACTTGCGTCATGTTTTTTATGGCATGCCGTTATTACAATATCTGCCAAAGAATAAAATAGCCAAGACCTATTGCTTGTTTGCTCTAACTGACGAAACTTTTTCGGTGATGACCAGTTTGCCGAATGAATCACGACAAGCATTGATAGTGCCCGTAAGCTTATTCAATCAAAGCTGGTGGGTATTAGCAGGTGCGATTGGTGTAATGATTGGTAGCGCTCTCAGTGATTTGGTACCGCATTTGGATTTTGCCTTGGTGTGTCTGTTTGCGATTTTAGCTTATGAGCAATTCCAAAGTATCAAACGCTATTTCCCTATTATTATTGCTGTCATTGCTTTAGTCATCGCCTCTTTTTTTACCAGTAACTGGTTATTATTGGTAGCGATTACGATTTGTATGCTTATGATTTTAGTCCGTGGAGTTTGGGTGCAGCGCAGTGTGCAAGGAGGCAGTAATGAGCAGTAGTTATCTGATTTTTGCAACGTTCGCGATGGCAGCAGTGACTTTTATTACCCGCGCTCTACCCGCTTTAATACCCAAAAAGCTACTGGATACGCCTTGGCTGCATCGATTAAATGAAAGTTTACCGTTATCGGTCATGGTACTGCTTATTTTGACCAGCTTGTCTTATCAAGGTTTGTCACAAAGTACTGGTATCAATAGCGCGGAGATGCATTTACTAATGGCACAAATTGGCGCTTTATTATTGGTATTGTTTGTCTATCATATTAGCCGTCAATTACTAGTCAGCATGGTGGTCGGTATCACTGCGATTAATGGCTTTTTATGGTTGTTTAATGATTTTTTAATCTAAAGAATCACTCTTAAAACTATATATTTCGACAATAAATTTAATAGCAAAAAGGCTGAATTCATTGAGAATCCAGCCTTTTTTTACTTACTTTATTTTAAGATATAAAGAGGCTTAAAGTTCTTCTACACCCATCATATCTACTGGCGTATCAGCGACTATTTGTACCCCTTTTTTACCCTTTTTAGCAGTGTCGTTACGCTGCTCTTGCAGATGCTCAAGATACGCTTCATTGATTTGACCAGTGATGTAGCAGCCATTAAATACGGCACAATCAAAACCTTCAACTTTACTATGCTTAGTATCTTTGACCGCTTCAATCAAATCGTCCAAATCTTGGAAAATTAAGCGGTCAGCACCGATAATCTCGCGTACTTCTTCAACGCTATGTCCTGACGCAATAAGTTCGCTACGCACTGGCATATCAATACCATAGACATTTGGATACTTAACCGGTGGCGCTGCACTGGCAAAGAATACCTTGCGCGCGCCTGCATCGCGTGCCATTTGGATAATCTCATGGCAGGTTGTACCGCGAACAATAGAATCATCAACCAAGAGTACGTTTTTACCTTTAAACTCTAATGGTACCGCACTAAGCTTTTGACGCACTGACTTTTTGCGCTGCTGCTGACCTGGCATGATAAAGGTGCGACCGATATAGCGGTTTTTCATAAACCCTTCACGGTACTTGATATTCATCTTTAGCGCTAGCTCCATCGCTGAGGTACGCGAGGTATCAGGGATAGGAATGACCACATCGATATCGTGATCCTCACCCCATTCAGCAAGGATTTTATCGGCCAGTTTTTCACCCATACGTAGGCGTGATTTATAAACGGAGATATTGTCCATAATAGAATCTGGACGGGCAAAATACACATATTCAAAGATACAAGGTGTATATTCTTTTTGCTCAACGCACTGATGCGTATGCAATTTATGATCCAGATCAATAAATATAGCTTCGCCTGGCTTAACATCACGAACAATACTAAAACCTGAACCGGTCAGAGCAACCGATTCTGATGCCACCATATATTCTGTGCCGCCATTAGCTGCCATGCGCTTACCAAATATAAGCGGACGAATACCGTTTGGATCACGAAATGCTAGCAAACCATGACCAGTAATCAAAGCGACTACGCCATAAGCGCCTTCAACACGGCCATAAACCGCTGTCACTGCTTCAAAGATGTCAGCAGGCGTTGGATGGGTTTTGCCTAGATTTTGCATTTCATGTGCCAGCACATTGAGCAAAACCTCAGAATCTGAGTCGGTATTTAGATGACGACGATCTTCTTGATAAAGCGACTTCGCCAAGCTCTCAGCATTGGTCAAGTTACCATTATGTGCCAGCGTGATACCGTAAGGCGAGTTGACATAAAAAGGCTGCGCTTCAGCACTGCTTGACGTGCCAGCAGTTGGATAACGCACATGACCGATACCAAACTTACCGACCAGCTTTAACATATGGCGATTCATAAAAACGTCACGTACCATGCCGTTTTCTTTGCGTAAATATAAACGTCCATCCTGTAAAGTCACAATACCTGCCGCATCTTGCCCACGGTGCTGCAACATGGTTAAGGCATCATACAAAATTTGGTTGACCGGCTCATGAGCTGCGACCCCAACGACTCCACACATAGTTGTATCCTATTTTGAATTTGAACCACACATTAAAAACACAATAACGGCATTACTACTGATAAAATCGCTTTAGTTTGTGACCTATCATATGCCGCCAAGCTGATGATGTTTGCTAAGATTAAAATCTTTTTAAGAAGAGAGTGATCTATGACACAAACGGTTGTTGATTAAGCTAATAATTAAGCATTGATAATTGATGGATGGTATTTTACGAATATTAGATGCGGTTGAATAGCTTTTTATTCAACCCTTATGATTGATTGACCTGATCCCAAGCCATCCCAAACATATCTGAGACGAGCGCTTTACCAACAGGCGCATAAGGTAATAGCTCAGGTGCCAGTACGGATGTCTGCCACTGCGGCATTTGTACCAATAGTGGCGCACTAATGCTAAGAATCACCAACACCATCAGCACATTTTTAGCAGCACCTAATAGGCCACCTGCCATCTTATCAAGTACACCCAAACGTAAAGTTTTTAAGACACCTGAAAAGACAAAGGCAACCAAGTGCATGATAGCCAATATCGCAATCACTACCAATAAAAAAGCAGCAGCCATCTGTAAGACAGGGTTCTGGATGATACTCGATAACTGCGGTGCTATGGAAGCGGCCAATCGACTTGCTGCAATAAGAGCGATAAACCAACCGACCAAACCAACTGCCGTCTTAATCAGACCCACTTGAAAGCCGCGCCATAAGCCTATTAGCACCACAACAGCAATCACAATGTCTAAACCACTCATGTATACCGCCTCGTTACTTTATATCTTTTGTATCAGGTGTTGAATTAAGTATTAGATAACAAGCCTTCATACTTTTAATGTAACCCATATAGCTTAAATTAATTTTCCATCGCGTCGTAATAACCACCGATAGACTGTATACAAGACTGTACAAGCCCAGGCCCTTTATAAATAAGCCCTGAATAAAGCTGAACCATATCTGCGCCCGCTTCGATTTTCTTGACGGCTTTAGCGCCACTATCGATACCGCCGACCCCAATCAATGCCACTTTACCATCCAGCTGATCAGAGAATTGTTGTAAAATCTGCGTACTAATGTGGCTGACCGGACGACCTGATAAACCGCCTGCTTGATCGCCATCGGGCAAATCTTCAACGCCTACGCGGCTCAACGTGGTATTGGTCGCAATCAAACCATCAATCTCGAAATCCAGCAGTTGCTGAGAGATATAATCTACCTGAATTGGATCTAAATCAGGCGCGACTTTAAGAACCAATGGCACATAAAAACCGTATTCTGTTGCCAATTGACTGTGGCGGTTTTTGATCGCATCTAACAAATGAGTTAATGCTTCTCCGCTTTGCAGGTCACGTAAATTTGCGGTATTTGGCGAAGAGATATTGACAGTGATGTAGGAAGCATGTGGGTAAATACGCTCTAAGCAGTAAACATAGTCATCAGCCGCTTTTTCAACTGGCGTTGCAGCGTTTTTACCGATATTAATGCCGATATTGCCTTTGTATTTACAGCGCTGCACATTTTCAATGAGGTAGTCGACACCTTCATTGTTAAAACCCATACGGTTAATAATGGCGTCTGCTTGTTTGAGTCTAAATAAACGCGGTCTATCATTACCGGCTTGCGGCTTTGGCGTGACTGTACCTACTTCGATAAAGCCAAAACCAAGCTCAGCTAAGGCGTCAATATAATCGCCGTTTTTATCCAGTCCGGCTGCAAGACCAACAGGATTAGAGAACTGCAAGCCCATGCAATCAGTTGGCTGCATAGATTGACCATAAACCAAACCTAAAACACGCGCTTTATGAGCTTTATCCAATAAAGATAAGGTCATTTCATGCGCGTGCTCAGGGTCCATATTAAACAAAAAAGGGCGAAGTAAGGCATAAGACATAGTAACGACAGACCCTGCTTGAAAGTGAAAATGAATAAAGAAAACCAATGTGCTCAAGCGCAGCGATTATATCAGCTTAGTCGAAATAAGACCAAAGTTTCATCAGCCAATTTTACTATAAAGAATATATAGTGAATTCAGTATTAAAACGGTACAGCGGGACTGGAATAAATTTTACGCACCCTCTGTCGGCGTAGGCACAGCACGCCAGAAAAATTTATTCCAGTCCCGCGTTGCAATATAGCGTATCTATTTTATTTGGAATCGACTATAAATAGCTACTCTCTACAATAAGATGTAGCTCAATTATTAAGGGACAGGTCGACCATCCGCTAGAGCAATCCAGCCTCGCACGATACGGTATAAATGCCAAATAAAGGCAACACCCATAATAATAAAACCAATGCTTGCTAGTAATACCGAGCCGACAGCGATATTACCGCTATCCGCCATCATACTAACGCCAAAACTACCAAGAGCAAAAGTAATGATGCCAATGCCAACGATAAACCACACAATACTGTACCAAAATGTTTTAATTTGCCAGTCAAAGTGCGTGGCAAGCCATGTGCCATCAGCATCACGACGTTTGGCATAATTCATAAAGATAGGCACAATCCACAGCAAACCGGCAGTAAAATAACTGAGTACATATAATAAATACGTAATGTGGTTATACGTTACTAAAGAGCGGCTTTGTTTATTGTTCATATTATCACTCATCGGATTATTTATATGATCACCTGTCATGGCATACATAGCATATAGTGCTGATTATAAAACCCTACACATAAATGAGGCATGAATTTTAAAGTGAAACATTTGTTATAGCTATTTTATAGTGTCTAAGAAGTACTTTTTCAATAAGGTCTGCTGTATAAATGGGTTTGTTAGCATAAAAGCTATTGGCTACTTCTGAGTAAACTTTATCCCAATGCTCCTAGCCCCTTACCCCTTGCCCCTTTATAATGAGGTCACGGTAGCCTGAACCTGAATCGCTTTAGTGAGTAAATCTTGCTGCATAGACAACTGAGTGAATTGCCAGCCTTGTTGTTCAAGCTTACCAAGGGCAGCACTCACCACTGCTTGACTCGGATTGTTAAAGCTTAGTTGTACCGTATCACCATTAGCAATCACTTGCGCATCTACAATACCTGAGTTAGTTAGCAGCGCGTTGACACTACTAGCAGCAGGTATCAGCTCTGCACCATCAGCAGTATTGGCAGCCGCTAACGCATTACTATCGATATTACCTGCTTGAGCACGCAACCAAAAATAATCAGCAACCTGCTCTTGGTACTCGCTTTTGCTATGATTGGCTGCCTGATGAATACTATAACCGCCATAACCGCCAATAAACAGTAGTAAAAAAGCAGACAATAATAGCAAAGCCAACTGGTCACGAGAAGACAATGCTTGCCAGCGTACAAATAGCAGGTTTTGATAGCTTGTCATTCGCGCTGATAATGCACTTGTCTGCAGCATCGTTGTGCTACGTTTGGTACGGCGCTGTAGTATTTTCATCATTACCCTTTATTGCCGACACTGCTGTTGTTGTCTACGACATTGACCGTTACTTGACCGCTAAACTGCCCTTGCTCATTGCCATTCACTTGCTCTAGTTTTGCCGTTAGACCTTGCGCGACGAGTGTAGCAGTAAACTGATCAAGACTGCCGCGATCAGGAGCAATCAACGTAAAGCTAAGTGCCGAAGACTGCATAACCAATGCTTGCGCCTTTAATGACGACTGTTTAATCAAAGGGGATATACGCGAAAGCACTGCCATGTGTGACGCTGGTGCTTGGCTATCGCTGCGCAATTTTGGTTGTAGTTGAACTTGTAGTTTGGTACGCGTACTGAGTGGCTCATTTGGAAACCAAGACTGATATTGTGTCGCAATCTCAGTCTTAGTCGCAGTTGTTGCCTCATTATATTGATACCACTGCACCGCATCGGTCGCCATCTGTAATACCAGTGCCGATAACGCCACCATCAGCGCCACACGAAGATAAGGTGACAACTGCGAATCCGTTGACTTAACAAAAAAGTTCAGCGCATGACGCTCTGCGTTATCAAGTGGTTTTGGCGTCGTCACTAGTGTGATTAACAACAGTTGATGCTCAGCTATCATGTCAGCTGTAATCGCGGTAAAGCTGCCTGCTGCTATAGAGTTTTCAATCTCAGTTCGATTAGCAAGCTCATTATCAGTCGTAATGATATCAGTAGCAATAATGTCAGAAACGTAGCCGGTATCGTAAACAGTGTCCTCAATGGCAGGTACTATCAAGACCTCGCTTAAATGCGGAAAACGCTCAAAGATTAGCGGTAAATAGCTGACTGCCATACCTTGATATAAAGATTGGCGAAGCAACACAGTTTCTTTGTCTTGATATAGGGTGATTTGCTGCCCAGCCCCTTCTTCTGGTAGTGGCAATAATAGAAAATCAGGCAATAAAGCAACGATATTCATGCCAGCAAGCTTTGCGCTCTGTTGCCATAATTCGATATCAGTTTGTGCCAGCGCATATAGATGATGGGTGTTATTATGACTCATTTGCCGAATAGCCAATTGCTCAACAGGCGTTAAAGAAGTCTCTTCAAATAAGTACTGCTTGCCACTACTGCCTAACTGCTTAAGCTGAGTGCTGTTTAGCTCCGTATCGACCTGTAACATATGGGTAGATGGAAAATAAAGACAAATGGCTTTTTGGCTATTTGCTTTAT
Organism: Psychrobacter sp. DD43; assembly: GCF_904846555.1. Taxonomy (NCBI): domain Bacteria; kingdom Pseudomonadati; phylum Pseudomonadota; class Gammaproteobacteria; order Moraxellales; family Moraxellaceae; genus Psychrobacter; species Psychrobacter sp. DD43. Next base: position 175,150 of record NZ_CAJHBE010000003.1, read on the forward strand.
AGCGACTATAGATATCCTGTAGCTGCTGCCAACCCTCGACCAACTGCCAGTGTTGATTGTCTTCATGCCAGACCGCTAGTGGACTGTGCTGCGCTCTTAACCAAACATGTAACACCAAATGTGTCCTCAATTATTAAAGCCATAATATATCAAAGCTATCGTTTAGCTAAAATGCAGATGATCTAGGACCATCAACAGCAGCACTATTATTAACCATCAATAATAACTTATATTAATAAGGCTGATCCGGTACAAAGCGGGCAATCTCGCGTGCCATACCTGCCATCACAAAATCCATCTCAAACACACGTGCTTCTGCCAAAGAAAAAGACTCAGGATAGTCATTGGTTAGCAACCCTGCGATATAAGCAACGATAGACATATGACAAACCACCACCAGACACTTAGCTTCAATGTCAGCAATCTCATTCAACGCTTGACGCGCATCGTCAGACGGCGTGAGATTGTCTTGTATGCTCGATGGAACAATAGGCAGTTGTGCCTGGAGTTCTACCAGTGTTTGCTGTGCCCTCGCATAAGGACTGACCAAAAAATAATCGGGATGATAATGCGTAGTGATATATTTTGCGGTCTGCTTTGCTTGCTGCTGACCAAAATCCGTCAGCTGGCGGGCGCTATCGGGACGCGTCTCGTCTTCTGCTTGACCATGGCGCATCAAAATAATTTTCATAAGTTATCAGCCTTTTTTATTGTTGTTATATCGCCAGTGCAAATTATAAGTAACTCTCTTTTAATGACACGCTATTGCTATTGCGCTAACAACTTCTTACTATTTATTACCCTGCTTACTTTTATCCTCTTTTGATTGACTGTTTGCAGTTTGCATTTGCGCGGTCAGCGAAGCATTACTGTGGTCGTGCTCCATGACAAATTCAACATCACTACGAAAGCCTGCTTCCATCAAATGCAGGGCAACACCAAGCGCCGCTTTGTCTTCATAAATGACGGCATATAACGCATGAGTAATAGGCATATAAATGCCTTCTTTAGTGGCTTTTTCATGTACTTGCTGAATGGTATTCACCCCTTCAGCAGTTTGTCCCAATTTTTTGACCGCTGCATCAATCGTCATCCCGCGACCAAGCATATTACCGATACGATAATTACGACTTAACTCCGAGCTACAAGTGGCATACAAATCCCCGACACCTGATAGCCCTAAAAAGGTCAGCGGATTGGCACCGGCATGTACACCAAAGCGACTCATTTCCGCTAAGCCACGGGTCAATATCATGGCTTTGGTATTTTCACCAACCTCGTAAGCAGCTGCCATACCCATAGCAATGGCATAAATATTTTTTAGCGCGCCGCCAAGCTCAACACCGCGGATATCATCACTAGCAAATACTCTAAAGAATGCACTATGTAATGCCGCTTGTACGGCATGACGTAATGGTTCAGATTCACTAGCGATTACCGTAGCAGATGGCATATTTTTCATGATTTCTATAGCAAGATTTGGACCAGACATCACGCCAAAATTTACTTCAGGTAGCTCGTCTTTGATGATGTCACTCATCAGGGAAAAAGTGTCTTTTTCCATCCCTTTGGTCAAAGAAACAATAGACTGCCCACTAATAAAAGGGGCGATACTTTTAAGCGTTTCGCGAAACGCCAATCCCGGTACGGCAATGAAGATAATATCCGTATCTTTGACTGCGGCTTGCAGCTCATGACTGTATTTTAGGCGGTCATCAAGCTTATAGCCTGGCAGGTATTTTTTATTCATTTGCGATTTTGCCATCGCTTTGACCGTACGCTTGTTACGCACCCACAGCGTGGTATCGCAGCCATTGCGTGCCGCTAAGTTTGCCATGGCGGTGCCAAAGCTACCGCCGCCTAATACCACTAAACGCAGCTTGGTCGGATTTTTATGTATCTCTTCCATTTTTTTTGCTACGGCAGATTCTACCACACTTGGATTTAACTTTTTACGTCCAAGACTAGATTTGGTAGCACGCTCAATGATACCAGACAACAATTTATTTTGTTTTTCAGCCATTTTTTGCTCAGCTTGTGTGCTGTCTACGTTGGTATCTGTGCTTTTGTCATTAGCGCTTATCATATGTTTTATCCGAATTGACTGACTTTGTGATAAATTGATTTATGCTGAGTATACAGTGAGCGCAGCAAAATGTATGAACAATTATTTGTACAAATTAACAGTATTTTTTAGGCTACTAGCTCAGCCAAACAGCCATTCTCGTTAAGTCATTACTTAGCTATGCTCTTGGTTGCCCACTATATTATGCAATAAAGACTTTTATTGATCAAAGCGCATCAGTGGTTCAATATCAATCGGCTTACGCGTTGGCATATCACAAGGGCTGCTGCCGGTATAAACAAAAGCCGTGACATAATCATCTGCACTTACATCAAAATATGCTTTAACAGCAGGCTCATTACAGAGTAACCCAGTACGCCACACCGTACTAAAACCTTGTGCCTTTAGCGCTAAGATGAGGTTTTGAACCGCCGCACCCGCACTAAGCATCTGTTCAAAGGGTGGTACTTTTTTATGCGCTTGCATTTGTGTGACGACAGTAATAATAACGGGTGCACGTAATGGCATATTATAAGTTTTTTGCCGATCTTTTTCAGATAGGGTATCGCCTTCTTGTGCTGCTTTGGCTTCAGCTGCCACCAAAAATGCACGACCTAGCTCATGACGAGCATTACCCTGTGTGACGATAAAGCGCCACGGCTGTAGTTTCTTATGATCTGGGGCAGTCACTGCACAATCAATAGCGGCTTTTATCTGGCTCTCTGTCGGTGCAGGGATACTCAGATTACCGATACTGCGCCTCGATTTAATCCAATTGATCAGTTGTTCATCGGTCACTTGTGAGTTGGTTACTATCGGACTTTCGGTATTGTTTGGCTCATCATTATTATGGTTGTGACTCTTTTCAGAGGTACTCATGGTCTATCCTTATTCATTATTATAAGTGTTTAGCGGTTAGGCACATTTGCCCATTATAGGTAATATTATTATAGTTTTATGGGATATAAGTAGAAACAAACCAGCTGCTGCTATATTGTTATAGAGTAGCCAACAGTATTGGACAACAACTGGTTTTTAATATTTAAAGCATTGAATAAAATCTATGCTGCGTCCGAATCTTCAGTACGATGCTCCATTTTCAGATAGTCTTCTGACTGCATCTCAAGCAGGCGCGAACGTGTACGTTCAATCTCGAACGCCAGTTTTTGTCCTTGATATAATTCAAGAATCGGCTGTTGCGCGCGCACCAATAATTTGACACGGCGATCATAAAACTCATCGACTAAATAAATAAAACGTCGTGTGGGATCCCGCAAATCATCATCGAGCGCTGGCACTGCATTGATAAGTACGGTGCTGAACTGCTTAGCGATTTCAATAAAATCAGATGCCGACCGCGGCTCCATGCATAAATGACGGAAGTCGCAGAATAAGATGTCATCGGTACGCGCATTAATCCTGATTTCACGACCATTAACAGTGATAGGCTCATTGCTGAATTTTTGATTGTTAGACAAGCTAGCAAAACGGTTGGCGAGCCAGTGATGATTGGCTTTGGTCATGGGCGACTCGTATAGCTCGGCTTGTTGCAGCACACGCAAGCGATAATCAATACCGGAGTCGATATTCATAACGCTGGTATGCTTCTCAACTTCGGCAATAGCTGGCATAAAGCGATCTCGATGCAAGCCATCTTTATAGAGTCCAGATGGCTCAATATTTGATGTCGCTACCAATGTAATACCGCGATTAAATAGCATGGTGAACAAATCACCCAAAATCATCGCATCAGAGACGTTAGAGACAAAAAACTCATCAAAACAGATAATCACCGCTTCAGCATAGATGATATCAGCGACTTTTTCTAACGGGTCGCTCTCGCCTTGCAGCTTATGTAGCTCTTGATGTACCCGCTGCATAAAATGATGAAAATGTTGACGCATCTTGCGCTCAATGGTCAATGAATCATAAAACATGTCCATCATCCATGTTTTACCACGTCCTACCCCGCCCCACATATACAAACCTTTGGGTGCAACAGGCTTTGCTTTTAAAAAACTAAAAAAGCCTTTTTTCTGTACCGCGTTATCATTGAGCTGATGGTAAAGACCATCCAAGTAACTCATCGCCAAATACTGCTGCTCATCACGAGTAAACTCATCCGTGCTGATGGCTTGCTCATAACGCTGTAAGGGAGATAAACTCATAATACGACTCATCATTAAACAAAATAAATATCAGAATAAAGTATTAATACCGACAATCGCTACTAACTTATGATTTTTACACTGAGATAGTAGCAACTGGTTTATCAGAATGGCTTATCACAACCATTCTTTAGGTTAACACAGCTTAAGGTTGTAAAAATAATCCGTTAACTCTTAACAATACTGATTAGCGCAAAGCTATTTTAGGTAGCTTAAAGAGTATTAAGCGCTCTCTAAATACTATATATCGCCGTTATACGTATGCTGCTCCAAAAGCTTTTTCAGCTCAGACAAACGCCCATGGAAAAAGTGTCCTGCGCCATCAACGATACTGACATCAATCCCCAAGCGCTCAGCAAAATCTTGCATATTGCTTGGGTTGATAACCTCATCCGCATTACCATAAATCTCAAAGGTTTTATCAGCGGGTAAGTCTATATCACTGCTGTCATTTTTTTCGACTGAGGGAGCAATGAGAGCAATCTTAGATATCTCAAAATCATCCAATCCCCATATGTGCGGCGACACCAGCACTTGCTCAGCCACTCGCGCTGTCACATAACCGCCGAATGAAAAACCACCAAGCCATAATTTTCGTGCAGGAGTTTGCTCAGCAATCCATTGTAGCACGGTCAATGCATCAACTACTTCTCCGTCTGCATAATCATGCTCACCTGTTGATTGTCCAACACCGCGAAAGTTAAAACGTACCACGTGCATGCCATTATCACGAGCAAAGCGGTACATGGTCGTCACCACTTTATTATTCATCGTGCCATCGAACAACGGATTGGGATGGCAAAGCAGCGCAACGGTATCCGTATTTGGATCATTAGAATTGTCTTGTTGCCAAAGCGCGTCAACTTCTAACACGCCAGCAGGAGCGGGAATCAATTGCATATAATACTTATTAGTTAAGAATGAATAGCTCAATTATCCTAGATATGGTTTATATTTCAAGTGATTTGCTGTGTATTGCCGCTATCTGTCGAATTTTTACTATTAATCATAGAAAATTGTCAAAAAATATAGCAGACAGATATTGCTTCAGACAGACATTAATTATGATTTTTGGGCAAACTTAGCGCACCTTTATAGCTGTCTATTTCGGTAGGTAATACAAGCGCAATATCGAACACAATAACCGTCTAGACACTCAATATATCAATAGGGTAAATTCATCGTTTGATAAAAGCTTTAACGTATTTGTGTGTCACTTTTAGGTTCATGCTTTCATTTTTACTTTACTGGAATTAGGAAATACTTATGAAGACTTTTAATAAAACGGCTACCTTAGCAGCCACCTTAGTCGCTGCCCTCACTTTGAGTGCCTGTCAGACCACGCCTTCATCGCCGGTTATTCAACGTGCCAACTCTATTTATGAAACAACTGGTATTGCCAAGACCAAGATAAAAGCTCAGCAAAACGCACTAGATAGTGCTAAGACTACTTGCCGAGGCAAACAGGTGATTATCGTTGAGGATCAAGTGAAATATAATGGCATCTTAAATGAGAGTACAGGGCGTATGATTGGTCAAGCGAGTGCCGTGCTCGGTACCATCCTTGGCACAGGCTCACCAAATTTATCACGTGATGATGACTATGAGTATATGATCAGTTTCCGCTGTCAGTAAGTCATGTCATAAAGCTGCAGTTATATATGTAGTGTATTAGCGATAACTTAGAGCCAATAAGCTTGCGATAAAGATACAATATCAATCGCTGCTTGTTGGCTTTGCTTTTTGTGTAGAGGCTTTTAGGTTAAACTACCCTATCTTATCTTTTACGTCACCTAACCCGTCTCTAAGCCCTCACTATCTTTGGTCTATTATTATGCGCAAACCCAACCTGTCAAATACCAAGCACACTAAAGTATTAGCGCCTGCCAAAGATTTAGCGACCTTGGAGGCGGAGTTGGCGGAACAAGAAAACAGTCTAGAAGGTAACTTAGAAGATACTGTCCTGCGCCTTAGTGATTACTTATCAGCGGTCGATATGGTGATCAAGCAAACTTTTAATCACCGTGTTTGGGTCAAAGCTGAGATACGAAATTTATCCAGTAAAGGTGGGCATTATTATTTTGAATTGGCAGAAAAAGATGACGACGGCAAAGTCATTGCCAGCTGCCGTGGCAATCTATGGCGCTTTAAAGCGGCGCGGGTTTTAGCCAAGTTTGAGCGCGCAACGGGTATGCCACTTGACCGTGATTTGACGGTTTTATTAAAGGTATCGGCAGGTTTCCATGCGCAATACGGCTTCTCTCTCACCATTGAAGACATTGACCCAAGCTATACGTTAGGCGATTTAGCGCGTCAATATGCTGAGATGGTTGACCGCTTGGCAGGTGAAGGATTATTAAACCTGAATCAGCAGTTGCCAACTCCGTTTGATATCGAGCATGTGTTGGTCATCGCTCCTGAAAAAGCCGCAGGGCTAGGCGATTTTCAAGCGGACGCCAATAGACTCGCTAGTACAGGCGCTTGTCATTTCCATTATCATAACGCCACTTTTCAAGGCAATCATGCCCCAGCGGAGATTCGTCAAGCAATCATCAGTGCTCAGCAGCAATTTGAAAATACTTATCAGCGCCTACCAGATTTATTAGTAATTATCCGTGGTGGTGGCGCTGTCGGTGACTTGGCTTATCTTAACGATTATGAGCTTGCCGCTTTGGTTGCTGAGCAACCTATCCCTGTTTGGGTTGGGATTGGTCATGAGCGTGACAAAGTTATCTTAGATGAAGTGGCTCATACTAGCTTTGATACGCCATCAAAAGTCATTGCGGCTATCATGGCCCATTTAGCACAGCTGGTCACTCAGACACTGCAATATCAAATGCAGATCAAACAAGCTGCTCAGCGTCAATTAAATACAGCTGAACAACAAACTGCGCGCCAATTGAGCCAAATACAATCGCAAACCATTGGTCAATTAACGGCACTACAAAAAGACAGTGCTTATGCGTGGCGTAGTATCCAACAAAGTGCACATCGTCAAGTGAAACAAGCTGCCAGACAAGCAAGCCAGCTGCATATACAGACTCAAGCCTCTGCTTATCAACAACTTTCACTCGCCTCTACTTATAGTAAAAATCATCAGAAAATTATTATGCAAAGTGCTCAGCAGCAGTTAATACAAGCGCAGCGTGATAGCGCACATCTGCGTGATATTGTACTCTTGCATCGACCGTCACGCGTACTTAAGCAGGGCTATAGCATGCTGACTGATGAACAGGACCAACGAATACTGACCAGTAGCAACCAACTTTACCCGGAGCAGACCATTCATATCGTCCTAAAAGACGGTAAAGCAAAAGCACAAATCATTGACATTAAAATGGATAAGAAGCCCACAGAATTTACAGAAGCTTCAACTTAACCCCATAATAATATTTCACGATTATTTATTACTTTTACTTTAGATATTAGGAAACCTTATGACTACCCCTACTCGCAAACGCAAAAAAGCCGCCCCAAAAACTTTTAAGGCGGCCTACGATATCTTAAAAACCAATGCTGCTGAATTGCAGCAACAAGATGAGCCTGATATTGATAATCTCATGACCACTGTTGAAGAATCAATTGCCGCTTATCGCATTTGCGAGACTCGTATCAACGCAGTACAACAAGCTTTAGATGCCGCATTTTCTGAAGAAAACAAAACGGTTGCAAGCGAGAGCTAAACAGCCGTTTTGTCGTGCCTAAATGGCTTTTAATGAAAGCTATTCAGGCTCGTCAACTTCAAACACTTGGCGCAGATAGGCAAGATAGGTATCATTATTGATCATTGTCTTGCCTGGACTATCAGACAGTTTAGCCACTGGCTGACCGTTGCATTCAACCAATTTCAGAACAATATTCAATGGCGTGATGCCCATATCGTTGGTGAGATTGGTGCCAATACCAAAGCTGGTTTTGATTTGACCTTTAAAATACTGATGCAAATCCCACGCCTTATTCAGATCTAAGCCATCACTAAAAGTTAACACTTTGGTTCTTGGATCTATTTTTAGCTTTTGATAATGAGCAATCGCCTTATCACCCCAAAGATACGGGTCGCCGCTATCATGACGCAAACCATCAAAGAGCTTGGCAAAATACAAGTCAAAATCGCGTAAGAACGCATCCATGCCAACGACGTCAGTCAGCGCAATACCCAAATCACCGCGATACTCGTGTACCCAAGCTTCAAGCGCCGCTTTTTGCGAATCACGCAAACGCACATCCAGTGCCTGAAATGCCTGCATAAACTCATGCGCCATGGTACCAATGGGCGTCATGCCAAGCTTTTTTGCCAAATAAACGTTGGACGTGCCGCCCACTATATTTGGCTCAGCTTTGTGCAAAGTCTCAACCACATGAGCTTGCCAGTCTTTATTAAACCGTCTACGTGTACCAAAATCAGCAACGATAAAAGGAGGAATATCACGGCTATTGCCTGCTTGTTCGGCAGCATAACGATGTAACAACTCCACTTTCTTCTCTAAGCGGCGCTGCCCTTCTTCAAGCACACTTGCATCCGTTAATACTTTAAAATATAGCTCATTGACAATGGCTAGTACGAATACTTCGAAGAACATCGCCTGAATCATCGGACCTTCGATATCGATAAATAGACGACCTTTGTCGTCGGTAGTCACCGTGATAAAACGACGTTTTAATTTAAACAATTCCAAGTAATCAACGAAGTCTGAACGCATAAAGCGTAAGCCACGTAAGTATTCTAGTTCATCTTCTAAAAATCGCAATTCACATAAGCTGTCTAGTTGCTGCTCTAATTGCTCTTTAATATCAGCAAGTGGATAAGCCGCATCTTTATTATTACGGCAGCGAAAGCGGTAGACACCATGGGTTTGAGGAAACTGATGTAGCATGGCTTGTAGCATAGTAAATTTGTACAAGTCGTTATCAAGTAACGAGGTAATAATAGGCTCAAAAGTAGTAGAAGTATGGGTAACGGTCATGTTACAGCCTTAAATACAAAAATGAAAAATCGCTAAACGAAGCAAGCGATAAATAGGTGGACATAACGATATAGTAAATGAAAAGTAATATCGACACATTATGTACTGCTGATATCAATTTTTCTTGCTTGCTGTGCCTACGCAGACAGAGGCTGCAAAAAATTTGTACCAGCAGTACCGTAGCGTTTCTAGAGTATTTTGACTATATATATTACTGATAGAACAATCATAAGCGTTTGAGTATAACGAACTTTAGATTATTTTTCAGAGTTCACTATGGATTGCAGCAAAATTACTACGATTCATAGCAGTATTCATCACATTATTAGCTGCCTATCACCTATAAAAAAGACGCTAAGAATATTCTTAACGTCTTTTTATAAAATTATTAAACCATGTTATTTACTAAGATTTCGCAGGTTTAACCAACTTCACCAGTGGCGCATAGCCTGACTGAGGCATCACATTAACTGGGATAAATTGCAATGCACCGCCATTGATGCAATAACGCAGACCGCCACGGTCTTTTGGACCATCAGGGAACACATGACCCAGATGCGAATCCGCTACTCGTGAACGAATCTCAGTACGTACCATGTTAAATGCCATATCGTCATGTTGCGTAATCACTTGCTTATCAATTGGCTTGGTAAAACTTGGCCAACCACAGCCTGAGGCATATTTATCGGTTGATAAGAATAAAGGCTCACCGCTGACCACATCGACATAGACACCGGGTGCAAACAAGTTATCATATTCATGACTGAACGCCCGCTCGGTGCCTGCATCTTAAGTGATATCATATTGTGCTTTGGTCAAAGTGTTTTTTAGCGCGCCTTTATCAAACCCAGCATAACGCTTAGGATCTAACGTCTCAGCGACAGTAGTGACTGGTGAAAGCTTAGTACGTGCCGTGTCTTCAGGCTTGTCATCAGCAAGGCTTAAATCCACATGACAATAGCCATTCGGATTTTTCGCTAGATAATCTTGATGATACATCTCAGCTAAGTAAAAGTTGTCCAATATTTTGTTTTCAACGACTATCTTTTGCTTATATTGACTTTGCACACGCTTGATTGCAGCATCAACTACTGCTTTATCTGCTTTGTCGGTGTAATAAACCCCTGAACGATACTGTACGCCGCGATCATTACCTTGCTTGTTTAAACTGGTTGGATCAACCACGCGGAAATAATACTTTAAAATCGTATCCAGATCCGTTTTATCAGCATCATAGGTGACTTTGACTGCTTCGGCATGCCCTGAACCACGGATTACTTGCTCATAGCTTGGGTTGACTGTGTCGCCATTGGCATAGCCTGACACAGCATCTACGACACCAGCGACTCGCTCCATATAGGCTTCTACGCCCCAGAAACAGCCACCTGCTAGGTAGATTGAGCGGGTGTTAATCGCCTTACCTTTGTCATTATAATAAACGCCATCTTTTTGCTTAATAGTCTCAATTTTACTGTTGTTATCTAATGTTTGGACATTTGCAGGCTTAGCACTACCAGCTTTGAGTTCAGCAAAATCATTATTCGCATTTTCAGCAAGGGCGTAGGCTTGCTCTGCTGACATATTACCTTTGACCAAATGCACCAAATTACCGTTTTTATCGAGTATTGCCCAGCTTGGATAAACCTGTACGCCAAGCGTATTAATCAGCTCACCTGAGGCATCAATCAATACAGGAAGCTTAGGGTAATCGGCTTGCACGCCAGCATACCAAGTGCTGAATTCGCCATCGGCTTTTTCATTCAGATGACCGGGACTTGCCACAGTGACGACATTTAAACCAGAAAATTTAGGATCCGTGCGCCATTCTTCAGTTTCTGCTAGCGTCCCTAAGCATAATGGGCACCAGCTCGCCCAAAACTTAACCAAGGTGGGTTTATTAGGGTCAATCACAGCAGCGCCATTTTTACCCAAACCTTTAGTCAACTGCGGTAATGCTTGCATTGTTTTGAGCATATCAGATGGCAACATATCACGTGAGCTTTTCACGCCACTATTTTGCTTGCTCGTGCTACTACTGACGTTATTCTCTGCACTACTCATCTGTCCACACGCTACCAATATGCCTGCACTCAAGACCGTCGTGACGCCAAACGCACTGATATTCTTTAACCAACGTGACGCAGCCTGCGGTGAGGCTATCGCAGAATTATTAGCGTTCTTATTTTCATGACTATTAGTGTTATGATTATTCGCATCATGATGGTTTTTCTTATGTGGCATGAGATATCCTTTTGACGAAGTCTTACGACTATAAGCTACATGCTGTAGGGCAGCTTATGGTCTTCTTGCGCTATTAGTTAAAGTAAATGAGTAAAGGTTTTGGAGCGATAAACATACTGTAAAAGGGTGAGTCAGGCTTAGTAAAAGCTATAAGACAAAATATAAATAGAGTGTGAGGCTAGAGTTGAAACCTAATGCTGTATCTGTAGTGGCTTTAGCTTAGATAAAGATATGACATGCTTTAAGTATGACTTCCATATTAGAGTATCTTAATAGTATATACTGATAATGGAGTTTTTTTTAATAGTAAAAGAGATGCTGCTACACTTTTTTAACAGCATGGAAATAGTAGAGTGATAGATTACTTTAGCAAAAACCTACCTTTTAGAAAATAATAACGATAACATAAGTCGCTATATAGTCAGTTCAAAATAAAAGCGATACGATTGTAATAACGTGCTATTGGCTATAAATTTTTTGCAGCCTCTGTCACGCCTGCGAACAGCAAGCAAGAAAAAATTATAGCCAATAGCACTGTATCTTTTTTAAAATGAATCGACTATATACACCTACTGCTTAGCACCCATAAATCTAGCGACATACTCATCAGTGGGATTATGACGTAAGTCGCTTGATGTGCCTGTTTGCACCAAACGTCCACCATTCAAAATACTAATACGCTGACCTACCTTGATGGCTTCGTCAATATCATGGGTAATAAACACAATCGTCTTATTCAATCGTGCTTGTAGCTCTAATAATTGATCCTGTAGTTGAGCGCGAATCAAAGGATCGAGCGCCGAAAAGGCTTCATCCATGAGCAATATAGGATTGTCCATTGCCAAAGCACGTGCCAGCCCAACGCGTTGCTGCATGCCTCCTGACAGCTCATCGGGATAGCTACGCTCTAGATTGGATAGACCAACTTCATTCAGCCAGTGCCGAGCTATCTCATGCCGCTCCTTGAGACTCAGTTTTCGCACCCGCAAGCCATAGGCGACGTTTTGAATGACGGTCATATGAGGTACCAGACCAAAATGCTGAAACACCATACTGACCGTTTGCTGACGATAGTGCTGAAGCTCTTTATCATTGAGCGCTAAGATATTAATAGCAGAAGATGGTTCTCCTTTCTCTACTGGCAAGACATCTTTATTTGTAACTACTGAGTTAGATACTATTTTAGTCACAGAGTTTTTAGCATTGATATCTGTATTTACCAATATCTTGCCACTGGTTGGATCAATCAGACGATTGATATGACGTATCAAGGTTGACTTGCCGGAGCCTGACAACCCCATAATACAATGCAGCTCGCCTGCTTTGACCGCCAAATTAATATCATAAAGCCCGACCGAATAGCCGGTTTGCTCTTTTACCGCAATACTATCCATACCCTCAGCCAGCAATGCCAATGCCATTTTTGCTTGTGCGTGACTGGCGTTATATATCTTACTGATATTTTCTAGCTGAATATGATTCATTGTCGTTCTCTTTGTTTTTATTTTTAGAGTTGTTATTTATTAAGATTGATTCATGTAGTTGAGTTATTTTAAAACCGACACAAGGCATTATTATGTCTGCAAATAACTGCTAACCAATCGGGCGTCTACCAGCTTCAATGGTTTTTTGGCGCGCACGCTTACCTTGCCCAAACGCCTGAGTAATGCGGTCAATGATAATCGCCACAATGACAATCGCCGTACCTGCTTGTAAGCCTTGACCAATATTGAGCGTTTGAATAGATTGCAATACATCTTCACCAAGACCTGGCGCTCCGATCATGGACGCCAATACCACCATGGACAGTGACATCATGACAGCTTGATTCACCCCTGCCATGATACTGGGCAGCGCTTGTGGTAGCTTAATCCAAATAAGCAATTGCAGATGCGTACTGCCAAACGAGCGCCCTGCTTCCACCATTTCATGATTCACTTGAGTAATACCCAAGGTCGTCAGACGAATAAGCGGCGGTAATGCATAAATAATGGTGGCAAACAGCGCTGGGACTTTACCGATTCCAAACAGCATCAGTACCGGTATCAGATAAACAAAGCTTGGCATGGTTTGCATCACATCTAATATAGGCGTCACAACCTTACGCAATAGCTTACTTCCTGACATGGCAATGCCGATAGGAATACCAATAACCACCGTCACCCATACTGAAACGATGAGCAGTGCCAAGGTATCAATTAACGCCCCCCATAATCCAAATGCCCCAATCAAGAACAACCCAGCACCACATCCTAAGGCAAACCAAATCTTGCGTACAGCAAACCATGCCAATACCGTCACAAGGGCAATAATTAGCCATGGTGGGATAAGCGTTAATAGGCGCTCAATAGGAAGCAATAAATACGTTAAGGCGACAGTACTGATCGTACGGAATACGTCGCCATGATTGCGAACAACGCTGGCTAAGGTGTTATTCAGTGGAGATTCAAGTGACCATGAAGGGAAGATAGATGACGGGTCTGCTAGGTTCGTACTAGATGCTGTTTTATCAGTCACGATAGCAGCACCCGTTAAGCTAATACCTAATTTAGCTGCAAGGTTGGTAGCTGCCTCGTCCGATAACCACTTCTGCCAAACTTGGGGGTTATCACGCAGAAAAACAAAGGCTTGCTCTTCTCCGCTACGTTTGCTTTCACTCATCTCTAAAATAGCACCATTAAGCTCAGCGGGGCTAAATTGGATTTTTTTGAAAACATCTGCAAGCTCAGGATTGGCATTAATAAACGGGGTAGATACAGCGATACCTAAGGGCGATACAGGGAATCCAGACACGCAATCAGCTGTGCCATCAGCAAGCAATAAGTCTTGCCAGCAGGCGTCATCATGGGCAGGAAATTCTAATGCGGCAAAATCGTATTTTGCCATCAAACCTGTCGGCTGCCAGTAATAAAATAAGAGTGGCTTATGCTGCTCAAAAGCGGAGGCAATTTCGGCATCAAGGGCTGCACCTGTGCCGGGATGGGCATTATTAAAATCACTCTCCAAGCCAGTATTTTTGAGCAATCGCGTATTAAAAATCTCACACGTCCAACCAGATGGACAGTTCATAAAGCGTGATTTACTGGGGTTTTCAGGGTCTTTAAACAGCTCAGCGTATTTAGGCAGATCTTGATAACGGCGTAGACCCGGGTTTTCGTCCAGTACATATTTAGGAACATACCAACCTTGGGTTGCACCGCCCTTAAGCGTGTCACCAATGACAGCGACTTTATTCTGCTCAATAGCTTGTGTCATGATGGGTGAGCGCCCTACCCACTGCTCTCCAATGACTTGGATATCATCTTGCGACAATGCCGTTTCAAGTGCAGGACCTGCTCCCGGCACCTCTTCTACCTGACAGCCATAGCCGCTCTCAATGATGTATTTTAAAACACCGCTTGTAAACTGACCACTCTCCCATGTCAATGCCCCAAATTTAATCGGTGCTTGGCATGTTGGCACAGCAGCTGATACTGGCAAAGACAGTAAGAGCGAGCTTATAAGCAATAAGCTAAATGCAATCCATTGGCGCACGGCGTTATCCTATTCATTATCTTTATTATGAAAATAGCTGTCATTATCCTAATTTGAGCAATTAATAAGCCTATCATCTACTACTGATTTTTATCTAAAACAAACAAAACTATCGTTTAGTGTTACCACAAAGTGTAGCGATTTATAACACTGATAACAAATGATTCTTTAGACAAAAAAAATAGCACCTACCGTAGTAGATGCTATTGATGGATGAATGTGAATAAATACTATCTATTCAATAAGGCAACTATTTTAAACTACTATTTCAAAAACAGCGCCATTGCCTTTTTAAATAAGCCACCATAGGGCGGTAACAATATATTTAGCCCATTCAATTTGGATTGTACAAAGATAGGTTTCATATGACTCAAACGATCAAATCCAGCTTTACCATGGTAAGCGCCTGTACCTGAATCGCCAACACCGCCAAACGGCAAGTCATGCTGCGCTACATGCATAATCACTTCGTTGATACATAGTCCGCCCGATACCGTATTGGTGCGTACTTTATCGATATCACGGCTATTATCACCGAAGACATATAGCGCTAACGGTCGTGGACGGGCGTTAATAAATGCAATCGCATTATCAAGAGTGTCATAGTGCATGAGTGGTAAAACGGGTGCAAATATCTCGTTTTGCATCAAATCACTCTCAGGCGCAGGCTCGCTGACAATAACTGGTGGCATGAGACGCGTTTCAAGATTAGACGTCGCATCAGTGAGTCTATAGACACCTTCACTGGATAAATTCTCTAAATAGCCTTTAACACGCTTGAACTGCTGAACATTAATAATGCGTGAGTAATCAGGATTGCTTTCAATATTGGGATAGTGTTTCTCCATCCACTCTCTTGCCAGACGCACGAATTCATCATGATATTGGCGCTGAATCAGTACATAGTCAGGCGCGATACACGTTTGACCAGCATTTAAGGTCTTACCCATCATCACGCGATTGACAGCATTTTCTAAGTTAGCACCCTCTAGTACTATGACTGGCGACTTGCCACCGAGCTCAAGCGTGACGGGTGTTAGATTTGGTGCTGCCGCTGCCATTACCTTTTTGCCAACAGCAGTAGAGCCGGTATAGAGCAGGTGATCAAAAGGCAGCTCACTAAAAGCCGCTGCAATCTCAACTTCACCGATGACCACACAAACCATATCTGCTGAAAAATAACGTGAAATGGTTTCTGCAAACGTTTGCGCAAATTGCGGCGCCGCTTCACTCATTTTAATCATGATGCGGTTACCAGCGGTAATCGCATCAATCATCGGTCCTATCGCCAAGAATAAAGGATAGTTCCAAGGTACCATGATACCAACCACACCTAATGGCTGTGGCAAAATCTCATTATGGGCTGGCATATATAGTGCTGAAATCGATACTCGCTGCGCCTTCATCCACCTCTTACCGTGCTTTTTGGCATGACTGATACCCGTAAAGCTCGGAAACAGCTCGGCAAATTGAGTTTCTGATTCACTACGATAGCCAAAATCAGCACTGATAGCATTAGCAAGTAGCTGTTGATTGTCACTCAGCATCAGCTCTAGATTATCGAGTTGGTCTCTACGCGTTGCCCAATCATTGATAGGCTGAGTACGGCTTAGATTTTGCATGCGTGAAAACTGTGACTGCATATCTGCCACGGTTTTGATAATACTAAGCCCTTCGTGCTCATCGTATTTAGGATGCATCGCTTGAAGCTGATTGTTTTGATCGCTGTCTGTCATATATCTTCCTTGTCGTATACGTGAGAGTCAGCACGTTTTGTCAAATTTAAGACTCTATAGCTAGTATTAGACACTAAGAATCACTGATATGACTCTATTATCCTTGTAAACGTGTTATCTATGTAACACAGCCTAATAGTGAATAAAGCTAAAACATCATTTTCTTAGATATTACTTTTATTTAGTACCATTTAATGTAGCCCATTGATCCCTGAATGAACAGCATCTTTAATGCACCCATGGGTTTGTATACGATGCGTATCTGCTCACTACAAGGTGGCCTTTTGTGGCTATTTTATTCTTTTATATTTTTCCAGTTCAATATAATTAAAATTAAAATTTGGGCGACAATATGAAAACTGCTACACTCAATGACAGTAATATTAAAAATAGATAGCCCATTTTACATAACAAAAACATAAGACAGCCACTCTCATGCCAAATACTATGCAGGCGCTTAATACGCAACCACTTAATGAAAATCTCATCACAAAGTCACTCACTGCTGCTGACTATGTGGCTACTCTTGATGCCATGCTATCACGCACGTTAGAGCGTATCTCTCTTAAAAAAGAGCAAGGACTGCGTACGCCTGACGAGTTATGGATTGTCGATCACAATGACGTTTATACTCTTGGGCAAGCAGGTAAAGAAGAGCATATCCTGCAACGTACTAATACGCCTATCATCAAGACGGATCGCGGTGGTCAGGTAACATGGCATGGACATGGTCAGCTGGTTATGTATTGGCTGTTTGATTTGGACAGTATCAGCTGGAGTGTGCGCAATATGGTCTCACACGCTGAGCAAGCGATTGAGGATGTGGTCAATGACTGTCTCAAGAGCACAGCATCAACTGACACCAACCATATCAGCGCCCGTGCCCGCCGTGATGCCCCAGGTGTCTATCTATATGCTGATATGGCTACAGAAACGGACAGCGCTCCTACTAGTGATGAGATAGAAGTTGATAATACCATTATGATTGGCAAAATCGCGTCGCTTGGCTTTAAAATCAAGCATGGCTTTAGCTACCATGGTATTGCCATTAATTTAGATTGTGATTTATCAGCATTTAATGCTATCAACCCTTGTGGTTATGCTGGCATGCAAATGTTGCGTTTGGCGGATTTTGTTAACATGAACCAAGCGACCAATATACAGCCAAATAACCTACCGCTTACCGATGACAAAAAAACACTTACCTACGAGCAATTTACGCAACAGCTCATCGAAAATATTGCAAAACGTCATACAGGACAGATACCACTGCGTGAATTAGCACCAAAATAGGTATTTTTTGCATAATCCTTTTTTGCATAATATCGTGCGCGCTTAGACTTAAGCATTTTGAGAAAATTTGATTCAAACTTGTTATAATCGCACACGGTACAAATTGGGCGCAGTAACAAACCTTATACGCCGACTTTAACCCTTTACGATTCAAACATTCATAACAAAAGCATATTGGAGTATTTTATGGCAGATTTTAACAAAATTTTGGACGCAGGCGACGTCGACGGCGGCATTATTAATGTCGTAATAGAAATCCCAGCTGGTAGTAGCCATAAAATTGAGTGGAATCGCGAATTGGCCGTATTTGAGCTTGATCGTGTTGACCCACAGATTTTTGCCAAGCCTTGCAACTATGGTTTTATCCCACAAACTCTTGATGAAGATGGCGACGAGCTAGATGCGCTTATCATCACAGAACAGCCTTTACCGACTGGTATTTTCTTAAAAGCGAAAGTCATCGGTGTGATGAAGTTCGTTGATGATGGCGAAGTCGATGACAAAATCGTCGTCGTACCTGCTGACGACCGTGATACAGGCAATGCTTATAACAGTCTAGCGGACTTACCAAAGCAGCTGATCAATCAGCTAGAATTCCATTTCAGTCACTATAAAGACCTCAAAAAAGCAGGTACAACGGTGGTTGAATCTTGGGGTGACGTAGAAGAAGCCAAAGAAGTCATTAAAGAGTCTATCCAACGCTGGAAAGATTTATAAATTAAAATGAAATAAAATTGATAACAGTACCGCAGATATAATGATAACTGCGGTATTTTTTTGCTTGAATTTTGACTGTACAACAAGGTTATAATACCCCAATCTACTTATTATCATGCTCAAATAAGGACAGTCATGTTTGATTCTGATTCAGGCTCAAAACCTGCCAAAGTAAAATTACCGAAAACGGTTGTTATGATGGTCGAAAAAGGCAATCTGGTCATGGCAATTAAGACGTTAGCCGCCGACGAAAATATCAGTATGGATGCTGCAAAATCTCGCATCGATGCATACGAGCTTGCTCTCAAAAATCAGCAGCAGCAAAAATTAAACAGTATCGCTAATAAACAAGGCATTCCTAGTCAAGCCATGAGCTTTGATAGAGAAACAGTCGAAGATGATACTGAGCGCTTGATTAAGAGTAAAGTAAAAAGCACACCAACGGAGCAAAGCTTCCAAAGCCTACAAGAAGGCGTTGACAGTCAGCTCAATGATTTAGGCTATAAAAAACCCCTACTGCCCTACTGGGCAAAGCGACTACTCATCATTGCTATCATTATGGCTGGGTTATTTTGGATAATGTGGCGTGTGTTTGGCTAGTCTTTTATAAGTGGTTCCATTATAGCAGTCTGTTTTAAGTAGTCTGTTAATAGGTTTGAAGGGTGAAACAGTTGGTTCCCTTGGGGTATGCCTAAAATAAAATATTGAGGAATCTATCGGTAAAGTAAAGAACCGTCATTTTCCCCATAAATCGATTTTGTTTTAAACAGTTTTACTATTATGCTGATCAGATAGTCGACGTCTAATAAGCCAAACAACAATCATGACTATGGCAAGTAATAAGAAAACCTTAGAGTAAGGCGCTAGCATAGCTGCAATGACCTCATAGTTTCTACCCAAGTAAAATCCTGAAAGAGTCAATATTGTCGTCCAAATACTTGCCCCTAAAGCCGTTAATATTACAAAAGAAACCAGCGACATTTTATTCATCCCTGCAGGAATGGAAATTAGTGAACGAATACCAGGCACCATGCGACCAAAAAAAACCGCTTTTTTACCATGTTTATCGAACCAAACATTGGACGATAAAATATCCTCAGGCTTAATAAACACGTATTTGCCGTACCTTTTAGTAAAAATCACTAGTCGCTCTTCATTGAATAAAGATCCTAGATAGTAGAGAGGTAGAGCGCCTAAAACGCTGCCAAATGTACCTGCTGCTATGACCAATAGTATATTTAAATCACCTTTAGCTGACGCAAAACCTGCTGCTGGCATAATTAGCTCAGAAGGTATAGGTGGAAAAACATTTTCAGCAAACATGGCAAATATAATGCCAAGATAGCCAAACTTTGCCATGATAACTAGCACCCATTCACTCATTTGATGCATTGGTTTACCTTATCTTGTTAGTGATTTATTTATCATTTAAATAGGTTCAAATAGTAATATGTCATTAGGGCGTGTCCTCAATTCAATTGATCATATCTAAACGGGCTAAAAATGGCTAAATTTTGCCAAACATCGTTAAATAGCTGGTTAATATCCCGATATTATCTGCGCTATTTTCCTTGTTTGACTGCAATTTATCTCATTTTTATCACCATTTTTGAAATGAGGACACGCCCTAGCTTTTCTAAACTAAAATTGGTGTAGATGAAAAGAAATAAAATCTGTATATTAGATTTTCTTCTTAGGGCTTTGGCACTGATATAACGGCATATCAATTGCAGCTAAATATCATAGCGACCCCTATTATTATACTTGAGGAACATTGTGGAAACCATCGGCACCCCTTGGCTATATGCCATTTTTTTTGTAATAGTCGCAGTCATGTTACTGATCGACTTTTTAGGTTTTAAGCACAAACATACGCCAGAGAGTTCTGATGTAAACGCAGTACAAGAGAACCAACCTGTTTCTATTAAATTGGCTGCGGTATGGAGTATTGCTTGGGTCAGTGTATCTGCTATATTCGCAGGCGGATTATGGTGGTATTTAAACGCAGAATTGGGTGTAGCAGTTGCCAATCAAAAAACCTTAGAGTTTGTGACTGGTTATTTAATCGAAAAATCACTAGCCATTGATAACGTATTTGTTTGGCTTATGATTTTTGGCGCGTTTGCTGTTCCACCTGCGTTACAGCGCCGTATACTATTGTATGGCGTGATAGGCGCTATCGTTTTACGTACTATTTTTATTCTTGCAGGCGCATGGCTAATCCAAGAGTTTTCATGGGTACTTTATATCTTTGGTGCGTTCTTGGTTTATACCGGTTATAAATTTTTAAAAGGTGGCCACGACGAACCTGTCGACCTTGAGGAAATGAAGCTATTAAAATGGCTACGTAGACACATGCGCATTACGTCCACGCTACGAGGCGAAAAGTTTTTAGTGCGTGAAAACGGTCTATTGTGGGCGACACCCATGTTGGTAGTATTAATTTTAGTCGAAATCTCTGATGTTATTTTTGCAGTTGATTCTATTCCTGCTATTTTTGCCATTACCACCGACCCATTCATTGTATTAAGTGCTAACTTATTCGCTATTTTAGGTCTGCGTGCTATGTTCTTCCTATTAGCAGGCGCAGCAGCCACAATGCACTACTTACCATATGGGCTAGGCGTGATAATGACATTTATTGGTATAAAAATGCTTCTACTTGATCTTTATCACGTTCCAATAGCAGCTTCTTTAGGCTTTATTGCAGTAGTGCTAATTATTACTGGATTGATGTCATGGCGTTATGCCAAAAATAATCCGCAGGCGCAGATATAAATCAATATAGTACTAACTTGGTAAGCGCTTGATGCCAAGTTGGTACTACATATATCAAGTCCCTCTAATATTTTCTAAATACTAAGAATTGAAGCAAGGAATAAAGCTTACAGTAATAGGAATTAAGATAGTCATGATGCATGTCTTAATTTCCATTACGTATATGCTTAAGAGCACATCTGCATTTTTTTAATGAGTTAGTTCATCAACATATCTCTTGTAACAAAAGGCTTAAGTTCTCATTAGGAAAAACCGTCCTTCTTCCCATAACGAGCCTTATGTTAAATAGAAATCCACTGCCTACCCGTATATATCCTTATCAATGCTTTTAAGGCACTAAAAAAGGATACCGAAGTATCCTTTTTTGGTCATACATAATAAATACAATCTAGTGATGCTCACCCGGTAAGATTCTGGCAAAGGCACGTTGAGCAAGGTTTGGTTTTTTATCGGTGGTTTGAGCGGCACGAGTGCTTGGGAAAATACGATAACCCATCGATTGAATACCAACGTTAATCGCTGGTGCTAATGAATAAGTAGCCGACGCAAACTTGCCCATGTTACTAGCAATACTATTTGGCTTATGAACGATCGCTTTGGCGACCATCATTGCCGCCTCATCTGGCATAAGCGCTGGCATATAACGATAAAGCTTAGTTGGCTCAATCATCGGCGTGCGTACCAATGGCATAAAGATATTAGTTATCGTCACATTATCGCCTTTAACTTCGGCAGCTAGACAACGGCTAAAGGCATCCAAGGCCGATTTTGAGGCGACATACGCGGCAAAACGCGGACTGTTTGCCAATACACCAATTGATGAAATATTCACAATTTGACCCGTTTGACGTTCAATCATCGTCGGCAAAAACCCAAGAATGATTTTGACTGCGCCAAAGTAATTAATATCCATGGTACGCTCAAAATCATGGAAACGTTCAGTGGATTCGTGAACCGAGCGTCGTATCGAGCGACCGGCATTATTTACCAAGACATCAACGTGACCAAAGTCCGCCAAAATTTGCGTGCTAACTTTTTCAATGGCATCCATATTGGTCAAATCACAAGGATAATAACTTGCCTTACCACCAAGCTCTTCGATACTTTCTTTAACCGCTTTTAGCTTCTCTTCAGTACGTGCCAACAAAATGACATGAGCACCGCATTCACTAAGCAAAAAAGCAGTACGCTCACCAATACCGCTTGATGCCCCCGTTATAATAATATTCTTGTCTTGAACTGCTTTACCGATTGCTTTTTTTGAAGGGTTAGCCATGAAACATCCTTTTAAAAATTAGACTTCCGTTAATATTTACCTAAATCATAACAAAGAAATATAGGTTAAAGGAAATAAATAAGCAATAAAGCCAGTTTAACTGGATAGACATTCTTACTAGATGAAGTATGGATCACTTTGTGCTCGACATATGCTCTTCATTGTTTATTCATGAGCATTCAAAAAATCCTCTACCACACGGAACTGTCCGGCGGTACTTTCCTCACCATACATGGCTTGCCTAAAGGCGTTAGAGTTCGGAATACCGGTGGTATACCAAGCAATGTGCTTGCGAGCAATACGGCAGCCTGAGTATTCACCATAAAAACCGTATAGCTCTTCTAAATGTGTCAGTACAATTTCTTTTATCTCGCTAACACTGGGCGATGCCAGCGTCTCACCTGTGCGCAAAAAATGCTCGATATCGCGAAATATCCATGGTTGTCCTTGGGCAGCGCGTCCAATCATCACCGCATCGCAGCCGGTTAGCTCATAAACACGCTGCGCTTTTTGCGCGCTGTCTATATCGCCATTTGCGATGACTGGAATGCTAATACTTTCTTTGACCTCACGTATCAGCTCATAACGCGCCTCTCCGGTATACATATCTTCACGCGTGCGTCCATGGATGGCAATAGCAGCTATACCCGCTTGCTCTGCTCGCTTTGCAACACGCAAAATGTTTTCACGTCCATTTTCATAGCCCAAGCGCGTTTTTAAAGTAACAGGCGCATCGACGGCATTCACCGCAGCATCTAGCAATCGAGCAACTAAATCCTCATCTTGCAATAGTGCAGAGCCTGCCAATTTACGGCAAACTTTTTTGGCAGGGCAACCCATATTAATATCAATAATTTGTGCACCATTATCAATCTGATAACGCGCCGCTTCTGCCAATTTATCAGGTTCAGCTCCAGCAATTTGTGCCGAAATTGGCGCGATTTCATTATCAAAATTGGCACGATAGAGCGATTTTTTGCGCGCATACAACGCCGTATCAGCGATAATCATTTCACTGACTGCATGACCTGCACCAAAGGATTTGCACAATCTGCGAAAAGGATTGTCTGTCACGCCAGCCATCGGTGCAACTATCAAACGGTTCTCAATCGTCAAGCCGCCAATCACGAGTGGCTGCAATAAAGGATGGTCTGAGGTAGGATTAGACGAAAGTAAAACTGGAGAATCAATAGACATAAAAAAAACGGCTTGATTGGTAATGAAAACAAGCCGTTATTCTAAGGATTCGTGAGCATATTGCAAGGGATTACGTAATCATTTGCTCAGCTCATAAAGTTTATCAACATTAAATGTCCTGTTTAATATACCTATTTATCAAACACACTGCCCTGCTCAAGCGTTATATCTTCATCATGCTCTTGCATACGCCACGGTAAAATATCTGGTGAGACATTGACAAAGTGTAGATATTTCTCAAACTGATCGATAATGTCATTAATAATCGACACTGATTCATAACCATATAAATCATAGGTCTGACCACCACGGCGCAAATACACTTCAGCACGGTAATGGTGCTCTTGTGGCAATTTGTTTGCCATATCTTCCGTATAATAATCAGGAATATCATGCTCTGATAAGCGAACCTCGTACCAGAACTCCACATTATCGCCACTTCTCAATTCTAATACAGCGCGATTATTGACTTCATCATAATTCACGTCAGGCAACCAACCTGTATCGGCGAACTTCTCAGCCACTTCGTTCATAGAAGATAAAATCGTTCCTTTGATATAACTAAGCACTTTATCGCGTGTTGGCTGCTCAGTCATATAATCAATACGCTCGCGCCAAGCCTCTAGTTTCAGTAGATGCGGCGGCAAATGGTTATCATTACCTAAACTCTGGTTACGATGACCTTCAATACGTAGCGCTCGCCACATGCCAAATATCGAAATCAATATAATAACGGCAAAGGGTAAGGCGCTGACAATAGCGGCAGTCTGCAATGCTGTCAGTCCACCAGCGACCAGTAAAGCCGCGGCAACTGCCCCTTCAGTCACTACCCAAAAGGTACGTTGCCACCATGGCGTATCACTACGTCCACCCGCTGCAAGAGAGTCAATAACTAGCGACCCTGAATCCGATGAGGTCACAAAAAAAGTAATAATTAATAGTACTGTTAATGACGACACTATCTGAGTAAAAGGCAATTTCTCTAATAACTTAAATAAAGCAATTGCTTGGTTGTTCTGCACTTCAGTAATGAGTGCATCGTAACCATCAACCATAATCATATGGAGCGCTGTATCGCCAAAAACTGCGAACCAGAAAAATGTAAAGAAGGTTGGTACTAACATCACGCCTAATACAAACTCACGGATAGTACGACCCCGACTAATCTTGGCAATAAACAATCCGACAAAGGGTGCCCAAGCAATCGTCCATGCAAAGATAAAGAGTGTCCAACTGCCGATCCAATCACTCGATTGATAAGCCTGTAAACTAAAAGTACGCTCAACAATATTGCCTAAATAGCTGCCCGTGTTTTCCATAAAGGCGTTTAGAATAAAGATGGTTGGACCCACGATAAAAACAAACAGCATCAGCCCCGTTGCTAACATCATGTTCAAAATTGAGAGTCGCTTTACCCCTTTATCCATGCCAGCGAGAACAGATGCCAAAGCTGCTAGTGTCACCAGCGCAATGATAATCACCTGAACTGTAATACTAACAGGTATCGTATTTGGTAATAGATAATTTAAACCGGCATTGATCTGTGATACAGAAATCCCCAAACTGGTCGCAATACCGAACATCGTGCCCACAATGGCAAACACATCAACAGTATGTCCAATCGGACCATAAATTTTATCACCAATGAGTGGATATAGTGTTGAGCGCATTGACAAGGGCAAGCCATGACGAAAAGAGAAATATGCCAGCGACAAACCTACCACACCATAGATCGCCCAAATATGAAAACCCCAGTGGAAATAGGCAATTTGCATCGCTTCTTTTGCGGCCTCAATAGTCTGCGGCGTTGAAAGCGGTGGACTGGCAAAGTGTATGACTGGCTCTGCTACGCCGTAAAATAGTAAAGCGATGCCATACCCTGCAGAAAACAGCATGGCAAACCACTCAAGAAAATTATACTCAGCCTGAGCATGATCTGGTCCCAGTTTAATACTGCCATAAGACGAAAACGCCAAGACAATGATAAACATCAAAAATATAGCGACTGCTAGCATATAGAACCAGCCGAAAGTCTCAGTGGTAAAATTCAGAACGGTGCTAAATAGTTCCCCAGCAGACTCAGGATTAATGGCAGTACCAATCACTAATAGCAGCATAATGGCTGCTGCCGGTACGAAGACGGGCAAAAGAATAGTGGAACGGGAGGATTTGTTCTTCATAAGCAGATTCTTATATTAACGATCAAGTAGACTTAATGTTTACCACAAACCGATTACTAACCCCAGTATTGCTGCTCATTTGTCACATTACTTGAACTATTGTTACAGCACTATTACCTAAAAACAAAAAAGGCAACTTGTTAGTTGCCCTTTTATTATTACCTAAAGAGTAAGTACTATCTGTTCTTTTAACTCATAACAACGATAGACGTTTTTAAAATTACGCAGTAATAATCGCTGCCAGTTGTTCAGCTGTTTTTGCAAGCTCGGCATGATCTGCTTGTGTGACGGCATGGCGACCAAGCTCATGAATACTAGAAGGAATCAGGTGCACATGATAATGAAACACCGTTTGCCCTGCTTCTGCACCATTTAGCTGCATTTGGATAATGCCTTCACGATTAAGTACCTGACGCTGGGCTTCCATAACTTTTTTAGCCGTCATCAACACAGCTGCCGCGTATTCAGGTTCAAGATCAGCTAAGTCCACCGCTTTTTGCTTAGGAATGACCAAAACATGCCCCTTTGCTTGTGGCATGATATCCATAAAAGCAAGAGTCTTATCATCTTCATAAACTTTATGATAAGGGATATCGCCATCGAGCATTTTGGCAAAAATATTATCGTCTTTATAAGTAGTTTGCGGATTGGCTTGGCTCATTATCTTATTCCTTTAACCTGTATTATTATTGAATCAAAGTTAGTATTGATTGGATAGCGAGTATTAAACGAATACTTACACCATTAAATATAGTGGACGAAATCTCACTTAAGTACAAGTATCAGATAATCACTGATTGATCTTCATGAACTAACTTGCTGCTCTCGTTGATGATTAAATTATTGACGAGCCATGCGCGATAAATGTTATATTAATCTACTCTCTTGATGACCTTACCATGATGGATTTGACTGCCTTGCCAACTCAATTATCTAATAATACTGACGCTCATACGCAGTCTATCAATGACGCTATCATAAACAATGATGAGCATAAGCAAACGCTTGGGTCAAATAACCCTTCAGCTACTGACCCAAATGCCATTATATTAGCGCAAGCATTGACTGATAAAGCCATCAGTTGGCGTATTCATAACTGTAAAATCAGTCAAAAGACCCTCACTCAAGACTTACCGCTGCCATTTTTATATCATTATGACAGTTTGGACGATGTCGTTAAGCAGACCTATCCTTTAACCCCAAAGCTACTGGCACAATTTAATACACCGATGACAGCGCAAGAAGCTGCCAAGCTAATTGGTATCGATGAAGCACTCATATGCAATCCGTGGCATGTCAAGGTGATTGGCTCATTGGTGGTATTTAGCGAAGCATTACAACTCGCTGTGCGTTTGCATTGGACCAATACGGGTAAAGAGACGCAGCAGATTTATACTAAAGATAAAGATGATGCTATCATTGCAGCCTTTAAAGAATGGCAGTTTTTTGGTCGTATTGATATCCTGTATAAAAACAACAAACAAGCGCTGATTAGTATTGACGAACAGAGCATTGATACAGAAACCAATCAGCCGCTGCCATTAATAATAGAATCCAGTATGGAGTATCAATACCTACCAGCGACTCATGCCTTAGTCGTCATTGCCAAGCTAGAAGCAGATAAAGCTGAGCTCCCTTGGTTTGAAACCGCTATTTTGGAGCGGCTTGCATAAATGATTGACCCTTAAGTCTTGTTTGTTATAGGTTAATTATTTTCAGTTACTCATATCTAATGGTATGGTAACGACTTAGTATTATTCACTAGTACTCTCCCGGTATAAAAAGCACACTATCAACATTGCAGCGGATGCTGCACATATTAATAAATCTCGCTCATTTGTAAGGAATACCACATGGATTACAATTCAAAAACCTCTACCGGCGGTCGTAATATGGCAGGTGCTCGTGCCCTGTGGCGCGCAACTGGCATGACTGATGGCGACTTTGGCAAACCTATTATTGCCATTGCCAACTCTTTTACCCAGTTTGTACCCGGCCATGTGCATTTAAAAGATTTGGGACAAATGGTTGCACGCGAAATTGAAAAAGCGGGTGGCGTGGCAAAAGAATTTAATACCATTGCTGTTGATGATGGTATTGCCATGGGTCATAGCGGTATGTTGTATTCACTACCGAGTCGAGATCTGATTGCTGATTCTGTCGAATATATGGTCAATGCCCACTGCGCCGATGCGCTAGTATGTATTTCTAACTGCGATAAAATCACTCCGGGTATGTTGATGGCAGCCATGCGCCTCAATATTCCCGTCGTCTTTATTTCAGGTGGCCCAATGGAAGCGGGTAAAATTATCGCCAGCACGGTCGCACACAGTCATAATAATGATGGTAGTAGCGACGTCCATAGCACTGACAGTAAAGGTAATGCCATTCGTAAGCTTGACCTCGTCGATGCGATGATGGACGCGGCTGATGATAGCATTAGTGATGAAGATGTCGCCGCTATTGAAGCCTCAGCTTGCCCGACTTGTGGGTCGTGCTCTGGTATGTTCACTGCCAACTCGATGAACTGCTTAACCGAAGCCTTAGGCTTGGCATTACCGGGTAATGGATCATTATTAGCAACCCATTCGCTACGCCGCGAGCTATTCCTAGAAGCGGGTCGCACTATTGTGTCACTAGCCAAACGTCGCTACGAGCAAGATGATGATTCAGTCCTACCACGCTCTATCGCTACTAAAGCTGCGTTTGAAAATGCCATGACTTTAGACATCGCCATGGGCGGCTCTACCAATACTATTTTGCATTTGCTTGCTGCTGCACATGAAGCCGAAGTCGACTTCAAAATGCACGATATTGACCGTTTAAGTCGTGGCGTCCCTTGTTTGGCTAAAGTTGCCCCTGCTTCACAAAAGTATCATATGGAAGATGTGCATCGTGCTGGTGGTGTCTTTGCGCTATTGGCCGAGCTTGACCGTGCTGGTTTGCTACATACCGATTTGCCAACTATCCATAGTGCCACGATGAAAGAAGCGATTGATAAATGGGATATTATGAATCCTGACAATCTTGAAGCACGTGCACGCTATATCGCAGCCCCTGGTGGCGTACGGACAACTGAGGCTTTCTCACAATCAAAAGAATGGTCAAATCTGGATGTGAACCGTGAATCCGGCTGTATCCGAAGTGCCCAACATGCTTATTCAACTGATGGCGGTCTTGCCGTTCTATACGGAAATATTGCTGAGCGTGGCTGTGTGGTCAAAACTGCCGGCGTTGATGACAGCATCTTGGTTTTCACCGGACGTGCACGTATCTTTGAATCACAAGATGACGCAGTAGCAGCAGTGCTTGATGATCAAATCGTCGCAGGCGATGTGGTTATCATCCGTTTTGAGGGTCCAAAAGGCGGTCCTGGTATGCAAGAGATGCTCTACCCGACGACTTATCTAAAATCTAAAGGCCTAGGCAAAGAATGTGCCCTGCTTACAGATGGTCGCTTCTCTGGTGGGACATCAGGCTTGTCTATTGGTCATGCCAGCCCAGAAGCCGCTGAAGGCGGCGCCATTGGCCTCGTGCAAGAAGGCGATACTATCCATATTGATATCCCAAACCGTACCATCAATATGCAGGTCAGTGATGAAGAGTTAGCTGCTCGCCGCGAAGAAATGGAAAGTCGTGGACGTGATGCTTGGAAACCCGTCAGCCGTGAGCGTCATGTCTCTCCTGCTTTACGTGCCTATGCCGCAATGACCACCAGTGCCGATACGGGCGCTGTACGTGACGTCAGCCAAGTTGAACGTTAGACAATAATATTTAAGTACCATTCTTGAACTGAATTTATTAAGCCTGCGCAATGCAGGCTTTTTTTTCACCAAAAAACAACGTATCTGTCTATTTAATCACTATCTGATAACGATTTTTTGCGATATTTAGATGTTTTTACCGTCATTATAAATGGCTACTAAGTGTGACTTTTTTTAAACTTTAAATCAAATATAACAGTGTGCACCAACCTCATGATTGAAAATTACAATTTATTCTTATTGGTTTGCGGCATTGCCTTCGTATTCGGTGCGCTATTTCCGATTATCTTTAAACGTACACCTATCTCCTTGCCCATGCTGCAATTAAGCTTTGGTTTGCTGATGGGCTATTTTTGGACAAGTTTGGCATTTTTGAACCCTATCGATAATGGACTGATTATCGAAAAACTGACTGAAATTGTAGTGTTGGTTTCTTTAGTCGGTGCGGGTATCAAGATTGATACTGAGCTGTCTTGGCGATTATGGCGTCCGACGATGCGCCTACTCCTGATTACCATGCCCATCGGTATCTTTGCGATGGCAGTATTAGGTTACTATGCCTTTGGTATGACGATAGGTGCTGCGATTTTACTCGGCGCTGTCCTTGCCCCAACGGATCCGGTATTGGCCTCTAGCATTCAAGTTGGACCGCCTAATACCGGAGGTGAAGATACACCACGCTTTACCTTAACCTCAGAGGCAGGGTTAAATGATGGGCTTGCATTCCCTTTTGTATATCTTGCGATTAAGATCGCAGAAGCCTATAGCGAAGGAGAGCGTTTTACGGGGGATATGCTGTGGTCTTGGTTTACCCATGATGTATTGTGGAAGATTGGCGCAGGGTTACTGGTCGGCATCGTCGTTGGCAAAGTCATGGCAAAGTTGGTGTTCTCAAAGTATAGCCGTGAGACGACTATGTCTCAAGGTTATGTGGTCATTGCCTTAACTCTGGTGGCATATGGATTGGCAGAATACGTCCATAGTTATGGTTTTATTGCTGTATTTGTCGCGGCATTTGCGTTCCGTCGTTCAGAATCTGAACACACTTACCACCATAAATTGCATGATTTTGCTGAGCAATCAGAAGGTTTACTCATGTCACTGGTGCTTGTCATCTTTGGCATGTTCCTTGGACAAGGTCTACAAGCTGGCGTTGAGCTAACATGGCGCGTCTATATCGTCAGCTTTACTTTTTTATTATTGATTCGCCCGCTTGGCGGCTTTATTGCCTTATCAGGGTTGAATCTACCGCGCACTGAAAAATACGCCATATCAGCCCTAGGTATCCGCGGCATCGGTACCCTGTACTACTTATCTTATGCACTCAACCAAGGGTTTTTTAATGATGAAGATGCCCTTAAACTTTGGATAGTGTGCTCAATTGTGATTTTAGCGTCTATTTTTATACATGGTTTAACAGCAAAACAGTTGCTTAAAATGACACCAAACAAAGCGCAATAATAAGATGAACAGTATTTCTTTAACTAAAAAATTCTATTTATAAAGCACTAATACTGATTAAATCTCAGCATCAATCAGACCTAATACGGCTTCCGTCAGCGCAAACTGGCGGATATCGTTGAGCATGGTCACATCAAAATTATGGACAAAGGCAAACGATAGCTGCCGCTCAGGGTCGCACCACGCAACTGAACCGTTATAGCCCATGTGTCCAAAACTTTGTGGCGCATGAAATTTTGTATCGTGAGTGTTTACCTCAAAATTATCGCTATTACAAATACTAAAGCGGCGATGATAACCCAAGCGCCAATCCATATGGGCTGGCATAACGGCATCCATACCAGTGACTTGCGGCGTTGATAGCTGCTTAAAAGTTGCCTCATCAATGAGTGTTTTCCCTTGCCACATACCACCACTAGCCAACATCGCATAAATCGTCGCCAGTGCATGTGCTGATGCGACGCCATTGGCAGCGGGGATAGTAGCTTGTAAAGTCTGCGAATGGTAATAGTCAATCGGTTCTTTGCTCGCAAGTAGCAGAGCTGCTTTATAGTTTTTAAGATTCAGCTGACTGTTATCAAAGTATAAACGGTTGATTTGTGCCGTATCCAATGTTGGCAATACTTTCCCTATCTGCTCTTCACTATCAGCTGTTACTGATTGGATTGCATACTGATTGGCTGCTTGTTGTTGCCAGCAGGCATAGCTCGGTAAATCGCTATAAGTTTGCAAGGTATCTACTGAATCTGGTTTTAAAACTGGTTTATGACGGCGGGAACGTGGCTGCGGTTGTGAGCTTTCTTGTGCATTTTCTGACACCTCTTCTACTGACTCAAAGTTTTTAACCAATCGCGCAACCTTGTCGACCTGATTTTCTGGTACACCAAAGTAGCAGCTGTTGGCAATACCTAATGGCTCTGTTAGATAATGGCGTAACGCTTGAGCCAGTGGCATCGCAGTAACGGCTTCTATCACGCCGCCCAGCACCCAACCATAGACCAAGGCACTGTAAGCACTGTCGTATAATTCCGCCTGCTCAGGTGCAATCACAGGCATTGCTGCAATTTTCTCTAGCATCATATTCCAATCAAGGACGGTTTCATTATCGAGGTCAATACTTTGAATCGAAAAAATATTGGCTTGATGCGACATCACACTGCGTAAAGTGATTTTCTCTTTATTTTGCACGCCAAATGCTGACCAATAATGGGCAATCGGTAGGTCATAATCCAGTTTTTTCTGTGATACCAATACATGAACCAGTGTCGCCAAGATGCCTTTGCCAGTCGAAAAGTTCAATGATAAAGTATCTGGATTCCATGATAAATCAGCACGTGCCAGTCCCACACTTACCTGTGCGATACATTTGCCAGCTTTATAAACCACTAATGCACCGCCTGCTGGCGCATCATCAAGCTGCAAATCTGTTAGCAGTTGTTGAAGCCGACGTTGAATATGATTGTCAGTATATGTACCTACGGTAGCGTTTTGATGGGTAGTTGTAGAGATGCTTTCATTATTATTGTTCATAAGTGCCCTGTTCTATTTTATATTTATGAAGTTATTCAGTTTAAAGCCTGTCATACATCTTATCAGGATAAAAAATCTCTATCCTCCAAAATATTTTTATAATGTATCACACAATAAAAAAGGCAACCCTAAGGTCGCCTTTTTTATTGTTAGGGATATTTATGATTTAACGCGGTACTAGCAATCGATTATGAACCTCTTCTGCAAGTTTAGTCAAACCATGACTACGCCCACGCTCCATAGCCGTATCCATTTTACGTCCACGTAACCAACCAGCTCGTAAGGCTATGGCAGCGCCAACACGATTGCCAGAGCCACAATGCATGGCAATTTTTTTGCCATGATGCTGACGTAGTATGTTATCAAACGCCAGTATTTTAAGCTGTTTCAAGTCAGCAGCGCCATTGATAGGTAAATGCTCGTATTGCATGCCTGCCTGCTCTACAGCTGTACTTTCATCGAATTTCAGCTCTTCATCAGGCTGCAAGTTAATAACCAACTCAACTCCAGCTGCTGCCAATGCGGCCACCTTTTCATCATCAAGCGCACCGCATACGATGGTATTTTCATCAGGACGAAAATATGGCTCAAATATGGTGGCAAGATGGATGCCATTATCGTTGCTACTAGTGTCGGCACTGCTAGCATCACCAACTGCTGCTTTGTCTACCGCAGCTGAATGAGTAGAGCATTCGATGCTTTTTGAATTTTCATGTAAAGTCATAAGGATAAATGTGTTCAATAGTAATGATTTTTGATATAAAAATTATATTTTACTTCGCTTCATCCTGCAAGGTAATCACACCAGCAAGATGCGGCTTGTCATTTTTTGCACTAAACAAACCAAACTGGCAAGTATCTTCTGCGCCTTCTAACTGAACAAGTGGATCAGCGATAAGTTCTACTTCAGATGGTAAGAAAATAGGCAGCTTAAATGACACCTCAACTGTACAAGCATCAGGCAGCTCGCCCATCATCGCCAAACACTTAGCTTTCGACCACATACCATGAGCAATAGCTTTTGGAAAACCAAAGGCACGCGCTGATAATGGATGCAAATGTATCAGGTTAAAATCACCAGAGACAAACGCATAACGGCGACCGATATCTTCTGGCACTTCAAAAATACTGTGAACACCCTCTTCATTGATTGATGGCTTAACGGCTACTGGACGCGGCGTACTCTTTTTGTCCTTACTGCTGGCAGGTTTTTTGCTGCGTGATAGATAAGTCGACGTGCCTTCCCAAATGATTTCGTCTGCTGCTTTTACCGTGGTGACAAAATCAAACTGCTGACCTTGGGCATGGTCACGCAAATTATCAAACATCACTGACATAGCAACCGTTTCACTCTGCTTAATGGCACGATACTGGGTCACGCTGTTATCGACGTGAACCAGTCCTAGCATAGCAAATGGAAATGGCTCTTTGACCATCATATTCATCTGTAACGCCTGTGAAAGCACCGAAAAATACGTAATTGGCACATTGCCATCGTCTGCAAAGCCGCAAATTTTACGATAATCATTTAGATTACTTTGATCGACATGCAAATCATCTACAAAATACGTTGCTTGCGGCAACTCATCGCGGCTAACTTTACCATTATTGCCGATAGGCAATAGGCTTTTGACAATATTTGCATAGGTAGTATGCGCTTTGGGCAACGCATCATAATGTTTGTCTGACATAATACATCCTAAGTTGGGATTGAGTAGTTTTTTGATGGCATTTAATATGCTATGAATTCGCTGACTAAAATATAAGATGAAATCCTAAAATAGGCATAACGGTGTTTGGCTTATTGTCACTTTGTTTTTATCATAAAAAAGCCACCCTTGGGCAGCTTTATTACAATTTATGAGCAGTTTTTTCGTAAGCATATGTGAAGTAACGTCAATACCTTGTATAATAAAGGCAATCAGCGACCAACTTTATGGCTCACATAGCCTTCTTTATCATCTGCATTTTCATCTGATATAAGAACAATTATGCACCTAATAAGCTTTGACCGCAAACGCGGACAACGTTGCCATTTAGACCACCAGAAGCAGGTGAGGCAAACCATGCGATGGTTTCTGCAACATCGACTGGTAAACCGCCTTGGCTCATCGAGTTCATACGACGACCTGCTTCACGGATAGCAAATGGAATCGCTTCAGTCATTTGCGTTTCGATAAATCCTGGCGCAACTGCATTGATGGTCATGCCTTTTGCATTATCTTCTAGCTGCTTGGCGGTTGCATTGACTAAACCAATGACACCAGATTTTGAAGTCGCATAGTTGGTTTGACCCAAGTTGCCAGCGATACCTGAGATTGAAGACACACAAACGATACGTGCAGCATCTTTTAGTACATCGTTATCTAGTAAATAACGGTTAAGCTTAGCGATGCTGCCCAAATTGATATTGAGCACCATATCCCACTGTTTATCATCCATATTTGCTAGTGTTTTATCGCGTGTGATACCAGCATTATGAATCACTGAATCCAAACCACCCCGTTTTTGTGCAGCTTCTGCGATTTCTTTACCAGCATCAGCACTGGTAATATCCACTGTCAAAGCCGAACCACTAATTTCATTTGCCACTTTCTGCAAGTCAGCTTGCTGCTGTGGTACATCTAAACAAATAACATGTGCCCCTTCACGAGCCAATACACGGGCAATTGCTTCGCCGATACCGCGACTTGCGCCAGTGACTAGCATGGTTTTGCCACCTAGTGGTTGGTTCCAATCGACATCGACATTAGAACCATTACTGACACGTACGACCTGTCCTGACACATAAGCTGAACGCGCTGACGTAAAAAAACGTAGCGTTGAGTCTAAATTCTGCTCTGCGCCTGCTTCAACATAGATAAGCTGTGCGGTAATACCACGTTTAAACTCTTTACCAACTGATTTTACAAAACCTTCAAGGGCACGCTGCGCCAATGCGGCTTCGATATCAGTCAACGCTTCTGGTGGACGACCAATGACGATCACTCGACCTGATTTTTCGACACGGCGCGCAACGCTATGAAAGAACTCGTACACTTGTTTGAGCTCTTCAGCACTGCTAATATTGCTGGCATCAAACAATAAAACTTTAAACTTATCATCACTGCCAGTATTGGCTTTGGCTTTAACGCCTGCATCCGACAGGGTATCTTTTACGTCATCACCACTATTTACAAAGATTTCCGTATGCAGCTCTGACAAAATACGAGCCACTGACGCACTAACTGCGTTATCGCCACCATTAGCACGACCAACCAGCACGCTGCCACGTACCAAAGGTTGACCACTATCAAAACGGTCAAGATCTACTGGCATTGGTAAGCCTAAATTCTTTGCAACCTTTTTACCAATAGACGACTGAACAAAATCACCATAACGGTCTGACATAATATAATCCTTTAATTGATGAATAAAATAATAGTAAACAAGAATAAAATGTATCTATGATGAAATGCGCGCTATTAAAGTGCATTGATTATAAAAAACACCTGTATAAAGCGGCATTAATATCATCATTTATAAATAATAAGTACTTATTAAATAGGTTAGAAACGGTCTTAACTATACACATTCATACCGAATAAGTCCAAAAACCACTAATGTCCATAGCAATATGTAGACAAGCCAGTATACAAGATGGACTATTTTTCTGCCGTTAAAGGATTTTAGTTTGTGCTAAACTAAGACCTATAAGTTATAGCAAATCCATTTATCGATAACAATATATTATCAAACCTACGATTATGCAATGCTTTTAATCAGTACTAGCCAGTTTATAAAGCTTGTATTTATCCTTGTAAACACTGCAATATCCATGGTTAAGCGTCACATCGTTTGCTAAAGATATACAGTAAGGTTATAAAAAGCGTCTTATGCTGTATGACAATAATGTGTAATATATATCGCAATAAATGGTAATACGTATCTAAAGTATTTTAGGTGTTTTTAGAATAAAGACTTCTATTATTTAAATATTTTTTTGATAACTTCCCTTTTCTATTTCTACCCATATTTTTTAAGGATAATATTATGAGTAACAAAAGCAATCACCCAGATAGTCCTGTTGTTGAGACCACCGTGGTAAAAGCCAGTGATGCTAAGAGCACCGATACTGCTGTAAAATCAGACATCACTGATGCTAAAAAAACAGATGCCAAAGCAGCAGAACCAAAAGCTGATAGCGCTAAAAAAGAAACCGTAGCAAAAGATAGTAAAACCACTGCTACGAAAGATGATAACGCAGCTAAAGAAAGTGCGGCAAAAAGTAACAGTGATAAAAAAGAAGCATCTAAAAAGGCTGACGCGACTCCTGCTAAGAAAACAAATACTGTGGCTAAAAAAGCAAGTACGACTAAGCTTAGCTCAGGTCAGAACCGTGTGGCTATCCTAGGTGGCAACCGTATCCCATTTGCTCGCTCAAACGGCTCATATGCTGATGTTAGCAACACGGATATGCTCACTGCTGCGTTAGATGGTTTGGTCGAGCGTTTTAACTTACAAGATGAAAAAATCGGTGAAGTCGTTGCTGGTGCAGTTATGAAACTGAGCCGCGATATCAACTTGACTCGTGAAGCGACATTAAATACTGCACTTAACCCACATACCCCAACGTATGATATCTCTCAAGCTTGCGGTACTGGCTTGCAAGCGACGTTTGCTTCTGCCAATAAAATCGCGCTTGGTATCATCGATTCAGCTATTACTGGCGGTGTTGACACTACTTCTGATGCGCCTATCGCAGTCGGCGATGGCTTACGTAAAGTATTGATTAAATTGGGCGCAGCTAAAGACAATAAACAACGCCTAAAAGCATTGATGGGTCTAAACCCGAAAGATTTACTTGATACGCCGCAAAATGGTGAGCCACGTACTGGTTTATCCATGGGCGACCATCAAGCGATCACTACGCTTGAATGGAACATCAGCCGTGAAGCGCAAGATGAGCTTGCCTTCAATAGTCATCAAAACCTAGCACGCGCTTATGACGAAGGCTTCTTTGATGATTTAATTACCCCATATAAAGGTCTGACCCGCGATAACAACTTGCGTCCAGATACCACTTTAGAGAAGCTAGCTAAGCTCAAGCCTGTTTTTGGTAAGAAGAATGCTAAGCCAACCATGACTGCTGCTAACTCTACCCCATTGACTGATGGTGCATCTTGTATCCTATTAGGTACTGATGAGTGGGCGGCAGCACATGGTCTAAAACCATTGGCTTATATCGTCCATCAAGAAACAGCGGCTGTTGATTTCATCGGTAAATCTGGTGATACAGAAGGCTTGCTCATGGCACCGGCCTATGCCGTACCGCGTATGCTTGAGCGTGCTGGTTTGACGCTACAAGATTTCGATTTTTATGAAATCCATGAAGCTTTTGCTTCACAAGTATTATCAACGCTTGCTGCATGGGAAGACGAGAAGTTCTGTGAAGAGCGTCTAGGTCTTGACGCGCCATTAGGCTCTATCGATCGTAGTAAGCTAAACGTCAACGGCTCATCACTTGCTGCAGGTCATCCATTTGCTGCAACCGGTGGTCGTATCCTAGCCACTGCTGCCAAACTATTAGATCAAAAAGGCTCAGGTCGTGCGCTTATCTCTATTTGCGCCGCTGGCGGTCAAGGTGTGACCTGTATCCTAGAAAAATAGTGATATGTAAATACAACGTGTAAGACTGATTCAGTTTTAAAAATACCCTTTAATCTATTGATTAGAGGGTATTTTTTTATCTAAATAAATATTGGCTACTTTATTAACACAATAATGAAGCCTTCTCTACTCATAGAATTGAGCGTGCTATGCTAAAGTAAAGATGGGTATAAAACAGAATAAAAATATTTGTCAAAACAACACTTGTATCGACGTAGTTTTGGATTTAATGGACTATAAGATAGTAACGGCATAATAAAAATATTTATCAGGAGCGCATCATGGGTAAAAAACCCTTAATAATTGACCCGACATCTTTAACCGAGCAAGAACGCAGTAAATTAACCACACCTGAGCAAGTGACATTCATAGAGCGTATGGATAAAGATCTTTTGAACGATGAGTTAAAACGCAAGATGCATCAAGACTTAATTGACAGTTACGATGAAGAGCTTGAGAATGAAATAGACGATTATGTACGCGATTTCCGGTTTGATGGTCGCGAGATGAGTGAGCAAGAGCGGTTAGATCGACGTACCTACTTTCAAGAGCTGGTACGTTTACAACGTGAGCTGATTAAACTGCAAGATTGGGTCGTTGATCGCGGTGAGCGCATTGTGGTGATATTCGAAGGACGTGATTCTGCGGGTAAAGGTGGGGCGATTAAACGTATCACCCAACGATTAAACCCCCGTGTTTGTCGAGTGGCTGCGCTACCCGCACCTACTGAACGTGAACAGTCACAGTGGTATTTTCAACGTTATGTGGCGCATTTACCTGCTGCAGGCGAGATTGTCTTATTCGATCGTAGCTGGTATAACCGCGTGGGCGTCGAGCGTGTCATGGGGTTTTGTACGGATGCGCAGTACGAAGAGTTTTTTCAATCAGTACCAGAGTTTGAGCGTATGCTGGTACGTTCGGGCATACGTTTGGTAAAATATTGGTTTTCAATTACTGATGATGAACAGCATTCTCGTTTTATGAGCCGGATTCATGACCCACTGAAACAGTGGAAGCTGTCAGCGATGGATTTGCAATCACGGCGACGCTGGGAAGATTATACAAAAGCAAAAGAGACGATGTTTGAGCGTACGCACATTCCTGAAGCGCCTTGGTGGGTGGTTGAGGGCAATAATAAAAAACGTGCAAGGCTCAATTGTATTGCCCATTTACTTGAGCAAATTCCTTATAAAGAAGTGCCACGCGATGAGGTGGAGCTACCTGATCGTAAGCGTGATGATGAATATTATCGCGAGCCTATTCCTGATGATATGTATGTGCCGCCGCGCTATTAATTATTAGCATTCACACTATCCAGAAAATATTGTGTCTCGTCCTAAAATAGATTGATAGTTTTTGCTAAGCCAGATACCCTGAGTATCTGGCTTTTTTGTATTAAGCAGG
>NZ_CAJHBE010000004.1:0-206102 GCF_904846555.1 Psychrobacter sp. DD43
CCTGCTTAATACAAAAAAGCCAGATACTCAGGGTATCTGGCTTAGCAAAAACTATCAATCTATTTTAGGACGAGACAATTAACTAATTTCTACTAACTTATTTCTTTCATAGCCTGCTTAAGCATTGGCTTTAAGAACTCACCAGTATACGAGCCTTTCACTTCCGCCACTTCTTCAGGTGTACCTTCCGCGATAATAAGTCCGCCACCTTTACCGCCTTCAGGGCCAAGGTCAATCACCCAATCCGCCGTTTTGATAACGTCAAGATTGTGCTCGATGACCACGATGGTATTACCTTTATCGCGTAGGGTATGCAAGATATTGAGCAGCTTATCGATATCATGGAAATGCAAACCAGTGGTGGGCTCATCCAAGATATAGAGCGTCTGTCCGGTATCACGTTTGGCAAGCTCACGTGCTAATTTAACCCGCTGCGCTTCACCACCTGATAACGTCGGTGCAGACTGACCCAAGCGGATATAGCTAAGACCAACATCCATTAATGCTTGCAAACGACGGTAAATCGCTGGAATAGCTGAGAAGAACTCAGTGGCATCTTCAACGGTCATATCGAGCACGTCGGCGATGTTTTTACCTTTATAGTGAATCTCTAAAGTCTCGCGGTTATAGCGCTTGCCTTCACAGGTATCACACGGCACATACATATCAGGTAAGAAATGCATCTCAACTTTAATGAGACCATCACCTTGACACATCTCACAGCGTCCGCCTTTGACGTTAAAGCTAAAGCGACCGGCTTTATAACCACGGGCGCGCGCTTCTTGCGTTTGTGCAAACATTTCACGAACTGGTGTAAACACGCCGGTATACGTCGCTGGGTTTGAGCGCGGCGTACGACCAATCGGGCTTTGATCGATATCGACCATTTTATCCAAATGCTCAAGACCACTAATGCTGTCATGCTTATCCGCAATGAGCGTTGAGGCATTATTTAGCTGTGTTGCGGCAAGTGGCATCAAAGTACGGTTAATCAGCGTCGATTTACCAGAGCCAGACACGCCAGTGATACAAGTCATGATGCCAATAGGTATCGTCAAATCCACGTCGTGTAAGTTGTTGCCTGACGCGCCTTTCAGCTCAATCGTCATCGGGACTTGTTTAGGCTTGGCTTTCCCTTTGACTTCCATATCGATCGTTTTGGCTTTATGGCGTATGCTTGGAATCTCGATTCTTTTCTTACCAGACATATATTGTCCAGTCAGCGATTCTTTGTTTGCCATGATGTCATCGACCGTACCTTGAGCGATGATATGACCACCATGTATGCCAGCGCCCACTCCGATATCGATAACGTGATCCGCTTGACGAATCGCATCTTCATCATGCTCAACGACCAATACCGTATTACCCAAATCACGCAAGCGCGTTAAGGTCTTGAGCAAGCGATCATTATCACGTTGATGCAAACCAATCGATGGTTCATCGAGTACATACATCACACCCATCAGACCTGCGCCGATTTGGCTAGCCAAACGAATACGCTGTGCTTCACCGCCCGATAGCGTTTCAGCAGAGCGTGCAAGTGATAGGTAATCAAGCCCGACACTGACGAGGAAGTTGAGGCGCTCATTAATCTCTTTAAAGATTTTTTCCGCAACTTCACCTTTATGACCGCCAATTTTAATGGTCTTGTAATATTCAGCCGCATCACCGATAGACAGCTTCACGATTTGAGCGATGGTTTGATCGTCAACGCGGACGTTGCGTGAAATTTCATTGAGACGCGCACCATCGCAGACATTACAAGTGGTATCAGCCAAGTATTTGGCCAACTCGTCACGGACTAGGTTGCTTTGGGTTTTGGCATAACGGCGCTCTAAGTATGGAAGCACACCTTCGAATGGTACGGTCTTGTTGGTTTTACGACCGCGTTCATCAGTAAAGTTAAACGTCAGCTTCTCTTTACCAGAGCCTTGCATAATAAGGTCTTGCTGTTCTTTTGGTAAATCTTGCCACGGTGCATCCATGTCAATTTTGAAATGATTGCAAACGGTTGAAAGCAGACCAAAGTAATAGGCGTGGCGCTTATCCCAACCATTAATCGCGCCTTGATTGAGTGACTTTTCATGATGGGTGATTAGTTTTTCGGCTGAGAAATATTGACGTTTACCAAGGCCATCACAGCTTGGGCAAGCACCGTACGGATTGTTAAAACTGAACATGCGCGGCTCAAGCTCAGAGACTGCACGATCACAGACAGGGCAAGAATGCTTAGCAGACATGACTTGGTTTTCATCGCCGCCTTCTTTTGGATTACCATCCATAAAGTGTAGCGTCACCAAACCTTGACCTAAACGCAGAGCCGTCTCCAAACTTTCAGCGACGCGGTTACCCAAATCATCACGAACTTTAAAGCGGTCAACGACGACTTCAATGGTATGTTTTTTCTTTTTATCGAGTGTTGGTAGCTCATCAGTATCGTAAACATCGCCATCGACACGTACGCGCACAAAGCCTTGACCAATTAATTGCTCAAGCAAGACCGTATGCTCACCTTTACGCTCACGAATCACCGGCGCAAGAATCATAATCTTCGTGTCATCTGGCAATGCCATAACTTGATCGACCATCTCAGTGACCGACTGCGCGACCATTGGCTCGCCATGCTCTGGGCAAAACGGTGTACCAATACGTGCATAAAGCAGACGCAGATAGTCATAAATTTCGGTAATCGTACCGACAGTTGAGCGCGGATTATGGTTAGTCGATTTTTGCTCGATAGCAATCGCTGGCGATAAACCCTCGATACTATCGACGTCGGGCTTTTCCATTTGAGATAAGAACTGACGTGCATAAGCCGATAAGCTCTCGACATAACGACGTTGCCCTTCGGCATACAAGGTATCGAATGCCAATGAAGATTTACCAGAACCTGATAAACCCGTAATGACCACAAATTTATCTCGTGGAATGTCTAAATCGATATTTTTTAGATTATGAGTGCGTGCGCCGCGAACCTTAATATACTCGTGTGCCATCGGTGATAGGTTTCCTATTTGCTAAATGATATTTTCAAAAAAATTAAAAGGAGCAATCAATATGAGTCAAATGATTCATCAAAAACGTGGATAATTTTAAAATTGCCATTCAAATTAATACGGCTTTATAAAAATATGCAGTTTTCACAAAGCGATAGTAATGGCTGTCTATATTAGAATATGCTTTTAATACTTGAAATGGATAAAGGTAATCTAAATAAAGATTAACTAATATGAGTGGTTTGTTATAGATTTGGCAGAATAACGTCGTTTTGTAAAAAAATTATTATAAATTTTTTCAGACCACAACGTTCTCAACGTCTTACTTTATTGTCATGATAGCTGCATTATTCAAGGTGCAATGACCCATCAGATGCACTCGGTAACAAAATT
The DNA here is from genome assembly GCF_904846555.1 of Psychrobacter sp. DD43. Classification (NCBI taxonomy): domain Bacteria; kingdom Pseudomonadati; phylum Pseudomonadota; class Gammaproteobacteria; order Moraxellales; family Moraxellaceae; genus Psychrobacter; species Psychrobacter sp. DD43. The sequence goes on from NZ_CAJHBE010000004.1 coordinate 3,393, forward strand.
ATCGCGTAAAATGAATGGCTTAAGTCGGTGGCCGCTATGATGCTGAAGTGGGAGGGCAAAAGTCTCGGCAAGCAAACGGCGAATGTCTTATACTAGTGAGCTTAATTTGTAGGCTAAAGCCTTGATACAGTCGTAATAATACAAGCAGAGCTGCCGTGATAAACCAGCAATGATGAACCAGTGAGGCAAGTATGAATAGCGTAGAAAAACGGGCAATCCTCGGGGTCGGTGGCATCTTTGCCTTGCGGATGATTGGTTTGTTTATGATTGTGCCAGTATTTTCTGTGTATGGTGATAATTATGCGCATGCGACCCCGTTTCTGATTGGTTTGGCAGTCGGTATTTATGGGTTAGGACAAGCGATATTTCAGATTCCGATGAGCCTTGCCGCGGATAAGTTCCCGCGTAAGCCGATTATATTTTTAGGTCTTGTCTTGTTTGCCATCGGCGGTATTATTGCTGCCAATGCCACAGATATTTACGAGGTCATTATTGGTCGAGCACTGGCAGGTAGTGGCGCGGTCTCTGCGGTATTGATGGCGTTACTTGCCGATGTAACTCGTGAGGAGATGCGCACCAAAGCGATGGCGACGATGGGTTTGACGATTGCGACCTCTATCATGCTTGCTTTTGCCTTTGGGCCTCTATTAGTAGGCTCGCTTGGCATCTCAGGATTGTTTTGGTTGACTGCAGGCTTTGCAGTTTTGGCGATGTTATTGTTACTGTTCGTCCCGACACCGCTACGGGTACTTAAGCACAATTTAGACAATAAATCGATTGGTCAGCAGTTGGCAACAGTCCTAAAAATTGGCGATCTAAATCGCTTGCACATTGGCATATTTGCTCTGCATCTGACCATGACCGCTATCTTTGTTATTTTACCGCATCAGCTTAATGACGTACTAGGGTTGTCGGTACGTCAGCAAGGCTTGGTCTATTTGCCTTTATTGTTCATCGGTTTTGCCGTCGCGATACCTTTTATTATCATTGCCGAAAAGAAACGCAAAATGCGCCAAGTATTCTTGGCCGCGATTGCACTGATGACGGTTGCCTTAGTATTATTGGCGCTCGGTGGTCAGGTTGGCGTCGGTATTATATTAGGATTATTGCTGTACTTTATGGGCTTTAACTTGCTTGAAGCAACGATTCCTTCGTGGATATCCAAGCGTGCACCAGTTGCCAATAAAGCCACGGCTATGGGGTTAAATTCATCCAGTCAGTTCTTTGGCGCTTTTGTTGGTGGCGCGATGGGCGGGTTGTTATTAAGTCAGCCTAATTTGTTGGCATGGGGCATATTGGCAATTATAATGGCCGCCTCTTTATTGCTGATTATTCCTATTGCTGATCCACCATATTTGTCAAGTACGACTGTGACGATACCAAAGAATATCGATATTCAGGACTGGTCACGGCAAATGCTGGCAGTAGATGGTGTTGATGAGCTGGTGGTCATGGCAAAAGAACAGGTCGCTTATTTAAAATTGGACAAGACGCAGCTCACAGATACTTCGCGACAGGAGCTGTCGCATTTGGCACAAAGCACTCTAGATATTTAACAGAAAAATGGTTAAAGTAAAAGTATATTACTGCTAAGATTGAGGCTTTATATTAAAGACTCGATTAAAGCTGGTAATAAAATTATTCATAAGTAAAAGGACGATATCATGCGCGGTGTTAATAAAGTTATCATCATCGGTAACCTCGGTGCAGACCCTGAGGCACGTCAATTCAATAACGGCGGTAGCGTGACCAATATTTCGGTTGCGACGTCAGAGCAGTGGACAGACAAGCAAAGCGGTGAAAAAAGAGAAGCAACGGAATGGCATCGTATCTCACTATTCAATCGCTTGGGCGAAATCGCTGCGCAGTATCTTCGTAAAGGCAGTAAGGTATATATCGAAGGCAGCTTACGTACCCGTAAATATCAAGATCCTAACGGACAAGACCGTTATATCACTGAAATTCGTGCTGAACAAATGCAAATGCTAGATGGCTCGACAGGTGGTAGTAATGATGCTGGTGGTGGCTTTGGTAGCAATAACCAAGGTGGTCAAAGCAACCAAGGTAGCTATGGTAATCAGGGCGGCGGGTTTAGTAACCAAGGTGGCCAGAATGACTATGGTCAGCAAGGAGGTAATCAGCCCGCTCAACAAGGCGGTTATAATCAAGGCGGCAGTGCGTCACAGGGTGGTCATCAAAATAGCTTTAACAATCAGAATGCGCCCGCTCAGCAGAATCAATTTAATAAACCGACTCAAGCACCAGCGCAGTCGAAGCCTACAGCGATGCCAGATGGCCCTGTAGACGATGACATTCCGTTCTGAGGAATACATAACTAGTAACTGTTGATTAAATCAGATGGGGTCTATATAAATAGACCCTTTTTTTATATTTAAAGAAAGATTAATAAATAAAGCTATTTATTTAATATCATTGATTGTCATCGAATTAACTGTCATTTACTGATTTTAGTAGAAAATAATGATAAGTCATTGTTATTGTCAGTATTTTTGTTTATATTAGCGTTGCTTATAATTTTAAGCATTCACACCATATTTATCAATAGACAATCAAATTTTTATCAATATGCGAAAGATTTATTATTTAATAATTACTGTATTTAGTAGTTCTTGATAAATCTATTTTTAGTATAAATGCTATTTATTTATACCCTTTATTTTAATGTGGAAAATACTATGAACAAAAGTAATGTTATTGATTTAAACAGCTTAAATGTTGATGAGCTACGTGCTATTACTGAAAATGCACAGCAGCTTATTGCTCAAAAGCAACACCAGCGCTTGTATGATGCTTATACGCAGTTTGAAAAAATCGCTGAAGAAAGCAACGCCAGTATCGAGGAGATTTTACAAGCGGGCGAAAAACTAGAAAAGAAGCGTAGCATTAAATACCGTAATACCGACAATGACGAAGAAACATGGACTGGTCGCGGACGTAAACCAACATGGTTAGTAGAGGCCTTAGCTGGAGGTCGTCGTCTTGAAGATTTTGCTATTTAATTTTCTAATGGATAGTCGCTGTTATATTTAGCAACGAACGCTCTGTCTGTAAAGTTCTGTTTGATTAACAAGTAGATCGAACCTTTATAGGCAGATAAAAGCCAGTATCTTTTTACCAAAATAGTGGTAAAAAGATACTGGCTTTTTTGCTGTCATCTGTATGCTATTGTTTGCTATGATAATGACGTTTTTACCTGATATAAGAGTTATGCCATCGTGCCCCAAGTATCTGCCTCGTCTCATAAGCATCCCCGTAAGCTGTGGTGGTTGATTGGGCTTGTCTTGTTCGCGCTATTTGCTGTTTTGCAAATGCCCGCAGCATGGCTACTTGAAAAATATGCACCAGAGACGCCTTATATACAGCACGTGTCCGGTAATGTATGGCAGGGCGCTGCAATTTGGCAGATACCTCTGTCAGCGACGCCATTGATCGGGGCGGCTGAATGGTCATGGCAGCCGTGGCATTTATTATTGGGTAAGTTTGGTGCGAAGATTGATATTTTATCAGAGCAAACTCGCCTCAATGGTCAGGTAAAAATAGGCGCAAATTCTTGGGAAGTAAAAGACATGAGCGGTAAAATTGCGCCTGAGACTCTGACTCGGGTTGTCGATTGGCAATTACCAAATACGCCAATTCAGGTCAATAATATCTCGCTCAAACGTCAGTCTGGTTCAAACGATGGTGACTCAAACAGTGACTCTAATAGAAACACGTCGGGCTTTCGTCAAGCGTCAGGTCAGCTGACATGGATTGGCGGCGAGCTTGGCTATCCTAGCGGCGGCAAAATATTTTATCTCACCATACCTGCGCTGCGTGCTGAGCTGAGCACCGAGCAAAAAAATAACAAAAATCTGCTGCATATCAATCTTGTCAACAATCAAGACAAGCGTTTAGGCGACTTGTATCTTGATGGCGATAATATGTTGGATGTCAGCTTGACCCAGCGTCTGCTCGAGAGTATGCCTGAATACAAGGGGAAAGCGCCGCAAGATACGCCTGTGGTTAGTGTGCGTCAACCACTGTTAAATGGGCTAGGGGCACGCTAGATGATGACGCTCCCTACAAGTTTAAAACCTGTGCTAAATACTTTTAACCGCTTTGCCGTTTGGCTGCTATTATTGGCAATCACTTGGTTAAGCTGGACGGCAGCGCGACTCCTATGGCTGCTGCTTGCGCCACCGTTAGCGCCGGCATTACCACTGGTACCTTTACAGGATAACGCCTTATCCGCTCCAGATTATAGTAGTCTATTTGCTATTTTTGCTGACCCTGATCCTATCGCTGCTGTAGTGCAGCCGCCGCCTAATATTGTGCTAAAGGGTGTATTGCTGGCCATTCCAGAGAGTTTGTCTTCGGCACTTTTAGAGGTCAACGGTGAAGTCAAAAACTACCGAATTGGTGACACCTTAAAAGACAGCGATTACACGTTGGTTGCGGTTGCTTGGAACGAGATTATTATAGCTGATACTATTGACAAGGAAACGGTGATTCGTATGCCAGAAGCCATGCCACTTGATCAAAGTGCGATGATCGCAGGCGGGGTCAGTAATCAGCGCTTGCAAGATGGCAATATGCTACCTAATGCGCCTGTGCCTGACCTAAGCAATACTGGTAATCAACCGGCTGCCGAAGCACCTAGCGACAGCGCGCCCAAATCTGCAATTGACGAAGCAGTGACTGAATTACAAGAAAACCCTGCCAGTTATTTAAGTAGAATGGGTGTAATGGCGGGAGGCGATAACTATCAAGTCACAGCAGCGATGCCTGCTAATATACGCAATCGCTTGGGACTTGAATCTGGTGATCGAGTGCTGAAAGTCAACGGGCAAAGCGTCGGTAGTAATCCTGCTCAGGATGCTCGCGTATTACAACAAGTGAAGCAATCAGGGGAAGCACAGATAGAAGTACAACGTGGCGATCAAGTTATTACGATTCGGCAGCAGTTTTAGCATATATAAGTGACAAAAAGGATTCTTCAAAATAAATATTTGTTGGTTGATATGATTGGCGATATGATGGCCAACATAACTTAGTATCAATTAAAATTATGACTTATCAAAAGAATTAAAGAATCAGGACTTATCAAATCCAGTAACCATTAAATTCAATAGTCATTGAATTCAGTACATACCAAGCGCCATCACTGTAGGTAATCATCAATATGGTCAGTTCTTATAATTTTTCAGTCACACCTTTGCATCATATTTTGCAGCGTTTGATGCGATTGTGCCGTCCTCTCTGCTTGGCCATACCACTATGGGCGGCTAGTACTGGGCTGGTGAGTGCTGAAAGCTGGAAGGTCAATTTGCAAGATGCTGATATCAAAGCCTTTATCAATGAAGTGGCGACGATTACCAATCAAAACTTCGTCCTTGATCCGCGCATCAACGGTAATGTGACTGTGATCTCCAACAAGCCTTTATCGCGTGATGAGATTTATCAGCTATTTTTGAGTGTGATGCAAGTCAACGGTATCGCTGCTATTGATTCAGGAACAACGATTAAACTGGTGCCAGATAACGTTGCCAAACAAACCGGTGTTGCTGTTGATTTACGTGGTGAGAGCGTCGGTGAAACCTTGGCAACGCGGGTGATTTATCTGACCAATACCCAAGCAGCAGAAGTCTTGGGCGTTATCCGTCCGCTCATGCCACCGTCTGCACATGCCGCTGCTGTGTCTGGAGTCAATGCCTTAGTGCTGTCCGATCGTGCTGATAGCCTAAATCAGCTGACAGCGCTTATCCGTGATTTAGACAGTAATGTGAATGACAGCTTACAAGTCATACCACTACGTCATGTCGATGCCGAACGTATGATGGAGTTGATTAGCGCACTGGTGGCGAGTGCTGGTAGCGGGCAAGCGCAAGGTGGCAACAATCAGCTAAAGGTTATCGCCGACACGGCGAGCGATAGACTGTTGGTTAAAGGCAGTCCTGAGATGATTGCCAAAGTTCAAGAGATGGTCAATCAATTGGACACAACGCCATCAAGGCGCTTAAGTGGTCTGCGTGTTTTCCGCCTAAAATATGCCAGTGCCGGTCATATTGCTGAGATGCTGCGCGGTCTCCTTGCCAGCCAATCCATCAATAGCTCTGGTGGTTCTTCAACATTAGAGTCAGCATCATTGAATGATGCCGCTGCTACAGGGTCGTCGCTAACTGGTGGCGCTAATAGTAAGGTAGGTAGCAATAGTATCGGTGGTACTGCTGCTACGCCTTTACCGAATAATAGTTCCGCGGGTACAAGTATCGGTATCGGTGGTCGACCTTTTAGTATTATCGCTGATGAAACTCAAAACGCCGTCATTGTTAATGCAGCACCTGAGCTGATGTTTGAGATTGAAGATGCTGTCAATCAGTTAGACAGCCGCCGCTCGCAAGTATTGATTCAAGCAGCTATTGTTGAAGTATCAGGCGATGATGCAACGCAGCTTGGGGTTCAGTGGGCGCTGGGTAATGCCAATAGCGGTTATGGCGTGGTGAACTTTAATAACGTGGGCGCAAGTGCGGTTTCACTTGCCGCTGCTGCTTTGTCAGGTGGTACAGGGATAAGCGCGGCAGCAGGCTCCATTGCTGGTGCTTTGTTAGGTATTGGCAGTAGTAGTAAAGACAGCAAAGGCAATGCGCAATTCTATGGTGCTATCTTGCAAGCGCTTGATTCTTCTACCAGCGCCAATCTGCTATCTATGCCATCGATTTTGACCTTGGACAATGAAAAAGCCAGTATCTTAGTGGGTCAAAACGTGCCGTTTGTGACAGGCTCCTACACCACGGGTAGTGACTCTTCGACGAACCCCTTTCAAACCATCGATCGCCAAGATATTGGTATCAATCTAAACGTCATCCCGCATATTGGTGCAAACGGCACCGTACGTTTAGAGGTATCACAGGAAGTTTCTTCAGTCGTACCGGGTAGTGCTGGGAATGCCAGCGGTCTTATCACCAATAAAAGCCTGATTAATACCACGATTTTGGCAGATGATCAGCAGACCATTGCTTTAGGTGGCTTGATGCGCGACAACTCCACTACGCGCCAACAAAAAGTGCCAGGTTTGGGTAATGTACCCCTTATCGGTCGACTGTTCCGCTCGGATAATGACAATAGCCAAAAAAGCAATTTAATCATATTTTTACAGCCGACTATCCTCCGTGATGGCGGCGCAGTAGCAAGCGTGACAGAGCGTAAATACAATCAGATGCGCGTTCTTCAGCTGGTTATTGATAAAAACGGTACGATTAAACAGCTGCCATTAAGCGGTACCGAAGGTTGGAATGGTGATATTAGTGCCGATTACGAGCTCATGCCACTCAATCCTTTGATTCCTAAACGGGATCAAAAGCCAAAAACAACTTCCAAAGGTTTTACTCGTGTTGATAGTCCAAGCACAGGTATCACAACTTATCCCTTAAATCGTTAAGCGCTTTTATGGCTGTTTGCTAATAAGTCTGCTAATAATCTAGCTAGGATTTTAGCGCTTACCAAACTCTGCTTTCATATCTCTCTCAAAGTTTTACTATACTTAAAAGTACGGTGTATTACATACACCGTACTTTAGTTTGCGTATTCATATAATAGATAAACATATGCCTTGGCTATACGCGTATAATAAAAACAGATAACATAGGTATGTCACGCTTTTGCTGATAGTACGATATATTTGTTAAAATAAATAAAGGTCATCTATAAAGCCGTATTCATCAGATATCAGCTAAGTACTATTCGTCAGTTAATTTTAAAAGGTAACTATAATGGCAAGCACTAATAATAAAAAAAAGTGGCTGGCATTAAGCGTAGTGGGTATTGCATTGGTACTGATACCAAGACGCAGTAGTCAAAAGGCGCACAAACCAGTGCCTGAAAATTATGACCCTATAAAAAAAGCTAAAAGTACAGATAGTGAGTAAAATGATTCTTTAGAAAGTAGTTAATGGGAAAGCTGACTTATCATAGCAATGATGAATTTTGGAGTTTCTTGATGACAGAGATTGATACATCAGCTATCAATAATAAAGTAAGAACGAAGATTTTTCCTTTAATTGATACTCATACGCATTTTGATGCTCCTGTGTTTGATGAGGATAGAGGTGAGCAGGCGCAATTTGCCTATGATAAAGGTGTGCGCCATTTAGTTTTGGTTGGCTACTTGCACCGATATTTTTCACGGCTTTATGAGAATCAGCAGCAGATAAATAATCTTTGTCAATTGGATAAAAAAAATTGTTTGAACCAAAAAAAACGTTTTCCTAAAGTACATATTGCACTAGGTTTACATCCTTTTTATATTGAGCAGCATACAGAAGCCCATTTGGAAGAAATGGCGCAAATGCTAAATGAACAACGTCCATTGGCCATTGGTGAAATAGGTTTAGATACTTTTACCGATGCCATGAAGCAGCCTGAAACGTTTGCCAAACAACAGCGGTTTTTTATTGCGCAGTTAGATATGGCAGTGGCACATCAGCTACCTGTTATGCTGCATATTCGTAAAGCACATGCCGAAGCACTGGCTTTACTAAAAGCGCATAATTATGACGCGCATAAGCTTGGCGGCATTGCCCATAGTTTTAGTGGCGGTGTACAAGAAGCCAAAGCCTTTGCGAAATTAGGGTTTAAGCTTGGCGTGACTGGGCAAATAACCAATCCCAATGCGAAAAAACTGCGCCTTGCCATTCAAGCTGCGGTTGAGAGTTATGGTATTGACTGTTTGGTTATCGAGACAGATTGCCCCGATATGATGCCTATCCTAGGCCAGACGCTAGATAATAATTTAGAAGGTGCGTCATCTAATAACGCGTCTGTGCTTGGACGAGATAAAAATAGCGAACGGGGTGATACATCTATGCATAGTAGGAATGTTCCTGCTAATTTGCTTTACGTATTACATAGCTTGAGCGAATTACTAAATGTTTCTGCGGCTATTCTCGCTCAGCAATTGTGGCTCAACAGTTGTAATGCTTTGCAAACTAAGTGGTCTTATTCACTTTGAAGTTTTTAGCGAATACTGATTAATATACAAATGGTTTAACAATAAGATTCTTAAGAGTTTCTACATCGTTATGAATGAAGATATACAGATGCAGTCAGATATTATCCAGCCAGAGCCTATTGAAAAGCAGATACTTGTACCTGAAGTATTGACAATACCCGATAGGGATGCCACGCAATATGAGCGTCGTTTTAAAGGCACTCAGACACTGTACGGTAATGCCGCAGTAGATACATTTTTTGCTGCACATGTCTATGTTATTGGTGTTGGCGGTGTGGGTTCTTGGGCAGCAGAAGCTTTGGCGCGTACGGCTGTTGGTACTATTACGTTAATTGATTTGGATATATTGGTAGTATCCAATGTCAATCGGCAGCTGCCCGCTTTAGATAGTACCTTTGGGCAAAGTAAAATTGAGGCGATGGCAGCCCGTATCCGTGAGATAAATCCGAAAGCTACCCTGCATTTGGTTGATGATTTTTTGACCACTGAAAACGTCGCGATATTGCTGCCCAGCCGCGCACAAGCAAAAATGACGGCTCAAACGGCTCCGATTGTGATTTTAGATTGTGTCGATGATATGGAGGCCAAACTTGCTATTGCCTTGCATTGCCGCTTTAACAAACTAAAATTGGTTTGCGCTGGCGGGGCAGGGGGTAAAATAGACCCCAGTCAAATTAGAGTCGGCGATTTACGTGACACCTATCAAGATCCGTTATTGGCCAAATTACGTAATAAATTACGCCATGAAAAAGGCATCAATAGTGCCTTAAAAGAGAAATTTGGTATCAAGTGTGTCTATTCGACAGAACCTCCCCGCGTAGACAAAAGCTGTCAAACAGGTGGTTTGCACTGTGGTGGTTATGGTTCGGCGGTCGTCGTCACCTCAGTGGTTGCCATGCTTATGGTGAGTGAGGCATTACAATTATTGCTTAAGCAGGCGGCTGTTAAACCAAGCCTCTGATATGAATTTATGGAGTCCACCTTGTCTATATCCAACGTACCAGACTTTGATTACCCTATCGCAGAAGATGATGCGGAGCGTATCAATAGGCTCAAAAAATATCAGGTATTTAATACCAATCAAGAGTCTTCTTTTGCACGTTTGACTGAGCTTGCGAAACTGTTTTTTAATGTGCCGATGGTGGCGATTACTTTTATAGATGAAGAAACTCAGTACCTAAAATCTGGTATTGGTCTTGACGAGGTATGTACCACGACACGTAATGTGGCTATTTGTAATTATACTATATTGTCTGATAGCATTTTTGTGGTAGCTGATTTGGCAAACGATGAGCGCTTCAATACAAATCCATTTGTCGCCCAATGGCCTAACCTACGCTTTTATGCTGGCGCTCCTATCATTATGCATGAAGATGGCAAACAGTACCGTTTTGGCTCTTTATGTCTGATGGATATAGAGCCTCATCATGATTTTAGTGATGAAAAAGCCGATGTCTTATCCCAATTTGCGACGATGGCAGCCGACGCTTTAAAGCTACAAGAGCAGCAGCGTAATGCTAAATATGCCAATGAGATGAAGTCAGCGTTTTTGGCCAATATGAGTCATGAGATACGCACACCGATGAACGGTATCATCGGTATGGTTGAGATGCTCAGTGACACCATGCTGAGCGTTGAACAAAGAGAGTATATCGAGAATATAAAAGTATCAAATGAGCATTTGCTCGCGATTATCAATGGTATTTTAGACTTATCAAAAGTCGAAGCCGGTAAAATGACTATCGATTCTATCCCGATGAATCTATCTAGTCTCTGTAATGAGGTCGTTAGCTTATTTGCTATCAAAGCTCGCCAACGTGGCTTGGTTTTAGACTATCACTATACCGAGTCACTATCGCCTTATGTTAAAGGGGATCCCGTACGTCTTAAGCAGGTCATGGTAAATTTGGTCAATAATGCGATTAAATTTACCCGTGAAGGCGGGCGTGTAACGATTGATGTTAAACATATGCAAGACAATCCTTGTCTAGATAATAAGGATTGCGATCAGACTAAAGGCAGTAATGATAGTCGTTTAGATTTTGCCATTGATGATAAAAATGACACAACGATTCATCAAGAAATGACTTTATGTATTGAGGTTACGGATACGGGCGTCGGTATTAAGTCTGAATCATTAGAGGCAATATTCGATGCTTATGATCAAGCAAATAAATATACCCATAGGCTTTATGGTGGTACCGGACTTGGATTGTCTGTTTGTAAGTCTCTAGTGGAGCTAATGGGTGGCTATATTGAAGTAGATAGCGTAGTCGGTATTGGCACGACCTTTAGAGTATTATTGCCGCTACCGTGTATTGCTACAGAAGATTATGAGATATGGCAAGCGGACAATGACTTTACAATAACGTTGCCGAGTGATGAGCTGGTCGGTCATATCTTGTTGGTTGAAGATGATAGTGTGAACGCGATGATTGCCAAAAAAGCCCTTAATAATGGTGGTCATACGGTCACTCACGTCAATGACGGGCAACAAGCTATCGAGATATTTGCCTTATATCCTGAGCGCTATGATGTGATTTTGATGGATCATCACATGCCGATTATGGATGGGGTACAGGCAACCATCAAACTTCACGAGCTCTATGCTCCTCAAGACTTGCCGCCTATTATTGCGTTGACTGCCAATGCAATGGATGGCGAGCGTAAAAAATACCTTGATGTGGGTATGCAGGATTATTGTACAAAGCCTTTCAAACAAGAGCAGCTGAATGCGTTGGTGCAATATTGGTTGATGCATAAGCAATCATTAGAACAATAACTGGCAGTTTAATTCCACCCTTTATTATTCATGACTTATTTGCTAGCCATTAAAAAGCTTAACCTCTCTCTGAGCGGTTAAGCTTTTTTGTTTTTACAGACAGACTAGAGCTATCTATTAATAGCTTTAGCTAACGCGCGTTTGATAATCGCCAGTACGAGTATCTACACGTACTACTTCACCTTGCTGCACAAATAATGGTACACGTACCACAGCGCCAGTCTCTAACGTTGCAGGCTTGCCGCCGCCGCCTGAGGTATCACCACGTACACCCGGATCGGTTTCAGTGATTTGCAATTCAACGAAGTTTGGCGGTGTTACTGAAAGAGGAGCACCGTTGAATAAAGTGATGGTACATAGTGCATTGCTGTTTTCTTTTAACCACTTTATTGAATCGCTCATCGCTGTTTTGTCCGCTTGAATCTGCTCAAAACTCTCAGGATGCATGAAATGCCAAAATTCACCATCGTTATAGAGATAGTTCATTTCAGTGTCCATGACATCAGCAGCTTCTAAGCTATCGCCTGACTTAAAGGTTTGTTCTAATACTTTACCACTACGAAGATTGCGCAATTTAACACGGTTAAAGGCCTGTCCTTTACCTGGTTTGACAAACTCGTTTTCAAGAATGGCACAAGGGTTGCCATCGAGCATGACTTTGAGACCAGATTTAAATTCATTGGTAGAAAAACTTGCCACGGAAGACTCCTAAGGGTTTAGAAAAAGGGTTGAAAAAAAGGATGGTAAATATTTTTAGTGAAAATGGAGTGCCAGATTTACCGTGCTAAAAGATATGAGCCATTCTGCTACATAAACGATAGGACGTTTGCTTTGATAGGCGACGCCCTAACAGCGTATAATATCGGCTTTTGGGCACAGGTATTAGGTTGTCATGATAAACCATTTAATCACACAAAAAAACTGGCAAACGCAATTATCCGAAGCCATTACCTCTATTGATGAGCTGCTTGAGATATTAGAGCTACAATCTCTGCGCTCAGAAGTCTACGTGCCTAAGCATTTTGAGCTGCGAGTACCGCGTGCCTTTGTGGCAAAAATGACCGTTGGTGATCATGATGATCCTTTATTAAGGCAGGTGTTACCCAATCATAAAGAGCAAATGGCAGTAGCGGGCTATGTGGCTGACCCACTAGCCGAAAATGCGCATAATCCTGTCAAAGGCGTACTGCATAAATATCAATCAAGACTGCTATTAACCATTACTGGTGCTTGCGCGATTCATTGTCGTTACTGCTTTCGTCAGCATTTTGACTATAGTGCCAATATGCCAACTGCCAGCGCAAAACAGGATATTATCGATTATATCAGCGCCCATCCTGAGATTAATGAAGTTATCTTAAGTGGCGGTGATCCATTAAATGTGACCAATAGACGTCTATTTGCTTGGCTAGATACTTTAGAGGCGATTGGGCAACTGACAACCATTCGTATACATACCCGTCTACCGCTCGTGATTCCAGCAAGGCTTGATGATGCGTTATTAGAGCGTTTGGCACAAAGCCGTTGTCAAATCGTTATGGTCATTCATGGTAATCATGCCAATGAGATTGATGCGTTGACCGCAGAGTATTTGCAGCGCGCTCGTGCCGCAGGAATTACTTTATTAAATCAAGCGGTACTTTTAAAAGGTATCAATGACAGCGTTAGTGCGCAAACGGCATTGAGTCAGCGTTTATTTGCAGCGGGCGTGTTGCCCTATTATCTACATGTACTAGATAAAGTGGCGGGCGCGGCTCATTTTGACAGTGATGAGAAATTTGCCATTGAGCTTTATTGGTCGCTATTGGCTAAATTACCGGGCTACCTAGTACCCAAACTGGTCAGAGAATTGCCAAACGAACCTTTCAAGGTGCCAATTAATGTTTACAATAATAGGTAAATTGTGCACTATGATAGGGTTTTTATTTTGGCAAATACATAACAAGAAATAGATTTGAGAAAATTATAAATAAGCAACATATATAGAAGAATGGTTAGGTATGATAGCAATATTCTTTTTTAAGAATATATCCTTCTACACTCATGGATAACTTACGCAATTACTAAGGATGGTAATGGTAAATTTATCGACGTTTCAAGCGTATTTAGCGGCTGAACCCCCTTTTTTAGAAGCTTGCAATAAGTTTAAGAGTAGCAATGAGCCGCACTTGCATAAATGGGCGGCACTATTGCCAGCGCAAACAGAGGCCCAGCAAGTCGAACAAATAGAAAAAGTATTAACAGAATTGCGCCTGATTCCTACTGATGATAGGCAGCGTTTAAGATTGATTAAGATTGTCACTAATGCCGCCAGTCAGCTAATTGCGGCGCTACGCCAACAGTACATTTATGAGACAGGGGCGCTCAATGAGGCTCAGCTTGGCTATGTTGCTCAGGTGAAGTCGCTGTACTATTCATTGATTATGACCTATGACGGCGTGATACGCCGCGAAATTACCCTTTTAAAGGATAAGCAGCAAGCACCTTCAAGTAATCTGTTGCAGCGCTATTTTACCAGTGAAAAATCATCTCCTGTTACCTTGGCGATTGCCACTTACCAAACGCTACTGATGTATCAAAAACTGCTATTTGAAGATGGCTTTTGTTATCAAAAGTCGCCAGCCTATATATGGGCCAATGTAAATAACTTATATCTTAACGCATGCCAGCAGCGAGTCTCACATATTGTACTGAGTGCTTACATTCCAGCGCTGCAAGGTGATACTATCCATCATTTATATTGCCAAATATGCTTGCATGAGTTGCTAAATGTACGAGCACTGCGTCGACCTCATATCTTACTGCTACAGCGTCTGCTGCCAGCGTGGAGTGCACATATAATTGCTACCATAGAGCCGCGCACAGCAACGCGAGTGTTCGTCAATCTACAGAGTAAAGAGCCGCCTACTTATTTAACTGCATTATCTACTATCAACCCATATGATGCTCATCACACCTGCTTATTTATAGAGCTTGAACCTTTAGTGACGTATTTACAATCGCGTATGAAAACCTTAACTGATACTGATCGAAGAGGGGTTGAATATTTTCTGATTAATACCGTTTCAATGGCGATAAGATATCGTTATATTCAACCAAAGCGCATGCCTCCTATTGATCAGAATACAAAGCAGACGGTAACGATAATAGCGGGTTTTAATGAGATGCATTATCGTATCAGTAACGGTGAAGCTTTCAGCAATTTAATAGCATCTAAAAACCTGCCAGAGTATCAGCAGCCGCGTTATGATACCTTACCAAAAAATTTTGCTACCCATAAAGAATTAAGGGCGGATACATCTGAGGGTGATAATCAGTTGTCACACTTTCGTACCCTACGCTTATTTCTAGATTCATCTGAGCCAATTGATAAAATTGATGATCTCACTTCCATCGCACCACCTTTACAAATAATGAGCCTTTTTTTATTGTGTCGCAAAGATAAGGCTACCGCGCCTAAATGGTCCATGGGAGTAGTGCGTTGGCTTAATTTGGATAGCGCAAAACTCGAGCTTGAATGGCAAATCCTTGGTCATAAGATAATCGCCTGTGGAATTTGTCTACAAGATAGACAGAATCGCAGTCAGCATTTTGTGCCAGCGTTTGTCATCGGAGCAGATGAACACTTACAAACGTCTTATAGTCTATTGTTACCAACCTCTCATTTTCAAACAGATGATAAGGTTATCATGCGTATTAATGACCAACAGAAATCTTTGCGCTTGGGTCGTAGTCTAATGGTGACTGATGAATTTAGCCAATATGAAGGGGTGCAGGGTTAATGACGTTAATCTACATAAAAGCCGGACCTCTAAAGACCTAGTTACTCGTGTCATATAAAATTGCTATGTCGAATTATTTAACAATTACCATGATAAGTTAAGCAACAGTCGGCTAAATTATTGTTTATAATGACAACAATAACTACGACGCTGTTTCTTAATATTCTGCTATCTTTTATATATTTGACGACAGCTCAGCGGCGATTCATATTATTTTTTAAGATTAAAAAGGCTTTCTATGCGTACTCAGTCTCTCTTGAACTTATTGGTTATCGATGCTGATCAGCTTTATGCTGAGCGCCTTGTAGACTTGCTCGGTTCATACTATGACAGTGTGAATTTAGGTTTTTTGGACGATAAAGATGAGTTGCTAAAATCATTGCGTCAATCATGGGATGTGTTGGTTTTTGGTCAAGCGTATGATATGAGTTTTACCGACGTGGTTGCTATTATTCAAGAGCAAGATATTGACTTACCATCGGTTTGTTTGATAAGTAAAAACACGGTAGCCAACGCTCACAATGACGAAGGCTTACCGTCTATTATGAATGGTACGATGGTTAAGGCACTCTATGTAGAGCAAGAAACGGCAGTCATCATGGCTATTCGCTTATTGCACGAAAACTTGCACAGTCGCCAACAGCTTAAGACATTGCAGTCTGTGCTCTCTGAGGCAGAACAGCGCGCAAACGTATTGATTAAAAACTCAAAAAGTGCAGTTGCATACATTGATCAAGGGATTCATATCTTTGCCAATGATCCGTATCTGCAGTTATTTGGTTTTGAGGCGATGAACGATATTATCGGTATACCTGTGATTGATTTGATTGCAGGCGGTGATAATGTTAAGGCTGTTAAACAGTTTTTACGTCAGTTCGATAAAGGGAACCGTAAAGACGTTGAGTTTAATTTTGAGAGTAGACGTAAGGATGGCAGTACGTTTGAAGCAAAACTACAGTTGGCAATAGCGACACTAGATGGTGAGCCGGTCACCCAGATTATTATTCAACAAAATAATAGCAATAGCATTGAGGTCGCCAAACGTTTGGCTGAAGCTGAGCGTAAAGACAGCTTAACGGGCATTGATAATCGCCACAGCTTTGAAGAGCAGCTGGCGGCAGCATATGAGCAGGCAAGAAAAGGGGCTTTGACGGCGGCACTTTTGTATGTGCAACTCGATAATGTCGGAAAAATTAGAAGCAGTTTAGGTCTGCAAGGTATTGATAGCACGGTGAAACAAGTCGCTAATACCTTAGATGAGCTGGTAGTCGATGGTCATGTCAGCCGCTTTAGTGATACAGCATTCACTATTTTGGTCGAAAATCAGACGACAGCTGCGCTTGAAAAGCTGGCTGAACAGATTGGTATGAGTATCAGTAAGATGCTTATTGAAGTGGATAAGCGCACAACCAATACGACAGCAAGTACTGCTATTGTTAAAATTGAAAAAAATACGCCTGAGCCTAGAGTGCTGCTTGAGCGCGCCATGGATGCCATCAATCAAATCATGATAGAGACCTCCAATCATGGCGGCCGCTATCATTTATATGATGCAAGTGAACACGCCAATAGTGACGATCATGCGCTAGCAGAATCTCTGGTTGATGCCATTACCAATAATCGCTTTGAGTTATTGTTCCAGCCCATATATGACATCAATAATGACCGTAGTGATTTCTTTGAAGTATTCCTGCGGCTACCGCTAGCAGATGCTGAGAATACCGTATTGACTCCAGAACAGTTTATGGCGGTTGCAAAATCTCATCAATTATTAGAAAAAATAGACCGCTGGGTATTAATTAATGCCTGTAAGAGAATCAATGAAGTACGTAAAACTCATCCAGAGGCGCGGTTACTGGTACAGCTAACCAGTGCGTCCTTAATCGATAAAAAACTGCCCAGTGTTGCAAGCCAGCTTATCAATGCCATCGGTGGTAAAGCTGGGGCGTTGACACTGCAGTTCAATGAAAAAGACATCTCAGATTACTTAACGGTAGCGAAATCTCAATTCACCGCGCTCAGTCAGGTAAACTGCCAGCTTAGCATCAATAATTTTGGCTCATCCATAAAATCTGTGGAGCTTGCCAATTTTGTTCATCCTAATATGGTGCGTTTAGCCCATAATTATGTCGAAGGGATTGATGCCTCTGACAATTTAGAAACGGTCAAATCAATTATCGTACGTACCAATGAGATTAATGTTGATGTATTGATACCTTATATTGAAGATGCTGCAACCATGTCTGTTGCATGGAGTGTCGGCGCACGCTACCTACAAGGCAATTATTTAGAAATGCCGAGTAACAGTATCAAAGTCTCTAATGAGAGTTAAGTCTTATTTTATATTCATAAATACTATATAGATACTCTGCATTTATGGTCTACAGACGGCTATCGATGTCTATCAACCTTTGCATTATAGAATGTTTGATGTAGACTCATCGACATCAATACCTATTAATTAAAGATGACACCATGTCTATAGTCAATAAATATCAACTGGTCGGTATGCTTGTTGCCGCTTTGCTACTAAGTGCTTGTGAGAAAACGCCGCCTGATTATCGTCCTACTGTCACGCTACCGCTTTATATTGAAGGCGATGCCGATAATGGTGCACTCATATATCAAGATGCTTGTGGTCAGTGTCATCAGTTAAACCCCGGTCTCAATAAAAAAGGCCCGCAGCTGATGAATATTTATGGCGCGCCGGCAGCGGAACTTGCAGATTATACTTATAGTGAAGGACTTAAAGCCTCGGGTTGGGTATGGGATGCTCAAACGCTTGATACTTATATTGCGGATGCTGAAAAAGCCATGCCAGATTCTAAAATGCTGTCAGACCCGATGCCAGATTCTAAAGAGCGCGCTGATGTGATCGCTTACTTGTCTACCCTTCGCGCAGCTGCCCCAAGTGTTGAAAATGATAAATAACCCTTACCTGATACCTTTTTTTCCTCACAAATTAAACCCATAATCGCCTTAACGCAGCCACTAATATGCCCCTTTCATCGAAACATCAGCTGATATCAGAAACGCGTCCTCAAACGGTGCCTAGTGCTGCTGATTATAGCCATAATCAGCAAAAAATTGCTCAGTTAATGGCGCAATTGAATCAAATCGTATTGGATAAATCGCAAGTAGTTAAGCTTGCGCTTAGTGGTATTTTAGCAGGCGGTCATTTATTGCTACAAGACTTGCCGGGTATGGGTAAGACGACCTTGGCACAAGGTTTAGCCCAGTTATTAGGCTTAAGCTTTAGCCGTGTGCAGTTCACCAATGATATGCTGCCTGCCGATATATTGGGCATGAGTATCTATGATCAAAATAAGCGCCAATTTGAGTTTCGAGCAGGTCCTATCTTTACCCAGCTGCTGCTCGCTGATGAGATCAATCGCTCAAGTCCCAAAACCCAGAGCGCTTTACTTGAAGCGATGGAGGAGCGGCAAGTGACACAAGATGGGCAAAGTTATCCCTTACCCAGGCCATTTTTTGTGATAGCCACTCAAAACCCTTTGCAGCAAGCAGGTGTTTACCCACTTCCTGAGTCGCAGCTAGATCGATTTTTATTGTGCTTATCGCTTGGTTATCCATCAGCTGCAGCAGAGCGGGCATTGTTAAAAGGTCAAGATCGCCGCGAGCTTTTAAACAGTTTGGGTGCGGTGCTTGATACGGAAGCGGTGTTATTGGCGCAGCAAGGGGTTAAGCAGGTATACATCGCAGATGTGGTCTTGGATTATCTTCAGCGTCTGGTCGCAAAGACGCGAGCAAGCCAAGAGTATCATGGGCTGTCGCCGCGCGGTTTATTGTCGCTACAGCGCGCCGCGCAGGCTTACGCCTATGTATCAGGACATATGGAGGTCACGCCTGAAGATATTCAAGCGGTATTTGCTGCAGTCACTGACCATCGTTTGGGTCAGCGTTTTGTGCCAGCCCATGTCACTGGCGGGCAAGCTACCCCGACCATTTCTCAACGTATTTTGGCAGAAGTAGCAGTTATTGTTTAAATGTTTATGATTCGATAAATGCTCATCTAAAATCATTTAACACTGAAGGCGATTCTCTAAGTGGTTATTCAACATATTGGTATCGAACGCTTTCTCTGAATATCAATGATATTGTCAATTTTATGGTAACGATAGGGTAGCCATGAGCCTTTTGCCAAAAGCTTTCACCGTAACAGCTGCCTCAGCAGCCAATCGATGGTTCGCTTCGCGTGCGCCCAAAAGTGACAGCGCCACCCTCAATTTGCGTAATGTCTATATATTTTTTAGCCGGGAAGGCATGCTATTTGCGGTGCTGCTGATCATTACTTTTATTGCCGGTATTAACTATGGCAATAACTTGGTGTTAGGTTTATGTTTTTATTTGATTAGCGTTTGGCTGATCAGCTTTCATGTAACCTTTGCGCACATTTCAGGTTTGCAAGTACGTTTGCTTGAAGTGACTATGGCAGAAGCGGGTGCGCCTGTTTGGGTAACTTTGCAGCTGCGCAGTGAGAGCCGTCAACCAAGACGGCAGTTGTTATTTAGCTTTGAGCAGACTGATGACAGGGCTAATAGCAAGAAAGATAAAAACATCAGCAAAAAAATTAAACATAACGCTGATAATAAACAGTCAATACTGGTGGCACGACTGCAAAACGAGCAAATTATTCGCTTGCCTGTACCGACGCAGAATCGTGGGCAGTTTGAATTACCACGGTTAAAAATAAAAACGGTTTACCCTTTGGGTATCATGCGGGCATGGTCCTATGTTTATTTTGCCCGTACTGCTTGGGTCTATCCAAAACCTGAAGTATTCGATTGGCAAGCGCAGTATGCAGTTGCCAGTTTGGAGGATTTACCTATAGGCGGGCAATATCGGCAAGGTCAAGATGACTTTGAGCGGCTAGATGTCTATATCGAAGGAGAGTCACTGGCACGAGTTTCTTGGGGACATGTGGCACGCGGTCAGGGTATGCTTACCAAGCATTTTGCCGATCCTGTTGGTCACGAGCAAACCTTGGATTATGCCGATATGCCAGCTGCGCAGCATGAACAGAAGCTGGCACAACTGGCTCACGGGGCGCTCACACTAGGGAAATTGGGTGTGCCGTTTAATATGTGTTTACCAAATGAGGCACCGTCTGAATTTTCCTCTGCGGTAATGACGGGCGAGGGCGACAGCTTTGCACAAGCGTGCTTACTAAGATTGGCAAAAGCGCCATGAACAATTCTAAACGATCTTCCTCAAATGACATTGAAAATGTATCGATCGATTTTCTTACTAAAAATTCTACAGAGACAGCCATTTTTGAGCAATTGGCAACGGGTCAAAGCACCCGCGCTAGTGTTGACCACGGTTACGCTAGAAAATGGTATCGCAATTTTTTAGCGCTACCAGCCTATTATTGGGTATTAATTGCCCAAGTCATTGTTATCTTACCTCATGCGGCACACTTACCATTATGGCTAATGGGTTTTGCTGTCGTCAGTATTATTGCCCAATTGCCACGCATCAAAGTGCGTTTTAAAAAAATAGCATATTTAAAACGCGTCTATCAAGGCATGCAAATGCTCGGTTTCTTGCTGGGTCTTGTCGGTCTATGGCTGACCTACAATACTGCATTTGGACTGGATATGGGCGTGGCATTTTTAGTGCTCTGCCTTATCAGTAAACTGTGGGAGCTTTACAAGCGGCGCGATGCTTATGTGGTGTTGAATCTTTCACTGTTTGTACTTGCAGCGTTGTTTTTGATGGATCAAGGGTTAATAACGACGTTAGAAGTGATTGTTGGCACGATTGTTGTGTTGCTGGCATTTATCGCGCTAAATGATGATGGGAATAGTCGCGGTGATGGTCGTCTGCGCACCTTGGGTGTATTGGGTATTGGAGCATTGCCATTATTGGTGGTGCTATTCCTATTCTTTCCGCGTTTGCCCCCACTATGGTCAGTACAGTTATCAGGTCAGCAAGCGACCACAGGCGTCTCTGATAGTATGTCGCCAGGTGATTTTGCTAATTTAGGTCAGTCAACCGAATTGGCTTTCCGCGTAGAGTTTACAGACAATAGACCCCCGCAGCAGGAGTTGTATTGGCGAGGCTTGGTATTTAGCGATTTTGATGGCATTACTTGGCGTCAAAGCCCTCAGCAACAACAATGGCGACCTGGACCGCAAATGCCTGTTTGGATTGAGAACGCCTTTGCTACTATCCCCGATGAAGTGAAAGTTGCGCCTACCAGCTATGAGGTTATTTTAGAACCCACACAACAAAACTGGTTATTTGGACTCGATTATCCGTTTACCCAGCAGCAAGATGTCAGTGTCACCTCAGACTTTACCCTGTTAAAAGACCAGCCTGTTACTCAGCAATTACGCTACGATGTAGCACAGTTTACGCCGATGCAGATTGACCCTATACTCACTGACGAGGCACGACGACTAAATCTTGCCTTGCCTAATAAAGGCAACCCACAAGCACGAGCATTAGCCCAGCAGCTTTTTGCCCAGTCAGGCTCAGATCCTCTACGCTATATGGCAGCTATTGAGCGCTGGATTCATAAAACAGACTTTCGTTATACACTATCTCCGCCACGGCTGAATAATAATCGTATTGATGAGTTTTTATTTGAGACCAAAGCGGGGTTTTGTGAGCACTATTCTTCCAGCTTTACCTTTATGATGCGCGCCGCTGGCATACCTGCACGGGTCGTGGCAGGCTATCAAGGTGGCGAGCTAAGCCGCAGTGGGAATGTTTGGGAGGTGCGACAAAAGGATGCGCACGCTTGGACGGAAGTTTGGCTTGAGGGTCAAGGCTGGGTACGTGTCGATCCGACTGCGTTTGTAGCGCCTGAGCGCGTCGAGCAAGGCATGGATGCGCTGACGCAGTCACAAGGGGCTACGATGTTTGGCGATGGGGCTAGCGCGCAAATCAGCTATCAGCAGTATCAGATGCTACAAACCTTGCGCCGCCTGTCAGACCAAGCCAGCTACTATTGGCAAAAAGACGTCGTCGGTTACGATCAGGACAAGCAAGCGGACTCGCTACTCAAATGGTTCAACATCCGCTCAGTGATGCAGCAAATTATTTGGTTGGCAGCAAGTGCTATTACCGTCATGGTAATTCTCGTTTTTGTCATTTGGCAACGCCGCCGCAAGCGCTGGCATCCAGCAGATCTGCCACTTGCACAGCTATCAAAACGTATTGGCAAGAATAATAAAACGTTGGCTAGGTTTGAGAGTGAAGGGCAATTGGCATGGCTTGAACGCTTGGCAATGTCACTTGATACAAGTGCTCGTCCAAAACCTGAAGCAAACACAGGGAAAAATACTCAGAGTAGTAGTCCTAGTCAGTTGGTAGACAGCAATGCTTTAACAGTGGCTCAAATGAAAATCGAGCAGATTAAAAAGGATTATCGTCAGCTGCGTTATGGGCGTTTGAGCACGATAGATGTGAGTAATAATGAGTACCAGCAAGTACTTAAGCAGCTAAAGAAAAACGTAAGGGAATTACCAAGGTTATACTGATTTGTGTGTGGTAGATCCATTAGAGTAAAAGTACTTAGATTATTTTAAAGCAATAAATAAAGGGATAGCTCTATGGCGATATACGTCGATTTTATGCAGATAGAGTTTAAAGGCTATAAGTGGTGCCATCTGCTGGCAGATACCTTGAAAGAGCTGCATGATTTTGCTGCGCTGATTGAAGTGGATGCGCGCTTATTCCATCGTCATGCCAGTTACCCGCACTACGATGTCACCGTACAAATGCGCGAAATTGCCATTGAGTATGGTGCTATCCCTGCCGATCGAAAAAAGATTATAGAATGTGCAAAGAAATTAAAAGTAGAGTTGCATGAGCAAATAGCATGCTCTGAGCATTGCTAATAAATAAGTTAATATTCTAGAGATAGAAAAAAGGTGGGTTGCGATTTGGCTACCCACCTTTTTATTTAGTAAATTTTTTGCTAGAAATTTACTTGGCAATAGCTGCTTTACTAACACTGTTGAGCGCTTTTGAGATGTTAGCAATCTCGGTATCGCAACCTTTAATGTTATGACGATTTTTTAAATACTCAGGATTATTATATGACAGCCATACCTTTTTATCGGCATCTTCGCTGATGAGAATTTTTTGCGGTAAGTCGATGGCGACGCTTTGCTCGCATTGCATCAATGGTGTACCCGCTTTTGGATTACCAAACATAATGACTTGTGTTGGTCTTAATGTTAAATCGACACTTTGTGCATTTTTTTGATGATCGACGCGTGCGAACACCTTCATACCTTTGCTTTCAATAATCGCTGCCAGCTTATCAGCGGTATCTTGCACGGAATGAGGACTTTGCATCGTAACCAAACCTTTTTTAGCATTGATAGCAGTCATCGTGTCTGGCGTTGATGGCATCTTATCAGGTGCATTTAAAATATTTTCAACACTGGCACAAGAGGATACAGCCAAAGCTAGAGCAGCAATAGAGATAATCTTAAGCATAAAAATTCCTTTTTTATGGTGGTCATTTATTCAGTGAGTGATGGTTGGCAACATCGAGTCCTTATAGTGCATCTTTACATTGTGCGTAATAAACGGTGCATAGTAAAGAGTCGCTTTGCAACATGCCTTAACGAACTATTAAGCCAAATGATCTGCTAGATAGTCTACCAACAGCCTAATTTTTGGCGATAAATGACGATTGTGCGGGTAGACTGCCCATATCCCTTCTTCTTGCTCTCTATATTCGTCCAATACCGTCATTAAACGGCCGGTTGCTAGATGTTTTTGTACATAATAATCTGGCAATTGTACGATGCCAAGCCCCTTTAGCGCTGCATCAACCAAGCTATAACCGCTGTTATACCGTATCTTACCACTCACGCGTATATTGCGCTCTGTATCTGCTTCTTTAAAATGCCAATAATCCAGTGTACCTAATAGGCAGCTGTGTTGACTGAGTTCATCCAAGGTTTTTGGGCGACCATATTTCTCAAAATAAGCGGGCGATGCACAGACAAAGTTGGTACGGTGACTGAGTTTTTTTGCCATCATCGTAGAGTCGCTCAGCTTACCGATACGTATTGCCAAATCATAACCACCTTCAATCAAATCAATCTTCTGATTGCTCAAAAAAGCCGTCACTTCGATGTCACTATATTGCACCATAAAATTATTTATCAGTGGCAATAGCTGCTGCTCTCCATAGGTGACAGGAGCTGTCAGATTGATTCGACCTTGCGGTTTGGACTGCAAATTACTGACCGCTTGCTCTGCGGCATCGAGTCCATCAAGGATGCTGCGGCAATGCTGATAAAACACCCGCCCTTCTTCTGTTAGCGACACTTTGCGCGTGGTTCGATACAGCAGCTTGGTATTGAGCCGCTTCTCCAGTGCAGTAACCTGCCGACTCACTTGCGCTGTCGAGATGGCAAGCTTTGCCGCCGCTTTAGTAAAGCTCTCAAATTCTGCCACGTATACAAACTCACTGATACCATCCCACTTCATGATTATTACCACTGTGTAAAAGATATTTGCAAATATGCTATATTATCATTAGCAGGGAAGTAATATAAAATAATCACACTATTAAAATTCAACCATTAAAAAGAGAGACTTTTATGTCAGACAAATTTATCAAATCAAAAGCCGCCATTGCTTGGGGCCCTAATCAGCCATTATCGATTGAAGAAGTGGATGTCATGTTGCCACGTAAAGGCGAAGTATTGGTCAAAATCATCGCCAGTGGCGTCTGCCATACCGATGCTTTTACTTTATCTGGTGAAGACCCAGAAGGTGTATTCCCAGCCATTTTAGGTCATGAAGGTGGCGGTATCGTTGAGCAAATCGGCGAAGGCGTGACTAGCGTCCAAGTGGGTGACCATGTCATTCCCTTATATACCGCAGAATGTGGCGAATGTAAGTTCTGTACTTCAGGTAAAACCAACTTATGCTCAGCGGTACGTGAGACTCAAGGTAAAGGCTTAATGCCAGATGGCACCACCCGTTTTTATAAAGACGGTCAGCCAATCTACCATTATATGGGTTGCTCAACCTTTTCTGAATATACGGTATTGCCAGAGATATCTTTAGCCAAAGTTGACGCCAATGCACCATTAGAAAAAGTTTGCTTACTTGGTTGTGGTGTGACCACTGGTCTGGGCGCAGTCATGAATACCGCTAAGGTTGAAGAAGGCGCGACCGTTGCTGTTTTCGGCCTTGGGGGTATTGGCTTAGCGGCTATTATCGGTGCAAAAATGGCAAAAGCCAGTCGTATTATCGGTATTGATATTAACGAAGATAAATTTGAGTTGGCTAAAAAGCTAGGCGCAACTGATTGTATCAATTCTAAAGATTATGACAAGCCTATCCAAGAGGTCATCGTTGAGATGACCGATGGCGGCGTAGACTACTCATTTGAGTGTATCGGTAATGTCGATGTGATGCGTTCAGCGCTTGAGTGCTGTCATAAAGGTTGGGGTGAGTCGGTCATCATCGGTGTCGCTGGTGCCGGCAAAGAAATCTCAACCCGTCCATTCCAGCTAGTAACTGGTCGAGTCTGGAAAGGTTCAGCATTTGGCGGTGTTAAAGGCCGTTCAGAGCTGCCCGGCTATGTCGATCGTTATATGCAAGGTGATATTCCATTAAATGACTTTATCACTCATACGATGCCATTAGAAAACATCAACGAAGCGTTTGATTTGATGCATAAAGGCGAGAGTATTCGTACGGTTATTCATTTTTAACTTGTAGCAGTTATAAAATTAGTACTATAGACAGAAAAAAGCCGCTCCTATCATAGGTATCATAGGAGCGGCTTTTTTCTGTCTATCTTTTAGTCCTTTTTAAAGCTATGCATATCTTCTAACATCCCCGTAAACCTCTCGTATAGCCATGGCTCCATATCATCGACTACTTGATTATAAAAATGCGGACCTACGGTTTCGATGATAAAATCCAATAAGAACTTAGCGGGCAAATTACCAATATCGATATCGAATTCCTCATTCATATAAACCCGTAGTTGCTCTAAGATAAGGATCTCAGTTTCATCTGATAGGGTGATTAGTTTATCTTTATTCATACAAATGGCCCTACTAAAAAATCTTAATTTACTCTTTCATATTGGCTAGCTGCTCTAAAATATTGACATAATTGTCTACGCCTTGCGCGCCGCTAACCAAGTGCTGCTCATTAAAAATAATAGCAGGCACGCTTTGAATACCTTGCCTTTGCCAATGCTGCTCTACCTCACGCACGTCATTGGCAAACCGCTGGTCTTCTAAAACCGTCAACGCTTCTTTACCATCTAACCCAATCTCTGCAGCAATATCGGCAAGTACCTTGATATCAGAGAGGTTTCTATTATCGGTAAAGTGCGCGATAAATAATGCCTGCTTTAACTCATGCATACGCCCTTGCTGCTCAGCCCAATGCAAAAGCTGATGCAGATTAAAGGTGTTGTGCATACGCAGGTCATCAGTAAAGTTAAACTGAAAGCCGACCTCAGAACCTGCCTCGGCTATTCTGGCGCGGCTAGTATCTGACTCGGCTTTGCTTGAGCCATATTTCTCCATGATATGCTCACGCATGTTTTGACCCTCGCTTGGCATATTAGGATTTAGCTCAAACGGATGCCAATGTATCTCATGATCAGTATTGGTTTTCTCTAGTGCTGCTGCTAGTTGGCGAT
The DNA here is from genome assembly GCF_904846555.1 of Psychrobacter sp. DD43. Lineage (NCBI taxonomy): Bacteria > Pseudomonadati > Pseudomonadota > Gammaproteobacteria > Moraxellales > Moraxellaceae > Psychrobacter > Psychrobacter sp. DD43. The sequence continues at coordinate 30,629 of NZ_CAJHBE010000004.1, forward strand.
AGCCGACGACACACCAAGGGCAGACCACGTCTGATACGATATCGATGCGTAGTGGCTGCTCTGATGTTAACTGCTTTGAGTTTTCCATATGTTTTACCTAATTTATTGTCTGTTTTTTATCTAATGAAGTACCATTTGAAGTAAGCTTTCTTACCTGAAGCTGACTGTAATCAATATGCTTATTAAGCGATACTTATCAAACGATACTTATCAAACGATACTTATCAAACGATACTTATCAAACGATACTAAGAGAAAGGCTAGGTGATTACAATGGCGGATAAGTTACTAATGATAACTACCAGCCATAATCATAAGCCGACTATTGATTATGGCGGCTTAAACTGGGTAGCCATCATAAGAATGGCTTGAGAAATTATGTAAATAGGCAATTTAATGAGCTTTATAGAGTACCCAATGAAACCTTATATAGAAACAGAGCGTCTGTATCTTAGACAGTGGCAAGCAAGCGATTTTGCAATATTTGCTGCTATGAATGCCGATCCAGAGGTTATGAAGTATTTCCCCAAGCTTTTATCAGCTAAAGTGAGCGATATTATTGCGAGTAAATGCCAGCAGCTGATTGAAGATAATGGTTGGGGATTTTGGGCGCTCAGTCTAAAAAAGGGTTCAAACAAAAATGATGCCTTTATTGGTTTTGTTGGCTTAAATCAGACGCATGCTGATATGTCTTTTGCTCCTTGTGTCGAGATTGCTTGGCGACTGCGTAAGGAGTTTTGGGGACAAGGCTATGCAACTGAAGCTGCTCGTGCGTCTTTAGATTTTGCTTTCAGCGAGCTAGAGCTTGATGAGGTGGTTGCATTTACTGCTGTGATTAATAAGCGCTCTCAACTGCTTATGAAGCGTATCAAGATGACTGATACGCAAAACAATTTTTATCATCCTGCACTTGAGTCAAATCATCTACTCGCTGAACACGTGCTATATAAGATCACTCGGCAGCAGTGGCAGGCAGTTTAAGTAGCTTTAGAATGAGCGTTACCACATCAGAAGAGAATGCCTTAATGTATTACCATCTCATTGTGGATGGCTATTTCCATTACTTAAATGTGCTAATGACGCATTGCATATAAACAGTGTGCAATGCCTTAAATAATTTTTATAAGACAAGGTAACTATTTTCATTTAAAGTGTTATTGATAAAGCGATTGATAGCTAGATGAGGTATCAAACAGCATTGATGGTTCTTTAATAGCATTTATCGCATCAGTTTTGCCAGTGACAATAAAAGCTGCATAGCTCGAATGCGCTCTTCATCGACGTCTTTTGATAGTGCTAATGAAATCATTATTCATTGTTAAAGACAAATGCTTCAATATTTGCTTTAGTTGTCTAAAGCTTTCTAAACTAATCACCTTTTTTTAATTATTAATTTTTTACTACGCACTATTTTCAGATATTTTAATGATAAAAACTTATCCATAACTTTTGATGATGCTGATATTTACTAGACGTATACATCAAAAAAATGATATACAGTTATGAGATAAAAATAGTCTGGGCTTCTTTATCATAATTTAGCGACCCAAACCGTTGGATTCTAATCCCACCAGTTGTCATACCAGATAGCGTATAGCAGCGACATCAATCCTACATCTGTGTTCACCATCCTATCATTTTCGGGTATGCGATAGTGCGCCGGTGTAAATCAGCACGATTACAATTTCTACCCTAAGGAACCTATATGAGTATCAGTCAGGCAATCGAAAAAATCGAAGCACGTTACGCCCATCAACCTGAGTTTATTCAGGCAGTAAAAGAAGTTGCAATCACGATTGCGCCACTATATGACTCTCATCCTGAATATGATGCTTTCAAAGTTTTTGAGCGCTTGGTTGAGCCTGACCGCGTGATGGGTTTCCGTATCAACTGGGAAAATGATAAAGGTGTAGTACAGGTCAATCGCGGCTGGCGTGTCCAATTTAGTAACGCGTTAGGTCCTTATAAAGGTGGTATTAGATTTCACCCAACCGTTAATCAATCGGTCTTAAAGTTCTTAGGTTTTGAGCAAATTTTTAAAAATGCCTTGACTGGTTTGCCAATGGGAGGCGCTAAAGGCGGTTCTGATTTTGATCCAAAGGGCAAGTCAGACAATGAAATCCGTCGTTTTTGCTATGCTTTCATGCGTGAGCTGCATCCCTATATCAATAAAGATACGGACGTACCGGCAGGTGATATCGGCGTTAGCGGACGCGAAATCAGCTATATGTTTGCCATGTATAAAAACCTGACCCGCGAATACGGCGGTGTATTGACTGGTAAAGGCGTAGGGTTTGGTGGCAGTTTGATGCGTACGGAAGCGACGGGCTATGGCGCGGTTTACTTCTTAGAAAATATGCTAACGGCTCAAAATGAGCGCATAGATGGTAAGCGAGTACTGGTTTCAGGCGCGGGTAACGTCTCTCTACATGCTGCTGAAAAAGCTCATATGCTGGGCGGTGTTGTGGTCACCGTATCTGATTCGCAAGGTACCTTGTATGATGGGGCGGGTCTAAATCAAGAAAAAATCAACTGGTTAAAAGCGCAAAAAGCAAAAAGCCAACCATTAGCAGATTACGTTGCGGTCTATGGTGGTGAATGGTTCGCTGGTCAAAAACCTTGGCATATCAAAGGCGATATCGCTATTCCATCAGCCACGCAAAACGAAGTGAATGAAGAGGACGCCAAGCTGATGGTTGAGAACGGCATTAAGTATGTGGTTGAAGGCGCTAATATGCCATTGACTGCAGACGCAATTGATCATATTCGCTTGCATCGTGTGCACTATGCTCCAGGTAAAGCGGCAAATGCAGGCGGCGTGGCAGTATCTGGTCTTGAGATGTCACAGAACTCAGTACGTCAGTACAAAACTTTTGAAGAGATTGATGCACGTTTAAAAGTTATTATGAAAAATATTCATGACGGCGCTGCTGAAGCCTCAGAAAAATACCATCAAACTGATAAAGGTTATATCGATTATATGACTGGCGCTAATATCGTCGGCTTTAAACGTGTTGCCGATGCCTTAGTTGCTTATGGTATCTTGAACTAAGAGCGGTTTATAGATCATAGTACAGTCGATTCAATTTAAAAAGAATACAGTACTGTTGGGATAAATTTTGCGAAGCCTCTGGAGTGCGAAGCACACAGCAAGCGAGAGAAATTTATCCCAGCATAATGCTATTCTGAATGTAACTCTTTTATATTGAACTCACTATAAGACATAAGTTGTTAATGTCATAAATTCTTTTCATAAACCAAAAAGCCTCAATCGTTCATTGATTGGGGCTTTTTACGATTTAAAAGAAAATGGTGAGGCTATAAGGTTTAACGCCATGCACCTTTGATCATAATACCTTCAATAGGATTTAGCCCCATTTGATAGGCTAAATCAGCAGGGCGAGTGATATCCCACAGCGCCAAATCCGCATCACAGCCAACTTCTATACGTCCTTTATGAGCTAGACCTAATGCTTGAGCAGCATGAACCGTTGCCCCTGCTAATACTTCTTCAGGGGTCATATAAAATAGCGTACAGCCCATATTCATCGCTAATAGCAGTGAGGTCAGCGGTGAGGTACCTGGATTACAGTCAGTCGAAACTGCCATTGGTACTTGATGTTTACGCAGTTCTTCGATCGGTGGCAACTTGGTATCACGTAAGGTATAAAACGCGCCTGGCAACAGCACAGCCACCGTATTACTTGCTGCCATTTTTTGGATATCGTCTTCTACTAAGTGCTCAAGATGGTCACTTGATAATCCTTGATATTCAGCAACTAAGGCGCTAGCGCCTATATTTGATAGTTGTTCAGAATGCAGTTTCACCGGTAAGTTTAATGAGCGTGCGACTTCAAAGACGCGCTTAATCTGCTCAGCATTAAAGGCAATGTTTTCACAAAATCCATCGACTGCATCAACTAAGCCCTCGCTATGTAAAATCGGTAGCCACTCGCAGACTTGCTCGATATAGTCATCGGCACGATTTTTGTATTCAGGTGGTAGGGCATGAGCGGCTAAATAAGTGGTGCTAACATGAATATCGTACTTTTCGCCAAGCTTGCGCGCCACAATCAGCATTTTGCGTTCAGTGTTTAAATCTAAGCCATAACCAGATTTAATCTCGATACTGGTCACACCTTCTTTGATAAGCGCCAGCAGGCGTTTTTCACTTTGTGCAAACAATTCTTCGATATTGGCTTCGCGAGTGGAACGAACTGTTGAGACAATACCGCCACCTTGGGCAGCAATATCTTGATAGTTGGCACCGTGTAGACGCGCTTCAAACTCATTGCTGCGGTTGCCGCCATAGACGATATGAGTATGGCAATCTATCAATCCAGGCGTTATCCAATGACCATCAGCGTCTGTGATTTGCTGACGCTGATAATGGGTGAAATAGGGCGTTATTTGCGTATGCGCCCCAATCCATGCAATTTTGCGGTCTTTAATGCCGATAGCAGCGTTTTCTAATTGACCATAAGGCGTGCTTTTTGCGGCTGCGGATATACTGTCTTTATTGTCAGCATAAGTATCGAAACCATATTGCGCTGAAAAAGTCGCAAGATTGGCATTGATAATAATATGGTCAAACGTTGTTAAGGCATCCATAGCATCGGTAGTATTGATAGAGTCGTCAAGTATCTGTTCGCTAGAGTTGTTCATAATAAGCTCCTGCTTAATACTGATAATCAGGTAAATATATAAAATTCATTTCTAAAGTTAAACTTATAAGCCTTTATCTATAAATTCAGTAAATGCTGCTCGATAATAGTCGCCAAAAGACGAGCAGCAACTTTACAGCTACGCGAATCAATATCAAAAGTAGGGTTGATCTCAGCAATATCGGCTACTTTTACCTTACCAGAGGACAAGATAAGTTTGACCGCGCGCTCAACGAAACTGAGCTCAATACCATAGGCAGCAGGTGCACTGACACCAGGTACGACGCTAGATGGTAAGCAATCCATATCAATGGTTAAATAAATAATATCGACGCTCTCGATGAAACTGGTTATTTGAGCAGCAATTTTTTTCCATTTTTTATTGGTACACTCTTCATCACTGATGATATGCACGCCCAATTGATCAGCACGATCAAAGAGCGCTGCCGTATTGGAAAACCGACTGACGCCTATACAACAATAATTAAATGGCTGACCTTGCTCATCAAGATGCTCGGCAATTTGTCGAAATGGCGTACCCGAGGTAGCGACATCAGACTGACGAAGATCAAGATGAGCATCAAAGTTAATAATGCCAATACGCGGTGGCGCATCTGTATCACTATTAGCGTCTGTCTGCTGCAGCGCTTGCCACAATCCTAAAAAGCTACCATAAGCAATAGCATGACCACCGCCAAGCCCAATGGGTAAGCCGCCTTGCTTGATAATCTGGTTTACCTTATCGGCATAATTAAGTTGTGCTTGTTCTAGCATGTTTGCGGCAAAGTCATCATGATCATGGCAGTGAATATCACCTGCATCACCCAGTAAGGTTGGCAGTTGATTGTCAAAGCGCTGCTGTAGTTCAGCGATGACTGGCAGTGCAGCAAACGCCTGACGAATCAATGGCGGTGCGGCTCTTGCGCCCACACGTCCTTGATTGCGCCTGACACCTTGGTCACAAGCGAAACCGACCAGCCCAATACGCTGGCCGTTTTGCTGACTGGTGCTATCAAAGGCATAAGGCTGAGCCAACTGATACCAGTAACGAGCGCGAGCTGTCTCAAATGGCTCTGCACGTCCTGTCCACTGGGTCATATCAGCAGGTGTATGGCTAATGTGAGTGGTAGTCGTTGCTGTTGTTCTCGCTATTGTCATCGCTGTTCTCCGCCCATCAATATTTATTTAGACTCGTACCAGTCGCTGCGTAGTGACTGCCAATGTTCGGCAAGCGTACCGTCTAATACTAACTGCTTGGCCGCTTCGATATCAGGGGCTAGATAGCGATCTTTATCATAGAAAGTCACTTGTTCACGTAGTTTCTGATGCGCCACAGTCAAAGGCTCTGAGGTCTCTAACCCACGATGGAAGTCGATACCTTGACCAGCAGCCAAGAGCTCAATACCGATAATGGTGGCGGTATTTTGCGCCATCTCATATAAGCGACGGGCGCAATAAGTTGCCATCGACACATGGTCTTCTTGATTGGCAGAAGTTGGAATACTATCGACACTACCTGGATGGGCGATAGATTTATTCTCTGATGCCAGAGCCGCTGCCGTCACATGAGCAATCATAAAGCCTGAGTTGACCCCAGCATTATCAACTAAGAATGGCGGCAAACCACCTGATAAAGTAGCATCGATTAGCAAAGCGATACGGCGCTCAGACATAGAACCAATCTCAGCAATTGCCAATGCTAAAATATCAGCAGCAAAAGCCACTGGCTCAGCATGGAAGTTACCTCCAGAGATGGCAACTGGACCGTCTTCATTGTTAAAGATCAGTGGATTGTCCGTGACGGCATTTGATTCAATCAATAGCGTCTTGCCTGCTTGATTGATGATATCAAGGCAAGCACCCATCACTTGTGGCTGGCAACGCAAGCAGTAAGGATCTTGTACTCTGTCGTCTTGCTCGCCATCGTGTGAGGCGCGAATGGCACTGCCTTTAATGAGCTGACGGTGTGCTTTGGCGATTTCGATTTGACCATGATGACCACGTACTGCGTGAATACGCGCGTCAAATGGCGCATCTGAGCCTTTAGCCGCATCGATAGACAGTGAGCCGACGATGGTTGCCGTCTCAAGCAAATCACGTGCTAAGAAATAACCACGCAATGCCAGTGCGGTGGATACTTGAGTGCCATTAATCAGGGCAAGACCTTCTTTTGCCGCAAGGGTGATTGGCTCAAGACCATGCTGTGCTAGTGCATCAGCGGCCAGTACTTTTTTACCATCAACATAAACATGACCTTCGCCCATCATCGCCAGTGTCATATGCGATAAAGGCGCGAGGTCTCCTGAAGCACCTACTGAGCCTTTGGCAGGGATGTTTGGGGTAATTTGGTTATTAATTAAGCCCAGTAAGCTGTCGACCACGGCGCGGCGGACGCCAGAAACACCTTGTGCCAAGCTGGTCACCTTCATCACCATAATCAGTCGAACCACGTTGGCTGGTAATGCTTCACCAGTACCCACCGAGTGAGACACGATAAGATTGCGCTGTAGTAATTCTAATTGATCATCGCTGATACGGGTTTTTGCCAACAGACCAAAACCGGTATTGATACCATAAGCGCTTTTATCACGGCGGATGATCGTTTGTACATCTTCGTGTGAGGCGTCTATTGCCTCATAAGCGCTATCAGGTAAGGTCAATATGACGGGCTGTTCATAGATATCGCGTAGTATCTCAAAGCTAAGCTGACGTGGCTGTAGTGTTAATTTTTTAATAGCAGTCATGATGGTAATCCTAGTGTTAAATGTTATTAGCTGTATTTATAATATGGTGAGGTATTGATGTTGTGCCTGTATTAATAGGTGCAATCTATCCTAACTTATCCAGCCGAAAGACATTGCCAAATGTCCAAAAGCTGCTGCCAGTAAGATACTAAGTGCTACACGCTGGAACCAAACGATGACCATTTTCCCAACAGAGATAGGAATCTCAGTTGCTAGTACACAAGGAATCATGGCAGAAAAAAATAGCACACTGCTAATAGAGATGACGCCTGCGACATAACGGGTCAACATATCCGCATCACTGAGCAATAATGCGGGCAAGAACATCTCAGCCAATCCTGCAGACATACCTTTGGCAGCCACGAGCGGCTCTGGCAAACCGCCCAACCAGGTAAAGGGGTAAAGCAGTAAACCTAAAGCGTCAAATACTGGCGTGTACTTGGCCAATAATAAACCAGTGAGTCCAACGGCGATAATAGAGGGCACAATAGCGGCTGCCATTGTCAAACCATCACGAAAATTAGTCCATAGAATTTGTTTAAAATCTGATGCACGGCGTGACGTGGACAAACCTAGCTCATATGCCGCTTTTAGACGCGTGCCTCTTTTGTAGTCTAAATTTGGACGCTCAACCTCATTATCAAACTGACTAATTGGTGGAATACGGGCAGTGATAGCGGTGACGATAAAGGTAATCACTAGCGTTGACCAAAAAAACAGATTCCAAAATTCCATCAATCCCAGTGTTTTGGCAACAATTACCATAAACGCGGCTGATACAGTTGAAAAGCCGGTCGCAATGATAATGGCTTCACGCGCAGAATATTGCTTTTGCAGATACACACGATTGGTAATTAACAGCCCAATCGAATAACTGCCAACAAAAGAAGCAACTGCATCAATCGCTGATGCACCTGGCGTTTTCCAAATAGGTTTCATAATCGGCTGCATCAGCACGCCAACCATCTCAAGCAAACCAAAACCCACTAAAAACGCCAGAATCAAAGCCCCAAGCGGCACAATCATACCAACGGGTAGCGCCAGTTTTTCAAATAAAAACGGCAGCATATCCTTTTCCATCATAAAGGCTGGAGCGTTACCAGTGATATACATCACAGCTAATACCAGTCCCAGTACTTTAAAGACAGTTAGGATTTTATGGGTGATGTTTTTACGCCATGAACCATCAATAAACGGTTTACTTACCCCAAATATCATCAGCATAAATAACAAAGTTACAGATAAAGTATGTTGCTGATTGACCAGATAAGTTGCGCCATGGTCGAACAAAATCGTGCTTTTTTCACCAATGGTAAATGGCACAAAAAACATCACCAAACCGATCATACTAAAGACAATCAGTTGCAGTAAGGCAATGGGTTTTGACAGTAATGTCTCTGGCGTTGTCGTATCGGGCACGGTGTTAGCGACCTGCTCAGTTTTCTCTAATTGTAGGGTATCTTGCTTGGTCATATTATCTTCCTTGATAAAATCATGTGATCTATGTGTCTATGGAGAACTACTTAATCATAGGAAGATTTAGACCGTAATCCTTAGCAGTTTTAATCGCCAACTCATAGCCCGCATCGGCATGACGCATAACGCCAGAACCACAATCGTTGACCAGTACTCGCGCTAAACGCTTAGCTGCGGCATCAGTACCGTCAGCGACGATAACCATGCCAGAGTGCTGCGAGTAGCCCATACCAACACCGCCGCCATGATGTAATGATACCCAAGTAGCACCGCCTGCGACATTGAGCATACCGTTTAATAGTGCCCAATCCGATACCGCATCTGAGCCATCTTTCATGCTTTCTGTTTCACGGTTTGGACTGGCAACAGAACCGGTGTCCAGATGGTCACGACCGATGACGATAGGGCCTTTAAGCTCGCCGTTTTTGACCATCTCATTGAAGGCAAGACCTGCTTTATCACGCTCACCAAGACCTAACCAGCAGATACGTGCTGGCAGACCTTGGAACTGAATGCGCTCTTTTGCCATGTCTAACCAGCGATGGATATGTTGGTTTTCAGGGAATAGCTCTTTGATTTTTTGATCGGTCTTATAGATATCTTCTGGATCACCTGATAATGCAACCCAGCGGAAGGGACCTTTGCCTTGGCAAAACAGCGGACGAATATACGCAGGGACAAAACCTGGGAAATTAAAGGCATTTTTTACGCCTTCATCAAACGCCACCTGACGAATGTTATTACCATAATCAGTCGTTGGGATGTCCATTGCCTGCAAGTCTAGCATCGCCTGTACATGTACGGCACAAGACTGAGCAGCGGCTTTGGTTAGATCAGCATGTTGCTCTGGGTTTTCTTGAGCGGCTTTCCATTCTTCAACCGTCCAGCCACTTGGTAGATAGCCATTAATCAAATCATGGGCGGAGGTTTGATCAGTAACCAAATCAGGTTTGATTTCGCCTGCATTGGCACGCTTTACCATCTCAGGCAAGATGTCTGCTGCATTACCAAGTAACGCGATAGAAACGGCTTCACCAGCTGCAGTATGTTGCTTAATGAGCTCATAGGCATGGTCAAGATTGTCAGCTTGTTTATCGACGTAGCCCGTACGCAAACGGAAATCAATACTAGATTGTTGGCATTCGATATTTAGAGAAGTTGCGCCAGCAAAGGTCGCCGCTAGTGGCTGCGCGCCGCCCATACCACCAAGACCAGCAGTCAAAATCCAGCGACCTGCCCAGCTACCGTCGTAATGCTGACGACCAGCTTCGACAAAGGTTTCATAAGTGCCTTGAACTATGCCTTGAGTGCCGATATAAATCCAGCTGCCCGCAGTCATTTGACCGTACATAAACAAGTCTTTACGATCGAGCTCGTTGAAATGCTCCCATGTTGCCCAGCGCGGGACAAGGTTGGAGTTGGCAATCAATACGCGCGGCGCATTTTCATGGGTTTGAAAAACGCCAACTGGTTTGCCAGATTGCACCAATAAGGTTTCATCATCTTCTAATTCTTTGAGTGACTCTAAAATTTGATCATAGCTTTCCCAATTACGGGCAGCGCGTCCAATACCGCCATAGACGACCAAGCTTTTTGGATTTTCAGCCACATCAGGATGCAGGTTATTTTGTAACATACGATAAGGGGCTTCGGTCAGCCAACTCTTGCAGTGTAGGGTACTGCCAGTTGGCGCCGCGATATTGCGACTCTCGTCACGGCGAGTATATTCAGGGGTTTTGTTCAATCCATTATCAGTAGTCATGATCCTATCCTTGTGATATCTGTTGAGGCAATATGGCAATCAAAGTGAGTCTTGTACGGTCAGTTTGCTAAATTTACTAATACTGCCGTAAAGTTGTATATACAAATTATCAGGAATCATTTTTTCATGCAAGTTTTTTTTCTTTATTGCAGCATTATTTTTGTGAGTGATTAGACAAACATGCAGCTGCCATATGGTTTTGCTAAGGTTTGTATGATTATCTCGTGTTACTATGGCGCTATTCTTATTGGTAAAACTAACGGTTAAAAATGGATACGATAAAGGCGATTCCGGCATATCAACGCATTAAAAATGCGATATTGGACAATATTCATTCAGGTAAATGGCAGGCGGGCAATGCGATTTCTACCGAAATGGCGTTGGCAGAAGAGTTTGGTGTCTCTCGTATGACGGTCAACCGTGCTTTAAAGGAATTGAGCGAAGAGCGAGTATTGGAGCGCCGGCAAGGGTCGGGGACGTTTGTTGCGCAGCAGCAGTTTAATCATACATTTGTAGAAGTTCGTAATATCGCTCAAGATTTAAAGTCTGCCAATCGTGATTATCAAGCAAAAGTTGTCAGTAAGCGCGGCATTACTGCTGCTATGCTAAACGATGAGCTACGGCGTAAATTTGGTCTTGAGAAGGTGGTTGAAACTTCTGAATCGAAAGAAGGTAAAAGTATTGATAGCGAAGTCGCTGTTTTATATGAGGTTAAGATCATCCATTTTGCAGATGGTCAGCCGATACAGTTTGAAGAGCGTTGGGTAGATGCTCTAAAGGTTCCAGAGTTTATCGAGCAAGATTTTAGCGTGGTCAATACCAGTGATTATCTTATTGCAAAAAGCCCACTGGAGCGTGGTAGCTATACTATTCGAGCACTAGCCGCACCCGATGAGATTGCAGCGTTACTACAGATTACCGCGCAGTCGCCTACATTGGTACTTTGTCGTCAAACTTACTCAGCGGGTCAAGTATTGACTTTTGTCAAAATGTGGCATGCAGGTGAGCGGTACCAGTTTTCAGGTGAACTATAACAACCTTACGCATATTCACTATTTTTGTACGTTTATTCTTTCTAAATTGCGTTAATATACACGTGAGCAGGTGTTTAATGGGCAGATTTAGAATAAGTATTTGTCATAAAATGCCTCAAATTTTCAAGAATAAAATAAAACCAGCATTGAAAAATATGCTGTGTATCCTCAAATTGAGCAGTCACAGTCAAATAATACCAAGCAGATATTTATGATGATATCTGCTTGTTCTTCAGTACGATTTTATTGGCAGGACATATTTTGCTTTATTTGACTCAGTCACTTTTATTTACTCACTATGATAAGGACGTCTTATGAAACGTCGCACGCTTTTAGCCCTTGCCGCAAGTACCGTATTGCTTGCCGCTTGTGGTCAATCACCTACCAATGATGCTGAAACCAAGGCAACTGATACCGCTGCGAGCAGCGGTTCTGATTTGCTACAGCGTATCAATAACGGCGGCACTATCAACGTCGGTACCGAAGGCACTTATCCTCCATTCACTTATCATGATGAGAGTGGCAAACTGACCGGCTATGATGTCGAAGTGACGCGTGCCGTTGCTGACAAACTTGGCGTTAAAGTTGAGTTTCAAGAAACTCAATGGGATGCAATGCTCGCAGGTTTGGACGCCAAGCGTTTTGATATGGTTGCCAACCAAGTCAGCTTGACCACGCCTGAGCGTTTAGCAAAATATGATAAAGCGCAAGCGTATAGCTGGTCGGGCGCAGTGGTTTTAGCGCCAAAAGATGATAACCGTTATAGCTCGTGGGAGGCTTTAAAAGGTCTGCGTAGCGCTCAGTCATTGACCAGCAACTATGGTGAGCTTGCAGAGCGTTATCAAGCTGAAGTCATCCCTGTTGATGGTATGGCTCAAGCGATCCAGCTGGTTAAACAAGATCGCGCTGACTTCACCATGAATGACAATCTTGCCATTTTGGATTATCTAAAAAAATTCCCAGATGCGGCGCTTGAGATTAAATTGACGGCCCCTGTCAGTGAGCAAACCGGTTCGGGCTTGGTATTGATAAAAGGTGATGATGAAGTATTGGCAAAATTAGACGAAGCCATGGCAGCATTGGCCGCTGATGGAACGCTCACCAAACTGAGCCAAGAATTCTTTGGTGCTGATATAAGTCAACAAAAATAATGCTAGCTTCTATAACGTCAGTGTTAGCAGATTTATTGGCATTATTGCCATTTATGAGTCCTGATCGGGCGCAGATTGTTATCTCGTCTTTTTGGCCGATGCTTAAAGGCGGTATCTATTATTCGATACCGCTGGCATTGATATCGTTTGCGATCGGTATGGCAATTGCGCTGACCGTGGCACTGATTCGTATCGTGCCGCGTGCTGGTTGGGTTCATGAGATTGTCTATAGACTTGCTCGCATCTATGTGTCTGCCATTCGCGGCACGCCGATGCTGGTACAGCTATTTATTATCTTTTATGGGTTACCGAGTGTTGGGGTCAAGCTTGATCCTTTTCCGTCAGCGATCATCGCTTTTTCGCTAAATATTGGTGCTTATGCGTCAGAGACGGTGCGCGCTTCCATTTTGTCTATTCCAAAGGGACAGTGGGAAGCCGGTTCAACTGTCGGCTTGACGTATTTGCAGACCTTTCGCCATGTTATTTTGCCGCAGGCACTACGCGTATCTGTACCGCCGCTATCTAATACCTTTATCAGTCTGGTAAAAGATACTTCGCTAGCATCGCTCGTATTGGTGACTGAGCTGTTTAAACAAGCGCAGATTATCACCGCGCGTAACTATGAGTTTATGTTGGTCTATATCGAAGCGGCCGTTATCTATTGGGGTATTTGTCTGTTTTTGACCTTTATCCAAGGTAGGCTTGAAACGCGTCTTGATCGTTATGTTGCCAAATAATATCGCTATCAACCCATGATATATTTCTCGCCCCTTTAACCCATGTGTTTTTTAATTTGCAAGTGGACGTCTTATGATTCAAGTCACCAATATTCATAAAGCCTTTGGGAGCAATCAAGTGCTTAAAGGTATCGACTTGACCATCGAAAAGGGCAAAGTGGTGGTCATATTAGGACCATCAGGTTCTGGTAAGACGACGTTTTTGCGGTGTTTGAATGCGCTTGAAATTCCAGATCAAGGTATCATCGCTTTTGATGATGGCAGCCTGACGGTTGATTTTGCCACTAAACCTAAGAAAAAAACCTTACTGGCACTACAACGTAAGTCAGGTATGGTGTTTCAGTCTTATAACTTGTTTCCACATAAGACAGCCATCGAAAACTTAATGCTTGGACCTACGGTGGTACAAGGGCAAAGTAAAGCGCAAGCACGTGAGCAGGCATTAGCATTACTCGATAAAGTGGGTTTGTCTGATAAGGCAGATCTCTATCCGTTTCAGCTATCGGGTGGTCAGCAGCAGCGTATTGGTATTGCTCGTGCATTGGCAATTGAGCCGTCTTTACTACTATTCGATGAGCCAACGTCTGCGCTTGATCCTGAGCTAGTACAAGATGTGCTTGAAACCATGAAACAGCTGGCATCAGAAGGTTGGACGATGGTTGTTGTTACTCATGAAATAAATTTTGCCCGCGATGTCGCTGATCATGTGGTTTTGATTGAAGATGGTAAGATTGTCGAAGAGGGCAGTGCTAAGCAGTTATTCGAGGACTCCAAGCATCCGCGTACGCAAGCGTTTTTACAGCGTATTGAACAGTAATAAGCTTGAAAGATGCTAAATAAAAGTCCCAACTATGATGTCATGGTTGGGACTTTTTTTGTTTGATAAAAATGGCTGTAAAGCTATTTAAAATGATTAAAGGCTATCGATAAATCTTTTGCCGTCTTTTTAGCCAACGTGGTACACGAGTAGTAGTACCATTTAGCACAGCGTTAAATAAAGCTGCTAGCAGAATGAGTATGACGCCGACATATTGAATCCAAGATAATGATTGATGCAGTAATAGCGTTGCCAAAGCAATCGCGGTTAGAGGCTCAAAGATAGTAAACACTGATGCACGGGTGGCAGGTAGCTTCTCTAATGCCTTCATATAAAGTGCAAAGGGTACGACGGTTCCAATCAAAGACAATCCTAATGCATAGCCCCAAGTAGATAAGGGTAAGGTTAGTAATTGTCCATAAGTTTTATAGGTTTCAGGTAGTAGTAGCAGTATGCCAGCACTGATGATAATAGAGGTAAAAAATACTAAAGGAGCAGGGTGCGCGTCATGCATAGCGCGCTTACCCAATACCCCGTATAGGGAATAACATATGCCTGATAATAAACCTAATGCTATACCCCAGTTGACTTGCGCCTGCTCACCTAACATCGTCAAGCCGACACCAAATACTGCCATGAGTGCCAGTAGGGCTGACTGCCGAGTAATGGATTCATTAAGCAAGAATGCTGAAAATAATAAGCTAAAAACGGGCGCAGTATATAGCAAGGCGACTGCAGGGCCAGCACCGACATAGATAACGGCAAAAAAATAGCAAACCGACATACCGAGTACACCAATCAACGACTGTAGTGCCAGTCCGAGCCACTGTTTTGGACGCAACTTTATTAGCTGTGGCCATAGTTTTGGTAGCATAACAAGGATAATAAGAGCGGCGGTCACGATACGTAAAATGGTCGTTTGCCAGCCACTAAAGCCATTTTGGTTGAGATAGGTTGAGAATATCCCTAAAGTACCCCAGCAGACAGCGGCTGTAATGATTTGAATGGTGCCTATCCATGACTGCCGTGCTGACATTGCGCTATCGGTATGTGCCATATCGCTCTCTATTTTTATTTGTTACCAAGTTCAAAGAATAAGCGGTCCAAGCCTTCTGGCTGATTACTTAATAATATGCTGAAATAACAAAAGACAACCTGATTAAAGGCTGCCTTTTGTTTGTTTTTTCAGTCTATCATTAAAGCGTTAATTAAGTACTAACACAAGTCAGTTAGACATAAAATGCAATTTATTTGAGTTAGGTGCAGGCTTCACTTCAGCTTATTACCCTTTAGCGTCATATCCTCCAAACCAGCTTAAGCATCGTGATTTACACCTGAAGTAAAAAATTCGTCAATAAACGCTTGGCACCTTCGGTCGCAAATGACTCTGGGTGAAACTGCACGCCTTGAATCGGATAGTCTTTGTGCTGCACACCCATTATCTCATCACCAGCCAGCGCCGATTCAGTCAACTCTAAATCGTTATGTTCATCATTGGCGACGACTGCGGTGACAGTCAAACAATCCGGTAGTGTGTCTGCTTGTACCATCAATGAATGATAGCGCATGATTTCTAACTCCTGCGGCAAATCATTATAAATGCCCGCACCATCATGACGAATGGCTGAAACCTTGCCATGCATCGGTACACTGGCGCGTATCACATCACCGCCAAATACATGAGCAATGCCCTGCATGCCTAAGCAAACGCCTAATAGTGGCGTCGTTTTGCCCATCACTTCAATCACTTCGGCACAAATGCCAAAATAGGCAGGATCATCAGGTGACCCAGGACCGGGTGAGATAATAATACGGTCAAGACTCATCGCTTGTACGTCTGCTAAGGTGATTTCATTATTACGCTTGACGATGACATTTGCTTGTTTATCACTGTCCATCGTCTGCAAAATCTCACCGATATACTGGTAAAGGTTAAAAGTAAATGAGTCGTAATTATCGATAATTAAAACATTCATGGGTAGCCAACTCTTTGATAAATTATATGTGGTTATGGGTTCATAAAGCTGTCTAGTACCACTTTCATAGCAGAAAGCTTACGCTGGATTTCTAGATATTCATCAGCAGGATTGGAATCGTACACATTGCCGCCACAAGTCTGTGCATAGGCCGATTCACCATTGATAAATAAGCTGCGAATAGGAATAGCAAAAATACAATCACCGTTAAAGTTAAAGGATCCTAATGCGCCGCCATAAGCACCACGACCATCTGGTTCAAGCTCGTTGATGACTTTTATCGCTTCAACTTTTGGTGCGCCTGACAATGTGCCGGCAGGGAAGTTGCTGGCAAGTGCGCTAAACATATCCTCATCGGGATGCAGAATACCGACGATTTCAGAGGAGATATGCTGTACGTGTGAGAAGCGTTTGATATCCATCAAATTACGCACTTTTACCGTACCAAATTGTGCGACGCGTCCGATATCATTGCGATGCAAATCGACCAGCATATTGTGCTCAGCAATCTCTTTGGCATCATTCAGTAGGGCACGCGCAAGTTTGCGGTCTTCGGCAACATCAACACCGCGCTTGGCTGTACCTGCGAGCGGATAGGTCTCCATCTCGCCCTGACGCAAGCGAAATAGCAATTCAGGTGAGGCACCGATGATGCATTGCTGAGCAAATTTCATAAAATACATATGGGGTGATGGATTGACTGCCCGTAGCTTTTCATAAATTGGCATCTTATCGCCCGCAATACGATATTTGGATTTAAAGCCGACTTCACATTGAAAAATACGCCCAGAGATGATGTCTTCTTTGACTTGCATGACGACTTTAGCGTGCTCTTCTTGACTCATACCATCACCTAAGAACTCTACGGTGGGCGGTTTATAGCTTGGGATAGGTACATCAACTAAGGCTTTGATTTGCTCGATGCGATTGTCTTGCTGAGCGGTTGGGTAGTAAAAATAGAATATCTCACCGGTCATTTTATCGAGCGTCAAGCCATCTAGATAGACACCAAATTTGAAAGGTTCAAAATCATCGCTTGGCTTGGCATTGAGACTTGGCTCAAAGAAATTGACACAGTCGTAGCCTAGATAGCCGACAAGACCGCCACTTTGCTCACGAGCAATAACGTGCTGCGGAGTAATAGTACGTAGAAGCTGATAAGGATTGTCAGTCTGATAATTTTTGGTTTCAGCGGTTTTATTATCGGTAATGGCAAGGGTAGTGCGGTCGATAGCAGCAATGGTCATCACCGGATCAAAACCAATTGCATGGTGACGTGACATATGGCTGTCTTCGCCTAAGGATTCGAGCAAATAACAAGTATCGAAAACCCGTTCAATGCGTTTAAATAACGCGAAAAAATCAATATCTTGCGTCAGCTTTATCCGCTGCGGCTTGCTTGGAATATCAATAGTAGCAGGCTGGTCATATTGTAGTGTAGGAGAGGTCATAATGAGGTCCAAAGTAATTCAAATAGGTCTTATAAAATAAATTCAGCTAACATTCTTGGCGTTAATTGTCTTGTCTGTGGGTGGCTAGCAGTGCGCTTACATCGTGAATTTGCATGGCTTTGGCGCCGCGAGAGACCGTTGCGATGCCAACGCCCAACTGTTCGGAGATGTCACGCTGGGTGATGCCACGCTCGAGCAAATCAAAAATACAGATACGATTGGCAATCTCGTGTTGCTCTTTAGTCGTTAGTAGCGCTGTTAATAGCTCATCGATATCATTACTGTCATTGCAATGGGCTAAATGCGTCAACAAGCTACGATAAGGGTCAGTGCTCATAATATTTAATCTTAATAAAAAAGAGGTAAGTGGCTATCTTGTTTCAGTATTCTAGTACAGTAGTACATAAAAAACAAGTAAAGTGATTAATGTTTTAGCATTGCTTGATTAAAGCGCTGTTTAAAAATATTAACTTCAGCATAAAAATAAAAAGCCAGCTAATCGTAATGAGCTGGCTTTACTATTAAAAATTTTGCTGGTGTTCTAAAGAACAATGAATGATAGATTCGAATGAACGACTATGCCTTTATATTGCTTATTTTACTGGACGAATAAACGGCATATGTCTATTTACATCTTTATATAGTAAGTATCTAAATGGACCCGGTCCGCCAGCGTAACAAGATTGTGGGCAGAATGCGCGTAACCACATAAAGTCACCTGCTTCAACTTCTACCCATTCACCGTTTAAGTGATAGACGGCTTTACCTTCTAATACATACAAACCATGTTCCATAACATGCGTTTCATCAAATGGAATCACGCCACCTGGTTGAAACGTCACGATATTTACATGCATGTCGTGACGCATATCAGACTGCTCGGTAAATCGAGTGGTTGTCCATACGCCATCAGTACCCGGCATCTCAATAGCTTCAACATCGTGATCGCTAGTTACAAACGCTTCAGGCACATCAATACCTTCACAATGTTGATAAGCTTTACGTATCCAATGGAATTTAACGTGCTTATCGCTATTGTTTTTCAGCGTCCATTTGCAGCCAGGTGGTAAAAATGCATAACCACCGGCTTCAAGATGATGCGACACGCCTTCAATAGTCATATCCATTTCACCTTCAACGATGAATACGACACCTTCGGCATTTGCATCTAGCTCAGGCTTTTCTGAGCCGCCATTAGGCGCAACTTCGACGATATATTGTGAGAAGGTTTCAGAGAAACCTGACAGTGGACGGGCAAGTACCCACATCCGCATGCCTGTCCAAAAAGGTAAATAACTAATCACGATGTCGGTTAGTACACGTTTAGGAATAATCGCATAAGCTTCGGTGAAGATAGCGCGATCGGATAGTAATTGTGTTTGTGGAGGCAATCCGCCAGTTGGTGCGTAATAAGTACTTTTTGTTGTCATGGTTCGTGTTCCTTAGGGGTTTAGTGCCGCGATAAATTTGTGTCTGAACCTTTGATTTTTTATGCGATTAATGCTCTGACATTAGCACAATTCTTCGTCAGTTGACGATAGCCATTAGGCCTGATCTTTAGCTTGCTCAGCAGAGATATCAATGCAAACTTCCCAATCATCAATCTCGAATTCATGGCAGTTGTTACCATCACCATTAATACGATCAATAACTAAAAAGTCACAATCCGCTTTTAGTGCCAGTAGCGGATGATGCCAAACACTGGCGTCATACTGTACACCTTGATGTGAACGGGCATAAAACACCTCTAAATCATCAGCTGATTTTGGTGGCTCGCCAGCTTTTGCCACTACAACTATATAGTCTGTGCCATTCATAGAAAAGAAGGCTTGCGTACCAAATGGATGGTATTCCATAACCGATAACGTAATAGGGCAGTCACGTCTTTTGGTACGGAAAATACTAAAACCGACTTCTCCGCCATCATGAGTGACTTTTGAGATGGCATTATGGCGACAGGCAAAGCCACGATTGATATCCCAGCTGTTTTCAGGACATTTTTCTTGATCATCATAAGGCTCAATAACTGAGCCATAAGGCACAAAAGCAGCTTTAGTTAAAGGTTTAGCAATGATTGTGGTTTTCATAAGTTCACCTTTAGATTAATTAGCAATATTATTTATTTGTTCTAGCAACTTATTAAGTGATAGATCTATTTGAGATAAGAAAATACCGGACATAAGATATCGTTTTTAAGCAATTACAGCACTCAGGTATCAACTACCTTGAGCGTATCATCCGTTAGCTTACGTGGTTGCTACTACGTACGTGCTTATTAATATGATTATACGTCTTATGATTGTTGTTACGGCTACATCCAGTTGGCGGTGTTATCAGCCGTGGCTGGATGATTTTCATACCAGTGCTTGGCGATTTCATCGCGGCGGCAGATCCAAACGTCGGGTTTACTGGTGATATATTGTAAAAACTGTTTAAGCGCTTTAATGCGACCAGCACGACCAATGATGCGGCAATGCAAACCAATGGTTAGCATCTTGGGAGTGTCTTGACCTTCTTCATATAGAGTGTCAAAGCTGTCTTTTAAGTATTGATAAAAAGGTTCAGCATTGGTGAACCCAGGACTTGAAGAAAAACGCATGTCATTGGTCTCAAGCGTATAAGGAATGACCAGATGCGGTTTGCGAGCAATTTTGTTGCCTTCTTCTACTTTAACGTTGAGCCAGTACGGCAGCTCATCAGCATAAGAGTCAGAGTCATAAATGTAGCCGCCTTGTTCTGCGACCAGCTCGCGAGTATTTGGGCTATCGCGACCGGTATACCAGCCAAGAGGCTGATTGCCGACCATACGCTCAAATATTTCAGTGGCGCGGCGTACATGTTCACGCTCGGTCTCGCGGTACATATATTGATAGGTGATCCAGCGCAGTCCGTGACTGGCAATCTCATGACCATCTTCTAGAATGCGCTCAACAATATGCGGTGTTTTTTCGGCAGCGGCTGCACAAGTAAAGGTAGTAATAGGTAAACCATATTCTTTAAAAGTATCTAGTACGCGCCAAACACCCACTCGGCTACCATATTCAAAGGCGGATTCAATCGACTGATGGCGGTTGTTAAATTCTGGCGTACCTAAAACATCTGATAAAAAACGTTCTGACTGACCATCACCATGCAAGACACTGTTCTCTGCGCCTTCTTCGATATTTAGCACAAACTGTACGGCAATCTTAGCGCCGCCCGGCCAATTGGCTTTGGGTGGATGGTCGCCATAGCCTTTTAAATCGCGTAGATAAGCGGCTTGATCAAAGTCGCTGGTTATCTTTTTTTTCATGGTGTTTTATCCTTTATAAAAACAGAGTAATAGGTCTATTAGAAATGTAATAACTATTTTTTATTCTACTCTTGCACTTCATGTTTCTGACTTCACCGCCTTATTCTACTATGGTGTCAGGATCTACTGCATAAGGGCGCATCAATACCCAATACACGATGCCACCTATTGCCGCGCCTAATAAGAAACCATAACCTTCAAGCTTAGTCAGTGCGGGTATCAATACCGTGGCGATAGAGAATAAAGCGCCGATTGCAAAGGCGATAAGCGCACGGATGTTCCAGCCTTTGTAGTAGTAATAAGCACCAGTTGGGTGAGCGGAAAATAAGTCATTCATATCGATATGTTGACGTTTAATCAGGTAATAATCGATGACTAAGATACCAAAGAATGGAGCGATGACCGCACCAATAGTATTTACAAAACCGACAATACCGATCTTACTGATGAATGATAACCACAATGCACCAACGAAAAAGGCGATAACAGCAGTAATTAAACCGCCCATGCGAAAGTTAATATGCTTAGGAAATAAGTTAGCCAAATCGTAAGCAGGGGGAATAAAGTTTGCAACCATATTGATACCGACGGTTGCGGCAAAGAAGGTCAGCGCTGCAATAATGGTCAAAGGTAGAGAATCTACACGATCAACAATATCCGATGGATTGGTCAATGCTTCGCCAAATATTACTAGGGTTCCAGCGGTAATGACCAAGGCGATGAACGAGAAAAATACCATGTTAATCGGCAAACCGAGTAAGTTACCCAAGCGCATATCGCGCTCACTACGCAAAAATCGTGAGAAATCACCGAAGTTTATGACGACTGCTGCGAAATAAGCAACCATCGTACCGACGATAGCAGTAAATGCCTGTATGGAATTTCCACTATAATCGCTGCCACTAGCGAAGATAGAGTTAATCGCAGGTAACAACTCAGAGCCTGATTGATACCAGATGACGGCCATCAGGATGACCATAACGACATAGACTAGCGGTCCTGCCCAATTCAAAAAGTGCTTGATCGGCTCGATGCCTGCCCAAAACAGTAAAATCTGAAATACCCAAACGATGACAAAGGCAATCCAAGCGGTACTATTCAAGCCTAAAAATGTCGTATCTGGGCTACCTATGACAATAGTCAACAAAATGGCAACTGCAGTTGAGGCAAAGTAGGTCTGCACCCCGTACCAAAAGATACCGATAATAGCGCGTAAGATGGCAGGTAAGTTAGCGCCATTGATACCCATGCTGGCACGTATTAAGACTGGAAAAGGGATGCCATATTTGACACTAGGTTTACCAGTTAAGTTGACCATCAGCATGACGATGAATCCTGAGCAGATAATCGCTGCCATGACCCACCACCCATTCAGTCCATAACTCAAAAATAAGGAGGCCGCTAAGGTATAACCGAATAAGCTCTGAATATCATTGGACCAAACATTAAATATCGCAAACCAACCCCAATTACGCTGTTCAGGCTGTAGTGGGGCAAGATCTTCATTATATAATCTTGAGTTTTTGCGTTCTGGATTAAAGGTATTGCAATCATAGAGCGCGCTATTGGATTGAGTACTGAGCTGACTTCCTTGCTCATTCGCAGTGGACATCCTTTTCTCCCTTTAGATTGGAATCAATCGAAATAAACATTGTTAACACTTATTAATGTTTATTGTTAACACTTTAAGGATGTCTAGGTCATTGGTCAAGATAATTGTTTGATCAGCGTTTACTCTTCTTTGTCTAGAATGCTCATTTATAACCCTGAAGCATAAGCAACCAGTTGTTGGCGCTCTTCATCGCTTAGCTGAGTGATATTACCCAGTGGCATATAGCCACTTTGTACGGCAGTCACAATCTTAGCTTGATGAGTTTTTATGTCTGCAGGGGTTTGGATAATAATACCCGCTGGCGGCGCATTAAATCCAGCTTGTGTTGGTTGTGCCGCATGGCAAACGCTACATTTTGCTTCTACTACTTTAATGATAGCGTCGTCAGCTGAAGGAGCAACAGGTATTACTTCGTCGGTAGCGGCAGTTCCGCCAGCAACCGCATTGGGATCAGCCTCTGTAGCAGTAGCAGGTGCTACCGTATTTGTATCTTGAGTGACAGCAGCAGGCGGTGTATCTGTCGGTGCTACTTCAGTGACAGCAGGCGTCTTGATTGGAGAAACTGGTAATGGCTCGATAGGTGCTGGACGCATCCAGATAATCAATAGTACGGTTGCTATCGCAGGAATTACTAAGAATTTTGGTCTATGGCGACCCAAGTGTTTTTCGTTGAAGTAATGACGAGCTGTTGCCGTGATGACACCAATGAATACCAATATTAACCAACCATGCGCATGTGAATACATCATTGGATAGTGATTACTAATCATGATAAAGATGAGCGGCAAGGTAAAGTAGTTATTCATCAATGAGCGGTTTCTGGCCATCAATGCCAAATCTGCTACTTCTGGACCTGGTTTGACACCGCGGCGTACACAATCTACGAGTGCGCGCTGAGCTGGCATAATACCGAAGAAGACGTTACCTGCCATGATAGTACCTAAAATGGCACCGACATGGATAAAGGATGCACGATCACTAAACAGCTGGTATGAGCCCCAAGTGGCGATAATCATGAGTACAAAGATAGTGATACTGAAAGCCAGTTTATTTTTGCCGACATTGCTGCGTACAATGACTTCATAAATAAAGTAACTACCGAATAAGAACAGTAAACTGGTCGATATAGCACCAATGCTACTACCAAAATCAACTTTGCTCGGATCAATCAAATAAGCTGTGGCATTGATGTAGTAGACAATAATGAGCATCGCCATACCAGTCAGCCATGTGGTGTAAGCTTCCCACTTAAACCAATGCAGCGTTTTTGGCATCTCTTCAGGTTCGAGCTTGTATTTGGCAATTTCATAGAAACCACCACCATGTACTGCCCAAAGATCGCCTGAAATGCCTTTTTTGGCTTTCCATTCTGGTGGCTTCTGAAGACTCATATCTAGCCATACGAAATAAAATGATGCGCCAATCCATGCTACACCAGCGATAACATGAAACCAGCGGAAAAATAAGCTTAGCCAATCGAGAAGATATGCACCCATGTTGTCAATGTCCTTTTATATTATTATATCTTGGTAACTCGTAACGACTTTTGCTCACCTTCGTTATTATAAAAGATTGTGATACAACGTAGCGATACCAGCATTATTCATTTGGTCTTAAATCACTGACCTCATTGTCAGGTGTTTAAAGTTTCCAGCACTCGTTTAGCCTTGTTTTTATAAGGTTTCGAGTCATAAAGCTATAGAATCATGATCCGCGATAAGTGCCGTAGCCGTGTGCGCTAAGCAGTAGCGGCACATGGTAGTGACCGTTATCTTGTATCATAAAATCGATGACCACTTGCGGATAAAATACTGTGAGGTTTTGCGTATCAAAATATGCTTGGGTATCAAAGGTCAGCGTATAGCGACCGATATCTAAATGATACTCGGCAATATCAATTTCTGGGTTAAATGCCCAGCTATCTGGCGTCACGCGACCATCAGCGTTGGTGATACCGTTTGCCAATAATGACGGCTCGCCACTGGCACTAATACGATGTAACGTCACTGCGATGTCAGCGGCAGGCTTGCCAAGATGGGTGTCTAAAATATGTGATGAAAGAGTACCTGACATAATAATTCCTTTTATGTATGAGAGAGACAAAGCAAGATTTAAGCGTCGCCTAACAGTTTTTGTAAACGTAAACACGTGATTTTATTTTGTTCAGTAGCCGCATTGAGCAATTCAGTCTCGCGATCATTCGGC
This sequence comes from Psychrobacter sp. DD43, assembly GCF_904846555.1. Classification (NCBI taxonomy): domain Bacteria; kingdom Pseudomonadati; phylum Pseudomonadota; class Gammaproteobacteria; order Moraxellales; family Moraxellaceae; genus Psychrobacter; species Psychrobacter sp. DD43. The sequence goes on from NZ_CAJHBE010000004.1 coordinate 55,550, forward strand.
AGGCGTGCTTGCAATAGATCAAGCATTTGCTGCGCGCTTTTACCAGTTGCAAAGACAATAAAGATAAAGCCGAATTTATCGAGATAGTCTTGATTGCCTTGTGCTAACGCTTCAAGTACCGCATCTTCAGCGTCATTGGCGCCTGATTGCTCATGAGCGGCACTGTCTTGCGTATTGCGATACTTCTCTTTTAATGAGTCGACATTGCCAATCTGTGGATGACCATCAAAGGCTTCTAGTAAGTTAGCTTCATCCGCTTTAGCTTGTTGCCACGCGTCATCGCTTGCACTCAGTAGCGCTTTTATATCTGCAAACGGACGTGCGTCTGCCAAGGTTTGCGCCCATTGGCTACTGGTACAGCAAGTTAGAAATTCTGAGGTCGCATCGGCTTGCGAGAGGGCGTTCAGTTGCGGTAGTGATAAGCTCACAGTGATATCCTTATCTGTTGACACAAAGTGTTGACGGATACACATTTATCATTTGAGTGATATGAATTTATAAGGTACAGACAGTATCGTGTGCTGATATTAGTCTGTTGATTACTGAACTCAGGGAAAAACTCAGGTGAAAGTAGTATCGATTGAGTCATAATTGGTTAATATATATCCATTCTGCTTAAACCTGACTAAATGGTCAACTACTTTATGCAAAATATTTTTATTTTTTACTAGATATGCTAATAATCGGTGTGTTTATTCACAGTTTATCTTAAAGTCACGCTAGAATATGGTACTTACTGATATAAATGTCTAATGGTGCAACCTATGACTCAAATTTCTAAAGCAAAAGCTTCATCCGCCTCTGAGAGCGTGGTTCATCGCAATCAGCATGATATTCGTGCCCAAAACCAAGCGGTGATTTTGACTGCCGCTGAAGAAGAGTTTGTGCTGAAAAGCTATCGCGGTGCCACCATGCAAGGTATCGCCGATCGAGCAGGGCTGCCAAAAGCCAACGTGCATTACTATTTTAAAAGTAAGACCAATCTGTACAAAGTAGTTTTGCGTGCCATCATTCAAGAGTGGAATGATGGCTTGGTGACGATGACAGTAGACAGCGATCCGAGAACCGTTATCGAAAAGTTCGTCCGCACCAAATTGCATCAAGCATTTGCAAACCCAAATCGCCATAAGCTATTTGCGTTAGAGGTCATCGGCGGTGCCCCGCATTTACATGATTTTATGTCGACGGCGATGAAAGATTGGGCACTGGATAAGACACAAGTCATGAAGATATGGCATGAGCAAGGCAAAATCGCCATTGCTGACCCTTTACAGCTATTGATTTTGATTTGGGCAACCACGCAGCGCTATGCAGAGTTTGAAACAGAAATCGTCGGCTTAATGCAAAAGAGCGCGTATGATGAGACAGACGAGGCACGCGCTGCTGACTTCTTAATACCTTTTATACTACGAGGTTGCGGACTCGAGTAGGGGTAGATTGGAACAACTACTATTAATGAATGGCTTGACGCATAAAGGATTGCTTTAACGATATCGCCGCTAATTAGCGCTTTATCATTAAGGCAATCCTTTTCTTTTGTCACTCAGCAAAGTCTTTTACATTGTCTTAAAAAATCATCTAATCCTTCACTTTTAAGCGGCTTCACGAGCAGGCTTCACGTCATCCTCAGCATGCTGGTCAGCCGTATCAAACTCCGCACCAAAACTTTTTGGTAAAATCATATCAAGCGTAATCGCGATAATACCCGATACGGTCACTGCTGAACCAAAGATATTACGGAACATCTGAGGCATTTGTGCAAATACATCAGGCACAAAGGCAACACCCATCGCCAAACCTAGAGAAGTGGCTATGATTAAGATATTACGATGGGTAAAGTTTACGGTCGAAAGTATGCGAATACCAGCAGTCGCTACGGTTGCAAACATAAGCAGTGTCACACCACCAACTACTGGTTTTGGCAGCTGAGTGAAGATAGCACCTAGGATAGGGAATAAACCCATAAAAAATAAGATACCGCCGACATAGAAGCCCACATAGCGACTAGCGATACCCGTCATCTGAATAACGCCATTATTCTGACTAAAAGTAGTGACTGGGAAGCTGTTAAAGATACCAGCAATGGCAGAGTTGACACCATCGGCCAGTACCCCACCTTTGATACGTTTCTCATATAGTGGACCTTTGATAGGCTCACCTGAGATCATCGACGTTGCGGTCAAATCACCAGCAGTCTCGATACTGGTAATGATATACATAAAGGCAATCGGTATAAACGCTTGCCAATCAAAACTAAAGCCAAACTTGAAAGGCACAGGTACAGTCAGTAGCGGGGCTTGTGAGACTAATGAGAAGTCAATACGACCCATAAATGCTGCTACCAGCAAGCCTAACATCAGACCAATAAAAATAGCGCTTGAGCGAATAACTTTGTTAGGTACGATACTAATAAGCACGACACTGATTAAGACCCCGCCACCCAGTAGCAAATTCTCCATGCTACCAAAATTCTCTGCACCAACACCGCCTGCTAGATCGGTTAGACCAACTTTGGTTAGGGACAAACCAATAGTGACAATGACACAGCCGGTGACGATAGGGCTCATCAAGGATTTAAGTTTAGTAATAAACTGACTCAAGAATATCTCGACAAAGGCGCCTAAGAATGTCACGCCAAAGATAACAGAGAGAATCTCCTCAGGACTACCACCTCGGTTTTTTACTACAAAACCTGCTGCTAACACTGCCGCTAAAAAACCAAAGCTGGTGCCTTGCAGAGCCATCAGCCCTGAACCGACAGGACCAAATTTACGGGTTTGAATAAAGGTTGAAACCCCAGATACCATTAGCGCCATACTGATCAGGTAGGGAATATGCTCACCTAGACCCAAAGCACCGCCAATAATCAATGAGGGCGTAATAACACCAACGAAAGCGGCGAGTACATGCTGTACCGCACCTAAAAATGCTTTTGCAGGCGCAGGACGGTCGTGCAGTCCGTACAATAAATCGGGATTTCCTTGAGTATGCTCACTCATTTTGGCTTTCTCCTAAAGTGACTTTTAGTCCAAGCTCTGTAAAGATATTTAGAGACAGCGTTACGTTGATAAATAGGAGACATATGAGGGTCTCTATAAACCCTTATCGCAGCTAGCTGTTTACACAGTATCAAACACAGAGTCGCATGATCCTTATGCAAATACATGCAAGCAAATAACCAGTCTTTCTCAGTGTGACCGATAGTCGTATGTACAAACCTGACTAAATAGTCAACTATCTTAGGGTATATGTAATTGGCAGTATATTGCAATACTTTTTTTTGATATTCAGCGTTTATAAATAATCACTCTGTCGCTGATAATCGCCTCCGCATATAGTTGGAACTTATCTAGACAGCAATACACTAAAGGTATTCATCAGATGTGCAGGTGCTGATACAAGCGTACAAAAATATTAAAAGAAAATTTTTCAGTTTAAATATTGCCAAATTGTTAATACTTCGTTATTATGCCTGTCAATATTTAAACGCTAATCATTATCATTAACATTAATAATGCCATTCTTATATGAAACTTAATAATTATTAAAGCATCAAGCTTTTTAGAAAGTGATTTTGGGCAAAAATTACTGATTATTGGTTTCCTAAACGAGTTTTAAAATTCTTATACTAGATAAAGTGAGTATGTTATGCGCGAAGTAAAATTATCAAGATTTTCTAGTCGATTGACCGTATTGTCTATGGGCGTAGCAGCAGTATTAGGGGCACAAGCGGCGAGTGCTACGACCTCAGCAGATATGCCGAGCACTACCTTACAGACCATCACAGTGACGGCAAACAGTTCAGTACGTGAAAGCGTGCAAGAGGGCGGTGTTGATGTTGAAGGCTATACCCCAGCTGCGCAGGCAAGCCACTTAAGTGATTTTTTAAATGTCGTACCCGGTGTTACGGTAGGCGGTACGTCAGCGGTCAATCAGCGTATACGCGTACGTGGACTCGATGATACCAATTTGAAAGTGACCATTGATGGCGCTCGCCAAGAAGGCACGCTGTTTTATCATATGGGCGATGTGACCATTGACCCTGATTTGCTAAAACAAGCGGAAGTATCGGTCGGTAATAACTCAGTGACACTAGGTAACGATGCGCTAGGTGGCGCAGTTGCTTTTAAAACCGTTGATGCCGCTGATTTGCTAAAACCGGGGCAAAAAATCGGTGCCAAATTGCACGCAGGTTATGCTAGTAATAATGATGAACTGCTCACCTCAGCGACTGTGTTTGCTGCGCCAACGGATAATATAGACTTACTGGCTTATTATGGTCAGCGTAATGCCAATGCGGGTGAAGATGGCGAAGGTCGTAAGATCCAAACGGAAGATAGCAAAGGCGAGAATATTTTATTAAAGGCGGGCGCGTATATTGCCAATGACCATCACGTAGGGGCTAGCTTTAGCCGTACCGAAAACGAAGGCATGTTCCCATTACGCCCAGATTTCCCAGCAAGCCCAGGCGTTGGCAGCTGGAATGAAATTCTGCCGCAAAAGGTTAAGCGTGATACTTATGGTCTGGACTATAGCTACAATCCTGCCAGTAACTTAGTTAATGTCGATACCAACGTTTATCAAACCGAAACGCAGATTTCACGAGATACCGACTATACGACAAAGCCAGGTTATAACTGGGAAGCGGGCGTAAAAACCACTGGCGCAAAAATTCAAAATACCAGCATCATTGATACCAATGTCGGCAGCCATAAACTAATCGCCGGTGTTGAACACTACAAAAAAGAATCTGAGCTAGAGCGCGACTTCGTTAAAAAGGGCACCGATGAAGCCAAAAATACCTCTATTTATCTAGAAGATCAGTGGAAAAATGGCAAATTAACCTTAACGCCGGGCGTACGCTACGACCGTTATGAATCGCCTGAATTTGTTGCTGGTGGCAAAACTTATGACAATGTTGTTGGTGCGCTTGCAGCAAGCTATGAGATTGCACCGTTAACGCAAGTATTTGCCAGTTATACGCAGTTATTCAATGGCCCTGATTTGAGCCAAGCGATCTTTAACTCAGATGGCGACAAAACCTACGTAAATAACGACTTAAAAGCAGAAGAAGGATCAAATGCTGAGATTGGTATCTTAAAAACATTGCGTGACCTAACGGTAGCGGGTGATGCGTTACAACTTAGCGGAAAATATTTTGAAACTGATATCGAAAACTTTATTGAATTTGTCCGTTCTGGTGGTACTCGCGTTGGCTTAGACTGTACCACTGGACAACTTGGTGGCGCTTGCCAAGGCGCGGTCAATAAAGATGAAGATTATAAAATTAAGGGTGTTGAGCTCGCTGCTGACTATAAAATGGATAATTTTAGCATGGGTCTAAGCTATGCCCATGCACGTAGTAAAGGTGATAAAACGGGCTATAGCATCCCATCAGTGACTGGTGGCAGCGCCGACTCAGGCGATAAATATATGGTGAACTTGGCCTACGTACCAACAGACACTACTGAGCTTGGCTGGCGCAGTACCTATGTGGCTGCCATCACGCCCAAAACTGAATCTGCCCAGCCTGAAAAGTCTAACTATGATGTGCATGATATTTTTATGAGCTATATGCCAAAACAAGTCGAGGGTTTAAAAGCGACTGTTGGGGTTTATAATATCTTTGATGAAACCTATGCCAGCCATGCGTCACGTTCGCTTGCAGAACAAGCAGATGGTTTGCGTACCGACTTTGAACCCGGTCGCAATATCAAAGCATCTTTAACCTATCAGTTCTAAATTTATACTGATCATGCGTAAAAAATGAGTATCAAAAAAGCCAGCTGCTTTGTATAAGAGCTGGCTTTTTTATGTTGAAACCTCTTTTTTAAACCATATGTCTTTTTTAAATCGTTTTATGCGTCTTTAACACATCAGCATTTAGCGCAATTCTAACGCTAAAATTAATAAAGAATAATAATCAATGATTTCATTTAACCCACGCCAAACTTGCCTATGGATTCACCGTTATACTGGACTTGTGATGGCCTCTTTTTTACTCATGGCTGGTATAACGGGCGCACTATTGGCATTTCACGATGAGCTGGACGCGGTATTTAATCAGCGTTTGGCGGTTGTTGAGAAAGCGCAGACACCGCCATTGTCTATCGCCACCTTGCATGACAAGGTGATTAGCCGCTATCCAGAATACGGTTTTTCAACCATGCCCGTGGCAATCGAGCCTAACCGCGCCGTCGTCTTTGCGGTTGATAAATATAAAGGCGATGTAAAGGTAGAACCTGCGCCTTTATTTCAAGAGGTTTATATCAATCCCTATACTGCGGATATCATTGGGGCACGTGATAAAGACGAGTGGGCATGGCGCAATACCATGTGGAAGGTGTTCTGGCTGCATCGTGAGTTGTTGCTTGGTGATATTGGTAAGTTAGTACTAGGTATTATTGCGCTTGTTTGGACGATTAATTGTTTTATTGGATTTTATTTGACCTTTCCAAGAGCGGTTAAAAAGAATCAGGTACCGCCCCAATATCCTGCTAAAAAACGGGCTTCTTTATTAATACGCTGGCTGCCTGCGTGGAAAATCCGCACCAAAACCAATACCTTTAAGCTTAATTATGATGTGCATCATGCGTTTGGTTTATGGTTGTGGCTGATGCTGTTTGTGATTGCATGGTCAAGTGTGGGTTTTAATTTGCAGCAGATCTATAAGCCGGTGATGCAAGCGGTGGTAGGGCTTGACAGTAAAGCAGGCAACAAAGGCAAAGAAGATAAATTAAATAAAGCAGATAAATCTAGCGCACCAGTTAGCACTGAAATGATCACCGCTAATATTGTTAATAAAGCCAATAGTATCAATTATTTAGGCAAGAAAGCGAATATTGCCGCGCAAGAAAACGGCTTAACCGTACAGCAATTATTAGGCGTTCGCTGGGTTGAGGAAGATAAGCAGTGGCAAATGCGCTTTAAAACCAATCAAGACATCGGCAAGAAAAGTGGCGCGTCTTCAATTACAGTCAATGCAAGAGATGGTAGCATTGAGAAAATAAATTTTGCTTATCAAAACGCCCCATTTGGTCATAAAGCTGACCAATGGTTATCTACTTTACATATGGGACATATCAGTCATGGTGTCGGTCATCTGGCATATCAAATCTTCTTGGCATTGATTGGACTAGCCGTTGCCGTCTTGTCTGGTACTGGGGTATATCTGTGGTGGAAAGGTCGACAGCAACGCTTAAAATCTTTGCGAAAGCTGAGATAAATTGGTCTAAAAGTGACAAAGCCGTTTACAAGTACGATTTTAAGCCGCATCCACGATTACCGGACGACCTTGATGATTAAGTACCGTCACATCAACGTTATAGAGATCTTTCATGGTTTGTTGGGTAATGACATCGACAGGACGTCCAATAGCTTGTACTTGACCGTCCTTCATGGTCACCACCGTATCAGCGAACTGGGCGGCTTGATTGATGTCATGGAGGACAATGACCACGGTTTTTTTCTGGCTATGACTTAACTCACGCAGCTCACGCATCAAGCGCCCTGAATGATACATATCGAGATTATTTAGCGGCTCATCAAGCAATAAATACGGTGTATCTTGGCAAACAACCATCGCAATCAGCACCCGTTGCCGCTGTCCACCCGATAATGCAGATAAAAAACGCTCAGCTAAGGACTCTAGTTCAAAACGCTCGATAATCTCTTTAACCTTTTGCTGATCTTTCGCAGTAGGTCGTCCTTGGTGATAGGGATAGCGCCCAAACATCAGCAATTCATGTACCCGCAGCCGCCCTTGTACTTGATTGTCTTGACTGAGCATCGCTACCGTTGTCGCAAGGGTACGCGCATTGCATTGAACAATATCACGTTCCTCATTATCTACAGCAAAGCTAACCTGTCCGCTTTGCAATGATTGCAACCGCGCCATCACCGAAAATAACGTCGATTTACCGGCACCATTGGGACCAATTAAAGCGATGACTTGTGACGGTGGCAATAATAAGTTGATATCGTGCAAAATCTGCTGCTTGCCAATATGATGCGATACACCCGTTATTTTTATCATAATGCTTCTTTTTTAGCTGAATGTTCAATAAGTGATTAGAGTTTTTAATTCAAGCGCCGCTGGCTCATAAATATCAATACTAAAAATACCAAGCCGCCTGCCATCTCAATAACGACGGACAGGACGCCTGCCATACCGAGCACTTGTTCAAAGAGTGTTTGACCGAGTACCAAGCAAATCATCGCTACTAAACTCACTAAAATGAGCCGTTCGCTATGATACATATGGCGCGCCAGTCGATTGGCTAAAGCGCAGACCAATAAGCCAAAAAAGGTCACGGGACCGACCAACGCCGTAGCTGTAGCGACCAATACCGCGATGACAGTTAATAGCCCAAATGCCAAACGTTGATAGTTAATACCGAGATTAGTTGCCTGCGCTTTACCCAACATGAGCACATCACATTGATACCGCCAGCGCCAAATAAATAGCGCACTCACGACACAAATAAATAGACTGATGACTAATAGCTGCGGATTGACCGTATTAAACTGCGCGTAACTTGCTGATTGCACCACCACAAAATCATCTGGATTAATCAGTCGCGCAATCAGGGCTGATAAGCTGCGAAACAAGACTCCAAAAATAACCCCTACCAATATCAGCCGCGTTAAGTCCTGACTGCTTTTGGAAAACAGTAATTTAAACAGCAGCAACGACGCACCAAACATCAATACAATCTCAAGCGAAAATTTGGCAATCGGATTAAAACTAGTAAAGCTAATCGCCCCTAAGAAAAATACCAATACGCTTTGTAATAATACATAAAGCGAATCAAAGCCCAATAATGAGGGCGTGAGGATAGGGTTATGGGTTAAAGTCTGGAAAAGCAGAGTAGAGACCCCAATTGCGTAGCCGACCACCATCAGCGCCAATAGTTTTTTACCGCGTAGTGGCAGGGCAAAGTCCCAATGCCCATGGACATTGACGGTTAAAAATAATATGGCGGAGATTAATAAAACAAGAGCAGCAACAGATTTAGGCTGTTGACTGATAGCTAACCATAGCCTTGCCCAGAATTTTGCTAATGGGTTCAGGTTGGCGGTAGCACTCTTAGCACTATCAATAGTAGCATCAGTCGTTTGACCAGACGAGGCAGAAGGTAAAAACATACGCTAATCTTATAAAAGAGAATGGCAAGTAAAACAACGATAACTTAGATAATCTAACTCATTTAGGACTCAGCAGGTGCACGTAATAAGAGCCATAAAAACACCACCGTTCCGACCACACCAAAGACGGTCGCTACCGGAATCTCGAACGGATAGCGAATCGAGCGCCCGATAATATCGCAAAGCAATACCGCTGAAGCGCCCAATAACGCGACCGCTGGCAAGCTGCGCCTGAGCTTATCGCCCATAATGCGACTGACGATATTCGGCACGACCAAACCAATAAAAGGAATCATGCCAACCGTCACCACGACCACGGCACTCATCATGGCGACCATACCAACGCCAATCCACGTCACATGACGCTTACTGATACCCAAATTTAAAGCAATATTATCGCCCAAACCAATAATGGTCAGCTTATCGGCGATAATATAAGCGATAATACATAGCACGCCGGTCAACCATAACAGCTCATACCGTCCTGACAACACGCTTGAGAAGTCACCAAATTGCCAAACGCTGAGCATCTGTAACGTTTCCGTTTGATAGGCAATAAAGGTAGTAATAGCATCAATAATCCCGCCAAAGACAATACCAATCAACGGAATCATCAAGAAATCTGTCGGCGGAATACGATGAATCAGCAGCATAAAGAGCATCATGCCAAATACCGCCGCAATGGTTGCCACACTCATCTTTATAATTAGCGCGCTGGCTGGAAAGAACAGACTCACCACCAATAAGCCAAGGGCAGCGCTTTGGGTTGCGCCGACCATAGACGGCTCTACAAAGCGATTCTTGAGTACCACTTGAATAATCATCCCAGCCACTGCCATGGCAATTCCGGTCAAAATAATAGCAATCGTCCGCGGCAAACGACTGACCAGCATCAGTGAGCTGTCTGAGTTGGCACTATGATTGGCGAGGCTATGAAAAACACCTGACCATGAAAAGTCAGCAACCCCAATAGATAAACTTAGCAATACCAACATTCCCATGATGACAAAGCTTGCTGTATTGATTAACCCAGGTGCTATTTTTGCGTGGCGTGGTTTAGAGTTTAACTGACCATTTACCTTCTGCTGCCATCTTGAGGGTACAGAAGATATAGATGTATCACTATTAGCGTTATCAATATTAGTAGCGTGATTAGAAAATAGGGGCATAACGGCTGCTAACTTATGGCTGGCGTAAAGGGTAGACGCAAGAATGGGCATTTACGTCTGTTTTTCAACGAATAAAAATATTTACTTTGCTTGGCTAAATGCCGTTTTAATCGCGGTCAAATCTTGCATCCACTGATAATAACCGCCAAATGCTAGGTATGAATCTGGGCTTAGATAGACCACTTGAGATTTTTTCCAAGCCGTTGTTTGCGCGACTAATGGATTGTCCAAGACGGCTTTTGCACCAACGCTTTCTTCACCGATAGCCGCGCTACGGTCAATCACAAACAACCAGTCAGGGTTGGTTTTTTGCAAGTATTCAAAGGAAACCGGCTGACCATGATCGGCGTCTTTTATCTGATTATCTACCATAGGTACGCCAACTACGGTATGGATAAAGCCAAAACGTGACTTATCACCGTAAGCAGACAACTTATTACCATTAACCATGATGATCAAGCCATTGCCTTTATCTTTGGTCGCTGTTTTCGTCTCATCAATAAGACCGTCGATATCCTGTTGCAGCTTCAAGGCTTGATCGCTTTTGCCAAATAACGCACCCAAATCATGCAAGCGCTGTTTGCTAGACTCATAGATATTGGCAGTATCAATACTCATATCGAGCGTTGGGGCGATGCTTGAGAGCGCATTATATTTCTCTGCCATACGCGAGCCGACCAAGATAGCTTGTGGTTGCATTGCGTTTAATGCTTCAAGATCTGGCTCAAATACCGTGCCGACTTCTTTCGGATCTGGTTGAGTTTTTGAATGCAGGTTATTCAATTTTAGACCGCTTGGCATGCCATCAACAGCGACATCGAGTGCTGCCAAATCCTGCATCAAGGTCATGTCATAAACCACTAGCGGCGATGGGTTGATTGCCAAATCAACAGATCCCTTGATGGTATCAACGCTAATAGTGGTCACAGAAACCGCCTCGTTAGTGGCGACATTTTCGGCTTTATCAGCGGTTTTATTTTCGGTGTTGCTATCTGCGGGTTCTGAGTCATTAGATTCAGGAGCACTACAGCCAGTTACGGTAATACTAGTAAGCAGTGCAGTCATGAGAGCAGCTATTAAGGGACGTTTAAAAACAGGAGTAGCACGGTGGCTAGAGAATGAGGTAGTAGACATAGATAACTCGGTATAGGACGGGTTTTGGCAGTTTTATACAACCTGCTCGATAAAAATCTTCATTTAACGGCAGGTTAAATGATTCGGTGTTTTATTATAAATTGGGTAAATAATTCAGCCGCCATCATAAAGTAATTGAGACGTATTATCAATAAAGATGATAATGATTTTTATTAACTAAGTGTATTCAGGTTATAATAGACTCGCATACTGACCCAGATTGAACTTAAAAAATTCACAATAACGCCTGAAATATTAGAAATTTACTATTGATAATAATTATCGTTTGCATTATTATCACCACCATTCTATGACGGTTAAATGCTAGAGTATTATGAGTTCAACGGATTTAGAGACGCCTCCACTTAAATCAATCTTGATAGCGATACTAGTTGTAGTAGGGCTTCACGTACTTACGGCAGTGGCATTGGTGGCAATGAAACCGTCTGTACCCAAAGTCGCGCCGCCCAAACAGACGCCGCCTATTGAAATAGAGCTGGTATCATTACCTAAAGAGCCGGAAAAAGTGGTGAAATCTGTTGAAAAAGAAGTGACTAAGGTTGTGATAGATAAAAGCACGCCAGCGCCAAAACCGCAGGCTATAATAAAACCAAAGCCGGTCACAGAGACGCCAAAACAACCAGTGGTACAAGAACGCAAACCTGATATTACACCGCTGGTCAAAAAAGAAAAGACAACGTCGATTGCTCAAGAAAAGCCGTCACAAAAACAGATTCAGAAAGAAGAGTCGCATCCCGCCATTGATAAAGCCATATCTGAGCAGCTTGCTAATAACCAAAAGGTTAACAATCAGCAAGCTGAGCAACGTCGACTTGTAGCAGCACAAGCCCAAGTCGCCGCGCAAGAAATACAGATGCAACAGGCGCAGGCTCAGGAAGCGCAAAGAGTAGCAAATGCTAAAGCCGCTCGAGATGCCCAAGCTAAAGCGAGTGCCGAAGCAGCAAGAGCGGCTAAGCAAGCAGAAGAGGCCGCTAAAGCAGCTGCTGAAAGTAATGAGCCTGTCAATTTTACCGCCAGCTCGGCAAATTGGGTATCAGCCCCAAACTTCAGTTTCCCTGAGCGCGTTGCACGACGAGCAAATTCGGGTGATACGCTCAACGTAGTGTTGATACTGAGGGTAAATAAGCAGGGCGGGATCGATAATGTGCGTATCGCTCAATCTTCGGGAAATGCGGCATTGGATAAAGAAGCGACGCGGCAAGTGCGCTCAGGCAAGTTTAAACCCTTTACGAATAATGCTGGCGTACCAGTGGTTGGCAATGTGACCTTGCCTGTGAGCTACGCAGTACCTTAATGATTATCCATCTATAAAAACATACATTCTAATCTTTTCACGATAAGCATAAATGCGATAGTCGCTGCAGGTTTATGTGATGGCACAACTTACTAGGGAGTCTGACATGGACTTTACAACTTACTGGCAATATAGCGACATGGTGACTAGAACCTTGTTCTTTTTACTGCTCGCTTTATCTATCATCTCTTGGGTCACGGGCATCATTCGGGTGCTACAAAGCCGAAAATTGGTGACGACTGTTGCTGATGATTTGAGCCAGCAGATGCAGGCAAAACACTCAGATCTAAGCGTGGCAGATGCAGCGACGCGGCGTTTGATTACTGAGCAAACCTTGCTAAAGCACATTGGTCGCTACCGTTTTGCTAGCGAGCGTGGTTTGCCTATCCTTGGTACGACAGCAGCGATTGCACCGTTTATTGGTCTGTTTGGGACAGTATGGGGTATTTTCCATGCCCTACGTAATATTGGTATGAGCGGACAAGCAGGACTTGGGCAGGTAGCGGGACCGGTCGGTGAGGCACTTATCATGACCGGTTTAGGAATAGCCGTAGCGATTCCAGCGGTAGTGTTCTATAACCTTGCTGTACGTATTAATCGTAGCATCATGTACCATGCAAATGATCGCGCCCATGATTTACTGGCGCAATCTGCTGCGCTAGCAGTCACACAACAATCATCAATAAATAATGAATCTGCCGTGACTCAAGCTCAGTTAGTAAAAGGTAATCATACAGAGACGCAAGCCCCTCAACAAACAGAACATTATCATGAATCAGCACCATCACAGCCGTAACTCTATTTATTGATAGGGTTTTACATTAAAAGAAAGCGAAGCGACAGATAAGCTAGAAAGTAATAGCTTTGATGATTATACAAAACGTATTGAGAATATTATGGCATTTCAATTGGGTGATGATAGTAGTCAAAGCATGAATGAGATGAACCTCATTCCGCTGATCGATATCATGCTGGTATTGATGATTATCTTTTTATTGACGGCGAGCGTATTGAATCCGGCAGTGCCATTAGATTTGCCAAAGACCAGTGCGATGTTAAATGAAATCCCGCCCGAAGCGATCCAAATCAGTATTGATAAAGATGCAGGGATATTTTGGGACAGCGATCCTATTAGTATGGAAGAGCTAGAAGTACGCTTGCAGCAGCAAAGTGCCGCTGGCAAAGATCCTTCCGTACAGCTACGTGCTGATAAAGACAGTAAATATGATACCGTCGCTCAAGTGTTGGCAGCGGCGAGTGAAGCGGGACTAAGCAAAATAGCCTTTGTTAATGAATAATCGTTAAAGCCATAAGACTGCTAAAAATATCAGCAAACTTATTAACAGAAAAATCAGCAGAATAATAATAAGAACCATCAAAATAATAAACTTTCTCTCCGGCCTCACAAGGTAATCTTGTGAGGTTTCCTTTATTTTATTAATGTATTATTTGGCTTTTATTCTTGATAAATGCTTACCAGCCGTAGCCAAACGGGCGATAGCCGTAGCCGCCATAGCGTCCAGGACCATAACCAAACGGATAAGGCGAACGCAAGTAATCAAGGTCACGTTGGCGGATATGGTAATAGCGACCTTGCGCGTAAGCTTCTTCGAGCTTTTCAATGCCTTCAAGCGGGCAGACAGGCTGCCAGTCATAGCCTTCACGACCACGCTTATAAGCATTTAGCTCAGTACAGTATTTTTTTAGCCCCAGCTGACGACCCTGTTCCCATTGAATACGGTTTGGCATGGGAGCGCCAGCACTAGCACAGCTATTAGCATAATGACCAAAATAATCCCCTGAGCGCCCATTGATACCGTCGGCATAGCCCACTTCTTGCCAGTTGCTGCTTTGACATTGCTGCGGCGTCAGGCTTTTTTGGGTGGTAGCACAGCCTGGTAAAGTAAATAAGGCAACACCGATTAGTGTTAGGGCAACGCTGGACCTACTCATGATTGGACTGCGCGATTTTTGAGTAAAATTGGCACTCGATGAGTTTCGCTTAATAAGATTATTCATAATAAACCTGCGCGCGTTTAAAATTATGGTTTATCATAGCACCTTTTTATAGGCTCGACTTTTTGTATCTTGTTATCGAACGAGTAGCTTTCTGTACTAAGTATTTGATATGCCACTATAAATATCAGCGATATTGTAGATTAGCTGGTGGCTTGTCTCATAACGATAGATAATCTAGCATGCGGTAATTTGTGTACTTGCGCTCTATTCTTCTTGATTTTTGAGGGCTGACACGCATTATAAATACAGTTATCAAGGTCAGTCACGTATAAAATAATCGCTGTTATGAGCGAACTTATTAGCTAAAAGGTCAGATTGTCATGGGTATGTGGATTGCTATTCTCATTGTACTATTCGTATTAGGGAGTATGATGGCGCTCAAGCCGAGCGGTATCGATCAGCGTTTAGATAAGCTGCGTATGACCGCGCGCCGCTTGCAGCTCAATCCAAAGCTGGTCACTTGTCCTGACTGGATAAAGGGTAAAGACAACGAGTATGGTCGCGGGATGATGGGTCAGTATTGCTTAATATTAGAAAATACCAATCTGCCGTTTACCCGCTATCAAGTGATTGATGGGCAATGGCGACCAGATAGTAGTTTTGTTGATACGACTACAGATGATAATAAGCTTATCGTGCCAACGGCTATTCGTGCGAATCAAAGCAATACCCATACAGCAATTAAGAAGCCCAATGTCAGTTTGGACAAGATGCCACTTGATTTGCCAGTCAGTATTGAGCCCTATGTAAAGGGGCTATTGACTAAGGCAAATAGTATCGTAATTTATTGGGAAGATATCGCTTATGTACGCCCTGCGACCAATCCTACTTATCAGCAAAAATTGATTGAGAGCGATTTATTAGCGCTCAAAGAAAAGCTTGAAGAGTGGGCGCTGCAGATGCAAAAGATCCTATAAAAATCGCCACAAGGTAGCAAATTGTTTTTTCGTCTCCATAAAAGAACGATATGCAAGTGCTTTTGGCAGACGCTTAGTCATTTTCAGTTGACAGTTTAAGCCTTAGCAGTGTAACGTCTTTATAACTGAAACCTTTCGTTATGGTTATCATTTGTTTTATAACCGATTTTACTAGCAGCCATTACTACAATAATTTGCCACGCCCTTATAACCAAACCTATAAATGGCATGCTGCTAGACAATTCTTATTTTAATTTACTTATTATGGTGTCGTCACCTATGACAAAACCCGCAGCTAAAAAAAGTGCAGCGCCCGCTGCTGACAAACCTAAAGGCAGCCCGAAAGCCAGTCCAAAGGGCAAATCTTTGGTAATTGTTGAATCACCCGCCAAGGCAAAAACCATCAATAAATACTTGGGTGATGATTTTATCGTGCGCTCAAGTATCGGTCATGTCCGAGATTTGCCAGTCGGTGCAAGTAAAAGCGCAAAGAAACCAGCAACGACCAAAAAAGATGACAGTCTAAGCAAAGAAGAAAAAACCCAGCAAGCATTGGTACGGCGTATGGGTGTCGACCCTGAGCATGATTGGGCGGCAGTCTATGAAGTCTTGCCAAATAAGACCAAGGTCATCAAAGAGCTGAAAGCTTTAGCCAAAGATGCTGACAAAATCTATCTGGCAACGGATATGGATAGAGAGGGAGAGGCGATTGCTTGGCATCTTAAAGAAGTCATCGGCGGCGCTGACAGTAAGTATGAGCGTGTGGTTTTTAACGAGATTACCAAATCTGCCATTCAAAATGCCTTTAAGCAACCGTCTAAACTTGATATTGACCGAGTTAATGCACAGCAAGCGCGGCGTTTTTTAGATCGTGTCGTTGGTTTTATGGTATCGCCACTTTTGTGGCAAAAGGTTGCTCGTGGTCTATCGGCGGGTCGCGTGCAGTCAGTTGCCATGCGCTTGGTTGTTGAGCGTGAGCATGAAATCCGCGCCTTTATTCCAGAAGAGTATTGGCAGATTCATGCCGATACCCATATTGCTGAGAGCAAAGCCAAAAAAGCTGCAGACGCTGAGCAAATTGGTATTCGTTTAGAAGCCACTAAGCAAGGCGGCAAAACGCTAAAGCTCGTCAATAAAGAGCAGACCGATAAAGTATTAGATGTCCTAAAAGCAAATGACTTTATCGTCAAAGAACGTGAAGAGAAGCCAACGCAGTCGAAACCAAGTGCGCCTTTTATTACCTCGACTTTGCAACAAGCCGCCAGCACGCGTCTGGGATTCTCAGTTAAGAAAACCATGATTTTAGCGCAACGTTTATATGAAGCGGGTCACATTACTTATATGCGTACCGATTCGACCTTTTTATCAGGTGATGCGCTTGCTGCGGTACGTGGCTATATCGAAGACAGCTATGGTGCGAAATACGTGCCAGAAAAGCCGAATTTCTATGGTAATAAACAAGGCGCACAAGAAGCGCATGAAGCCATACGTCCGTCTAACGTCAATATGAAGTCAACGCAGCTTAAGGCCGTTGAACGTGATGCAATACGTTTGTATGAGCTAATCTGGCGTCAGTTTGTGGCCTGTCAGATGCTACCAGCAAAATATCTATCAGTGAATTTATTCGTTGCTGCTGACGACGTTGAGTTAAAAGCACGCGGTCGTACCTTGGTATTTGATGGCTATACTAAAGTGATGCCACCTGCCAAGACCGACGATAACTTATTACCAGATGTGAAAAAAGGCGATAAATTAATAGTAGATAAGCTTGATCCGAGTCAACATTTTACCAAGCCGCCACCGCGTTTTACTGAGGCAAGCTTGGTCAAAGAGCTTGAGAAAAAAGGCATCGGTCGTCCATCGACCTATGCTTCTATCATCTCGACTATTCAAGATCGTGGTTATGTAAAGCTCGAAAACAAGCGTTTATTTGCCGAAAAAATGGGTGATATCGTCACCGATAGATTAACCGCAAGTTTCCCTGATTTGATGGATTATACCTTTACCGCCGCCTTAGAAGATAAGCTTGACCATGTGGCAGAAGGCGATACCGACTGGAAAGATGTCCTCGATAATTTCTATGGTGACTTCAAGACAACGCTTGATCGTGCTAAAGAAAAAGACGGCATGCGCCCCAATGATCCAACCGATGTACCAGATGTCCATTGCGATCTTTGTGCTCGTCCAATGCAGCTACGTACCGGTTCAACGGGTGTATTCTTAGGTTGTACTGGTTACAACTTACCACCGAAAGAACGCTGTAAAGGCACTAAGAACTTAATGCCAGTCGAAGCTTTTGCCAATCTTGATGATGCCGAAGGTGATGACGAAGCGGCCGAAGTCAGAGATTTGATGGAGAAGAAACGCTGCCCGAAATGCGGTACGGCAATGAATGGTTATATCGTTGATGGCGGTCTTAAGCTGCATGTGTGTGGTAACAATCCTGATTGTGATGGTTATGTCTTAGAAGAAGGTAAGTTCGAAGTGCCTGGTTCTGACTCTCCAACCATTGATTGTAATAAGTGCGATGGGCAGATGGAGCTAAAGACGGGACGTTTTGGTCCTTACTTTGCTTGCCAGCAATGTGATAACACGCGTAAAGTATTGAAAACAGGCGAAGCAGCACCGCCGCGCATGGATCCTATTCATCTACCAGAGTTAAAATCTGTTAAGCATGAAGATTACTTTATCTTACGTGAAGGCGCAGCGGGCATGTTCTTAGCAGCCTCTAAGTTCCCTAAAGTACGGGAGACACGTCCGCCAAAGCTTGCTGAGCTGCGAGAGATTAAAGATAAAATGGAAGACAAGTTCCAGTATTTGTTTGAAGGTCCAGATGAAGATCCAGATGGTAATCCGACGATTTTACGTTGGTCGCGCAAGAAAAAAGAGCAGTATATCGGCTCTGAGAAAAATGGCAAAGCCACACGTTGGGGCGTTTACTGGCGTAAAGGAGAGTGGGTAGAGGAGTAAATTTCTTTTACCTTTAAGCCGTCAATAGTTTCAGGCTATAAAAAAACCTCTTATACAATCTAAGAGGTTTTTTTATGATTTAAAATCGAAGCTATGATTATGGATTATGGATTATCTTTTTTCGATGATACCGCAAGCGACGCGATCACCGGCATTACCAGCTGGCTGACTGGTGTAATCATCAACGCCACTATGCACGATAAAGGCTAGGCGATTGACGCTGTATTTACCAGCATCAGCGGCAGAAATTTTCTTATTCACATAATTGATAGTTGCGACACCATCCGCATTAGCCGTTAAATTAGGTAAGTCGCCTGCATGACCATTCATGTCATTTGGGTTAGAGTGTGGTTTGTTATCTGGATTAAAATGCCCACCTGCTGCTTTACCCATATTGCCACAGCTTCCTGTTTCATGAATATGTAACGACACGGTCTGACCTGGCTGCAAGTTCATCAGCTTACCATATACTTGCACACCACCATCAACGGGACGTAAAAACATTTGCCCGACTTCATTTTTATCACCAGTAACAGTATTAATGGTCGACTTCAAAACAGGTTGGTTTAGAGGATTGCCTGTTTGCATCTGACCTTCTACCGTTTGGCAACCCGTCATTGCTAAAGCAGAACCACATAATAGAGCACTTGCAAGCATTGTCTTATTCATTATTATCTCCGTTTTAAATTCGTGTTTTTTATATCATCAATGATTTACTGTATCAGTATAGCTAGGCGCTTGAAGGAGTTATTCACTAAAAGCGCAACAATCGGTTAATAAATGTAAGTATCATATGATTTTTAAAAGAAGGTAACTTACGCAAGAGATCTTCCTATCATATTTGAAGGGATTTAATCCAAGAGAAAATAAATAGCAAATTTAAAAATCCTGAACAAAAAAAAGACCGTAACTAATATTACGGTCTTTTTCTTACGTTAACTGATTAATTGTGTAGCGCTTTACCTTTGGTCTTATCAACCGTTACTTTGGCAGGTTTAATTGGTACTGGCATACTGACCAACGCTACTTTTAATATCTCATCAATCGTCGCGACTGGCTGAATGGTTAAGCCTTCTTTGACGTTATCAGGGATATCGGCTAAGTCACGCTCGTTAGTATCTGGAATCAACACATGCTTGATACCACCACGATGCGCTGCGAGCAGCTTCTCTTTAAGACCACCGATACGTAGGATTTTACCGCGCAGGGTAATCTCACCTGTCATGGCAATATCTGGACGAATAGCAATACCAGTTAATGCAGATACTAGCGCTGTCGTTAGCGCACCACCAGCAGATGGACCATCTTTTGGAGTGGCGCCTTCTGGCATATGTACGTGGACGTCAGTCGTTTTAAAAGTCTCGTAATCAATGCCTAAGCTATCGCCACGAGCACGTACCACACTCATCGCTGCACGGATAGATTCTTTCATCACGTCACCGAGTGAACCGGTAAAGATAAGCTCACCTTTGCCTTTCATCGCAACCGCTTCGATAGTAAGTAGCTCACCACCGACTTGTGTCCAAGCAAGCCCAGTAATACGACCAATCTCAGGCTCTTCTTCCGCTAGACCATAGTCATACTGATGGACACCTAGATAGTCATCGATGTTTTTGTCATCGACCACGACCAGCTCACGTTCTGCTTTTTTCGGAGCGCGGGCGCCATGCGTTTCAACCGAACCGCGAACCACTTTACGGCAGATTTTATTCACTTCACGCTCAAGGTTACGTACACCGGCTTCACGCGTATAGCTACGCACGATGCTATGCAATGCTGCTTCTACAATCTCAATCTCGCCTTCTTTGAGACCATTATTTTTAATGGCTTTTGGCACTAGATACTTCTGCGCGATATTCACTTTTTCTGCTTCGGTATAACCCGGTAAGCGAATAACCTCCATACGGTCAAGTAGCGCAGCTGGAATATCCATACTGTTAGCGGTACAGATAAACATCACTTGTGATAAATCCAAGTCCATATCTAAATAATGGTCATTGAAAGTATCATTCTGTGATGGGTCTAGCACTTCAAGCAACGCTGATGCTGGATCACCGCGGAAGTCATGCGCCATCTTATCGATTTCATCCAATAAGAATAGCGGGTTTTTGACTTCTACCTTTGCCAATGACTGCACGATTTTACCTGGCATTGCACCGATATACGTACGGCGATGACCACGAATCTCAGCTTCATCACGTACACCGCCAAGCGCCATACGTACAAACTTACGACCGGTTGCACGAGCAATTGATTCGCCCAATGAAGTTTTACCAACACCCGGAGGACCGACTAAGCAAAGAATAGGACCGCGCAGTTTTTTCACTCGTGATTGTACAGCGAGATACTCTAAGATGCGATCTTTGACATCTTGTAAGCCATAATGGTCTTCGTCTAGAACAGTTTTAGCTTTATCTAAATTGATAGAAACTTTAGTCGTCGCATTCCACGGCGTGTCCAAAATCCATTCAATATAGTTGCGCACCACTGAAGATTCACTCGAAGCCGGTGGCATCATTTTGAGCTTTTTCATTTCTTGCTCAGCTTTTTTGCGCACATCTTCTGGCAAGTCAGCTTCATCAAGACGTTGTTCAAGCTCAGCCACGTCATCTTCACCATCGAACGCACCGTCATTCATATCTGACAGCTCGTTTTTAATGGCTTTCATCTTCTCGTTTAAGAAGTATTCGCGCTGATTGTCTTCCATTTGCTGACGGACAGCTTCTTGGATATCTTGTTCGATGTTTTGCTCAGCACTTTGCTTGACCAAATATTCGGTCAAAGTGTTGATATGGGTTTTGATATCATTTTGCTCTAAAAATGACTGTTTGATATCAAGATCCATCGACACACGAGTTGAGATAAAGTAGACCAACTCAAGCAAATCATCGATACGTTTTGCAACGCGCGTTAGCTCACGCGCATTACGTAAACGTGCATCGGCATAGCTTTCAAACAGCGAGGTTAAAGCTTGAATCGTGTTTTTCTGCTGGCTCTCATCCATGCTGACATCAAGGTCTGCACGCTCAAAGCTTGCCATCAATAAATCATCATGACTCTCTATCGAATCAACACGAGCGCGATATTGACCTTCGATCAATACTTTGATGCAATTCTCATCGCTATCATGTGGCATGGTGCTGACGATACGACATACTGTGCCGTATTGATATAAGTTATCGTGATCAATGTCTTCGGTGAGCGAGTCTTTTTGAGCAACGACCAAAACTTTATTGCCGTACTCAGCTTGCGCCAATTCAACCGCTTTGACTGAAGGCTCACGACCGACAAACAAAGCAATTTGCATATGCGGATAAACAACGACATCGCGCAGTGCCAATAATGGCAGATAGTCTTCAACAGCATCTTCTTTACTGTCTTTCGCAGTGTCATCTTCTTGAGCAGCGTCAGACGCTGACTTGTTTTCTACTGCGTTATCAGACGAGGTTTTTAGCTCATTCTGTTGCTCGTTTTCTAGCTCACTTTGCTGCTTGTTGTCATCAGCAACGTTAGGTGACACGTCGACATCGATATCGATATTGTCTTTATCAATTTTATGTTCACTCATATATTCTTCCTCGTTCACCAGACTTGTAAAGTCAAGTTAGTGGTTCATGTTTAGATAAATGGTGCTGCTATATAAAATTGCAAGGCTCTGTTATCAACAGTTGAGAGAATATTGTGCCTTTATCTATTTTTTCTCTTCAGGCTATTTGGTTTTGCGCGTGGGTTTTAGTCGTAAAATCAGGTAGAATAGCGCGCGTCTAAACCGCTCCGTTCAAATAGCAACTGTGTGGATTAAAAGGCTGAGACGACATAAGTAAATTGGCAGCATACCAAAATGGGTCGATAGTAGGCTAAAAAATATAGGGTAAGGGGCGAGAATATGACCATCAATGCGGTGCTACTGGCGGTAGTCATCATGCTAGGGCTGTCTTTGGCGCGGGTACACGTGGTACTCAGTTTGTTAATCGGTGCGCTGGCAGGTGGGCTCATTGCTGGTCTCGGTATGACTGATACCTTGAACGCCTTTCAAGAAGGGATCAAAAATGGCGCACAAATCGCGCTGTCTTATGCGCTGTTAGGTGCGTTTGCAGTAGCAATCGCTCATTCCGGCTTGCCACAATCTTTGGCAGGGGCAGTGATTAAACGCATTGATGCAGGCGGCACCAGTGGCATGATTAAATACATGTTGTTTGCAGGTCTTGTCACTATGAGCTGCTTTAGCCAAAACTTAATCCCTATTCATATTGCCTTTATTCCCTTGCTTGTGCCGCCATTATTATTGGCATTTAATCGCATGCATATTGATAGACGTTTAATTGCTTGTTTGATTACCTTTGGACTTGTCACGACTTATATGTTTATTCCTTATGGGTTTGGCGATATTTATCTCAATCAAATCATGCTCAAAAATGTTGGTGAAGCCGGTATCGATATCAGTAATATCTCGGTGACCAAAGCCATGGCGATTCCTGCTTTGGGTATGTTCGTGGGCTTACTGATTGCTGTATTTATCAGCTATCGTAAACCGCGTCAGTATCAGCAGCTAGCAATTGATAAAGCTGCGCATGATGAAGTGTTAGATAGTGACGAGTTAAGCAAAACTGCGGCTACTGCACAAACACAAAGTAAAATGAAGACGCTAGTGGCGATTGCAGCGATTGTCACTGCTTTTGTGGTGCAGCTATATACTGACTCACTATTGCTAGGATCTATGTTTGGTTTTGGCGTCTTTATGGCGACAGGCGTCGTCAAATGGCGTGATGCCGATACGGTCTTTAATGATGGTATCAAGCTGATGGCGATGATTGGCTTTATTATGATTACGGCGCAAGGGTTTGCGGAAGTCATGAAAGCGACTGAGCAAATACAGCCATTAGTCGATGGAGCGGCATCGTTGTTTGCTGGTAACAAAGCGATGGCAGCATTTATTATGTTACTCATTGGCTTGATTGTAACTATGGGTATTGGCTCATCCTTTTCGACCATTCCAATTTTGGCAGCGATTTATGTCCCACTTTGTATTTCGCTTGGGTTTTCGCCATTGGCAACAGTAGCTATTATTGGAACGGCTGGTGCGCTTGGTGATGCCGGTTCTCCAGCGTCAGATTCAACCCTTGGTCCCACCTCTGGTCTAAATGTTGATGGACAGCATGACCATATCAAAGACAGCGTGGTGCCAACCTTTATCCATTACAACATTCCGTTATTGATCTTTGGCTGGATTGCGGCGATGGTGCTTTAATTAACAATATAAACTCTTAATGTCGATATAAAAAAGGCGAGTGACTTTATAATCATTCGCCTTTTTGGTTTTTTATAGTCAGGGAAAAGTAATATCCATACATCATATACTGCTGATATTAATTTTCTTTGCTTGCTGTGCCTACGCAGACAGAGGCTACAAAAAATTTATACCAGCAGTACTGTAGCGTTTTTAAGATATTTTAACTATATGATGATGTGATTTATGCCTTTCTTAATACTATTCATCAAAATCCTCAATCTCACTATTTAACCCACTCAAAAACTCATCACTTTGCGCCATTAATTCATTTAAACGGCGTTCATTGATAGTATTTGCTAACTCGTCAGCGCTAAAAGTCTGCTCTTGACTATAATAGAGCCGCTCATAATCCGCTTTTTCTAACTCTTGCAAATGTTGTTCGACATTCTCTGCACTAGAGTTAGTATCTAGAGATTTTTTATCATCTTTCATCGAAACCACCTCAAGCCACTTGGCGTAATTATGGCATCTAACGGCACATCCCATGATTGACGCTCTAGTTGCTCAACCACTTGGAAGTCATAGCACCAGCCTATCTTTAAGGGTTTTTTCGCTCCTGATTGATAGCTTTTGCTAAGCGTCGTATCATAAAATCCGCCACCCATGCCCATACGATTGCCGTTTTTATCGACCGCCACCAATGGACAGATAATGACGTCTAGCTCGCGTGCCCATAGCAATCTGCGATGATGTTTTTGTTTCATGCCTAAGCCATGAATGCGTGTCGGTACATTTAATAACTTTGCATGATAAATAGGCACAAAGCGTAACCGCTTATCATCATTGCCAAGAGAACCGACGACAGGTAAATAAGGAAAATAGCCTAAGTGTTGACACCAATCCAAAATTGGCTGAGTGGGCAGCTCACCAAAGCCATCATAATATAAGCCAATACGTGCATTCGGCGGTAAGCGTTGCTGTAGCTTGACTAAATGCAAGCTTGCCATGCGTGCATATTGTTTACGCTCATTATCCAAGAGCCTACGACGCTGGCGAGTGAAATGGCGTCTGGGTGGGTTGCTAATGGTATCAGCTATTTGCACATTATTAGCAGCTTGACTGCTCACGGTAGATAACTCAGGTAGCGAACTGGTAGATTGTTGTTGGCTGGTGCTCTTAGACATCAGTTACCCTCACGGACGTGGAGAAATTTGTGATAAGTCATGCTATCATAACGCCACTTTACAGCGTATTTTTCTTTGTGTGCAGCAGCTGTTGCACTTTTTATGACAAACCATTCATTACCAAACCATCAAAGAGGGTAGTTATGTCAACACAGAATCAGGCAACTCGTACCGAAAAAGACACCATGGGCAATGTAGAAGTCCCAGCTGACGCTTATTGGGGTGCACAAACTCAGCGTAGCCGCGAAAACTTTAAAATCGGTGGCGAGACCTTGCCGCGTCCGATGATTGAAGCGATGGCACTGGTCAAAAAAGCCGCTGCGATTACTAATGCGAGCCTTGAGCGTATCGAAGATGATAAGCGCGATCTTATCGTGCAAGCCGCTGATGAAGTCATCAATGGTGGTCTAACGGATCAGTTCCCATTAGTGGTATGGCAGACCGGTTCTGGTACGCAGTCAAACATGAATATGAATGAAGTATTAGCGAATCGTGCCAATGAAATCGCAGGGAACGCGCGCGGCAGCTATACGCCAATTCATCCAAATGACCATGTCAACCATGCACAGTCTACCAACGACAGCTTCCCAACGGCGATTCGTGTTGCCGCTGCTCGTGAAATCAATAGCTTACTGATTCCAGCGGTAAAAGCATTGCGCGATACACTAGACGCCAAAGCCAAAGAATTTGATAGCATCGTGAAAATCGGTCGTACGCATTTACAAGACGCCACGCCTTTGACTTTAGGTCAAGAGTTTAGCGGCTATGTTAGCCAACTTGATCATTCATTGGTACGTATTGATAATGCGCTACAAGGCTTGTATGAATTGCCATTAGGTGGTACGGCGGTTGGTACTGGTCTAAACGCTCATCCTGATTATGCGGTAAAATCAGCTGAGCAATTGGCGACATTATCTGGTCTTCCATTTGTGACGTCACCGAATAAATTTGAAGCACTAGCTGCTCGTGATGCTGAAGTATTTGCTTCAAGCGCACTAAAAACGCTAGCAGGTAGCTTGAATAAAATCGCTAACGACGTACGTTGGTTGGCATCAGGTCCCCGCTGTGGTTTGGGCGAGTTGACGATTCCTGAAAATGAGCCAGGCTCTTCTATCATGCCGGGCAAAGTAAACCCAACCCAGTCAGAAGCAATGACCATGGTTGTGGCGCAAGTCATGGGTAACGATGTCACTATCAGCATGGCAGGCGCGTCAGGTAACTTTGAGCTAAACGTTTATAAGCCAGTTATCGCCTTTAACTTATTGCAATCTATCAAACTGCTTGGCGATGCGTGCAATAGCTTTAACGAAAACTGTGCTGTTGGTATCCAGCCAGTAAAAGACAAAATCGATGACTTCTTGCATAACTCATTGATGCTAGTGACTGCGCTTAACCGTCATGTTGGTTATGAGAATGCCGCGAAAATCGCTAAGACTGCTTATAAAGAAAACAAAACCTTGAAGCAAGTTGCGGTTGAGCTAGAACTGCTAACTGAAGCTCAGTTCGATGAGTGGGTAATCCCTGCTGATATGGTAAATCCTAAGTAAGCAGTAGACCAAATAATGATGTGCTACGGTGTCAGACTTGCTTAATGTACGATAGGTACCATTTGTACTGCTAGTAGCAGCATCATATTTGTTCCACTGAAAGTTTCGAAAACAAGACCTTGTCACTTCTTATACGAGAATGTGGCAAGGTTTTTTTTTGGTTTATATTTTTAAAGCTAGATCTACATCTTATATAGTGAATGTAATCTCAAAGATTGCTTATGGACTACTATAACTATTATCATATACATGCAGAATTTTGGAAAAAAAGACAATAACCTAACTCGGAGTAAACAATGATTACCCATGTACCTGATATGACTTTTAAAACTCGTGTTCGTGATGACTCTATTGGAGGAGACAACCCGTTCACATGGTATGATCTAACCACAGATGAGTTATTTGCCAATAAAAAAGTGGTTGTGTTTTCTCTACCAGGTGCGTTTACGCCAACTTGTTCGACCAGCCATCTCCCTCGTTATGAAGCGCTTTATAATGAGTTTAAGGCGTTAGGCATAGATGAAATAGTTTGCATTTCTGTCAATGATGCGTTCGTCATGTACCAATGGGGTCTGAAGCAAAACCGTGAAAACGTTTTCTTACTTCCTGATGGTAATGGTGAGTTCACTCGTAAAATGGGGATGCTTGTTGATAAGAGTAATGTTGGCTTTGGTATGCGCTCATGGCGTTATTCGATGGTTGTCGACAATAAAGAAGTTAAAAAAGTGTTTAAGGAAGCTGATTTTGGCGACAACTGTCCAATAGACCCATTTGAAGTATCAGATGCAGACACTATGTTAGAGTATTTAAAAAGTAATGCTTAGATTCTATTGAGAAGTTAGAAATAAAAAAGACCTTGTCATGTAATGTGGCAAGGTCTTTTTTATAAATAAGTTTATCGTTTTTAGAGGTAAATTGGATACTAATATATGTAAAATAGCGTATGGTAAACTGAACTTATATAGGTTAGTTTACCATACGCTATTTTTAAATAGTATTTGGAATAATAATGCTTAAAAGGCACCCTAAAATACTAAAAAATGAGTAGTACAAGCATTGTTTATTCAAAAAATGGAGTATTTATGAGTTGGTTTTATCAGTTTCTAGATGGAGGTATATTAACAAATTTAGTTTTTCTAGTACTTGCTGTAGTAAGTATTTTGATATCAGTAACTCTTTACATTAAGAGTAAGAAAGAAAAGGAATTAGTGTTTAGCGCTAAAAGCTTTGAACTGATTCAAAACTCCATTTCGTCAATTAATAATTTGACTATTAAATATGGTGAACATGATGTAGAGGCATTAACAGTAACTAGACTTTCTTTCTGGAATGACGGAAAGGCTACTATTGATACTGATGACATAGTAAGTTCAGATAAGCTACGTATTGAGCTAGCTAAGGATATTAAAATTTATACTGCTAGAATAGAGATGACAGCAAAAGAATCAAACTCAATAACACTATGCATTATTGATAATAAAATAATAATTAACTTTGATTTTCTAGATTATGGCGATGGAGCCATAATTAACTTTTATCATAGTGGAAGTATGGAACAAGCTATACGTTTGAAAGGTACTCTTAAAGGAGCATTACCAATAAAACCAGCTGATGAATTAGAAAGCTTGCCTATTACGAATTATATTGGTCGTTTTTTGTTCCGAAAATATTGGGATGGGGGTGAGACTCTTAATGTTTTAGAAAGGGTTATTGCTTGCGTTTTCTTACCATTCGCTATTCTATTTTTAATAATATCCATGTCATTTGAGGCAGTTAGTTATAAGTTCTTTAAAAAGATACCAAAACAGTTTGTTCTGATAGAAAAGGGAGCAAATGTTGGAAAGAACTAGTTAGGCGGTAGGAGAAATACACTTTACCAGCATCTTAGGCTGAGAGAAGAAAGACCTTACTACATTACGCAGTAAGGTCTTTTTTAATAATAATCTAAGCTCAACTAGAACTTATAAAGCAAACCAAGCGTCGTCGTAGCATCAGTACGCGAGTCAACCATTGGACTGTCATATTGCTCATTTGGCAGATAACTTAAGCTTTGATTGGCAAAGCCCGCCCAGCGCTTACTGAAATCATAGTTGGCACTAACATTAATATAAGGATTCAAGCTTGAGTTGGCGGTATAAGCAGCGACGCCCGTTCTAGTTGACTCTGTATCGCTCACGCCGTAGTAGTATTCATTGTAGTCGGCATCATTGTACTCAAATCCAACGCTTGGATAGACCGTTAGCTTGTTTTTGCTAATTTTACCAATATAGCTTAAGCGGGCAGTATTACCGCCGCTACGATCTAAGATATCTGTAGCGTATTGGGCACGAAAGCCACCAACCGGTGTCAGACGCGTATAGCTTAAGCCTGCAGCAGCAGAGGCTTTACGCTCATCAAGTCCTTTTAGTGCGCCAGTAGCATCATCAGGATCAAATGAATTGCCAGCAAGCTGAGCATAAGCAGCTAGCTGATTGCTGCCGTCATTGATAAGGTATACACCCGCTTGAGCACCGCGTGCGTAGATTTTATTATTGTCATAGAATGCGCCTGGCAATACTTTTATCTCGGTGCTTTCTTCCAAATCATAAGCAGATTTGACTGCCATGACGTTGACGCCGACGCTTAACTCAGCATCAGGATCTTTCGGTAGGTTTTTATTGAAGAGTGCTGCATTAGATAGGCTAGCTGTGCCAAGCATGGCAGTAGCTGTCAACGTGCTAAGCAAAGCACGCTTAAAAGTAGGGGATAGCGATGATGATGTAGACATGATTTGCTCTCATAAGTGGGTGAAACAAAGGGATAAAAATAGTAAAACACGTAAGGATTTTTGTACGTTATAGTCGATTCATCTTAAAAACGATACAGTGCTATTGGCTATAAATTTTTTGCAGCCTCTGGCACGCCTGCGAACAGCAAGCAAGAAAAAATTATAGCCAATAGAACGTTATTACAATCGTATCGCTTTTATTTTGAACTGACTATAGAATCAGGTAAAAATAAAAGCGATATAGGCTAAACAGTGCTTTGCTCAATGGCATTGAGCACTTCTACTAATTGCTGATGAATATCTTGCCACCACCACATAAAGCCAATGCTAATAAATAACATCACAACCCACGGCAGCAATTGCCAAATAAGCGCAGGTTTAATGGCTGTGCTTTTTTCATTCAGGGTTTCGTTAAGAGTAGGACGAATAGGATTGGTAGGGTTAACAGTTACGTTTGAGTTTACACCCCTATTATTATCTACATGACTCTCATTATGCAAACTGGTGTTATTTAAATGAGTATTATTTAAGTGTGCATTATTATCAAAGTCAGTGCCGCTATTCACTGGCGTATTAATATAAGTGGTATGATATTCGTTTTGTTGCTCACTTTGATAATGGGGTAAATAATCATTCTCGTAAGTGGCAATATTCTGTATGACAGCTGCCATACGTTGACGATAGGCAATCGCAAAAGGTAGTGAAATGATAAGACCGGTAATCGCACCGCCAATGTGACCAGCATTGTCGATACCTGGCACCGCAAAACCATAGACTAAGTTGATGCCCATAATAAATATCAGGCTTTTAAGGTTCAGCACCATACCATTGACTGATATCTTAAACAGCGCAGCGATTAATAACGCTGCGCCAATACCCATGATACCGCCCGATGCGCCCGCAGATAATCCAGCTTGTCCTGTTCCGTCCACAATACCTTGCCATGTGACGTAATTGTTCAGTAAGTTGCCACCGATTGCTGCCAGTAAAAATAGCGCCAAAAACTTCGCTGAGCCAAACATCGGCTCGGCGATTTGACCAAAAAAATACATAGCAAAACCGTTAAACAATAAATGCATCAGCCCAATATGCAAAAACGCACTGCTCACCAAGCGCCATGGCTCATTATCCATAGTAAAAGGCAGAGCATTGGCACCCCACTTTACCAGCGCTTCAGTTGAGGGATTATTGGCATCGACACCCGTTAATACCTGCATGATAAATAGCCCGATAAAACTGACTAATAACAAGGTGGTAACAGGCGCTGTCTTTAATAATTGTTGAATGGTCATAACATCTAATTATCAATAAAAAATTATCAGTACAGTATAAAGGGTATAGATAGTATAAAGAAAGCGACCAACAAGTCTAAGTAGTTATATCGTCTACACTTACCAGCGCATTGGCGCTACGTAAGGCAAGGCAGTTTTGAGATGCTCGTAGGTACCTTTGACTAAGATATCATCGCGCACTTCATTGATATCGGTATGACCGCAAAACGCCATGCTGATATCACATTCGTTATAAATCAGCTCAAGCGCGCGGCGGACACCATCTTCGCCATACGCGCCAAGACCATAAAGAAAAGCGCGACCAATCATCGTGCCATTGGCTCCTAATGCCATCGCTTTGAGTACATCTTGCCCAGAACGAATACCGCTATCGAGCCAAACTTCAATCTGACTGTCTTCAGCACGCACGGCTTGTACAATATCGGATAGAGATGAAATGGAAGAGGGCGCACCATCCAATTGGCGTCCACCATGATTGGAGACCACTAGCGCATCGGCACCGCTACGAGCTGCCAGTACAGCGTCTTCTGGCTCCATAATGCCTTTGATAATCAGCTTGCCACCCCACATGTCTTTAATACGAGCGACATCATCCCAGCTCAGCGCCGGATCGAACTGCTCAGCTGTCCATGCGGATAGCGATGAGATATCCTCGACGTTTTTAGCGTGACCGACGATATTACCAAAGGTGCGACGCTTGGTACCCAGCATATTCATACACCATTCTGGCTTGGTCATCAGATTTAAGATATTGGCAAGCGTCGGTTTTGGCGGCGCAGATAGGCCGTTTTTAATGTCTTTATGACGTTGACCGAGTACTTGTAAGTCGGCGGTCAGGATGAGCGCTGAACAATTGGCTTCTTTTGCGCGGCGAATCAAATTGGCGATAAAGTCCATATCGCGCATCATATATAGCTGAAACCAAAACGGCTGGCTGGTATGGGTGGCGACATCTTCGATAGAGCAAATACTCATGGTCGATAGTGAAAACGGTACACCAAACTTTTCTGCTGCCTGTGCCGCGAGGATTTCTCCATCTGCCCACATCATGCCAGTAAAGCCTGTTGGGGCAATCGCAACAGGCATTTTTACTGACGTGCCCAGCATTTCGGTGGCAAGCGAGCGTCCTTCCATATTAACCAATACCCGCTGACGCAGTTTGATACGGTCAAAGTCGGTTTCATTATTGCGATAGGTGGTCTCAGTCCATGATCCTGAGTCGACATAATCATAAAACATGCGAGGTACTTTACGCTCAGCAACCCGTCGTAAGTCTTCAATTTCAGTAATTTTGCTCAAATTTTTCATAAGGTCTTCCTTGTTGCTTATTTGGTAACCGTTTATTAATTATGATGCTGTGGTCATTCATTTTTTGTCGTTAATTATTAGATAATATTATCTTAACCGTGACATAAAACTGACGCTATCATAGTTAGTATAATAGCGTCAGTTCAAGTGCTGAGTGCGGATTCACAGATTTACTAGTACAGCTAACTCATGTTAAGTAACGGTTTTTTTACTCGTTATTGCCATGATGCCAAAAAATGCGATTGGCCAAATGACAGCCAATATCCACCACCACATTTGACCGAAAATAATACCCATACCGATCAATCCTGCCTGAATCACATAGTATGTCATTGCGACTAAGGTTTTGCGAATAACATAGCCTTCTTTATCCATCAGACCAACCACCGCGCAAGCAGCAACGACGTTATGTACCGCAATCATATTACCAGCAGCGCCACCGACCGCTTGCAGTGCTACTACTTGTGCAGCAAGATTGACATCTAAGCCAATTTGACTAGCGGTTGACCACTGAAAGTAAGCGAACATCATATTACTGACGGTATTTGAGCCTGCAATGAAGGCACCCAGCGCGCCAATCCACGGAGACACGAGTGGCCATGCATTTTGAAAGGCACCAGCGGCACTCTCAGCCAGTAAGATGGGCATAGCGGGTAGCGAATTTGCGACTTCAGCAGCTGACCCGGAGTTGATGAATACTTGTACCATCGGTACCGAAAACAGCAAGGCTGGTGCGGCGGCTACCATGGTTTTTGCAGAACTACTCCAACTACGTTTGACGGCTTGTCCGTTCATTTTGAACAACAAGATAGAGATTAATGCAACAATAATTAGAATGATACCTGGAGAATAGGCAAGTTGGATTTTACTAGAAATAGTTGTACCAAAAAGATTGGTAAATTGTATAGTGGTCAAATCTCCAGTCAAAAATGCCTTCAGCGGTGCAATGACTCGAGTGATGATTAGTAGACCAATAACGATGAGATAAGGAGAAAATGCCCGAACCAAAGAAAATCTTGGTGCAATAGAATCATCAAACTTTTCTTCAGGTAACGAGCCGAGCCAGTCTTTATCCCATTTAGCGCGTGGCGCAAAATCAAAAATCTCTTTAGGCATCAAGAAGCCGCGCTTTGCTGCAGGAAGCACAATCATAAGACCGATAAAACCGCCGACCAATGATGGGAACTCAGGACCTAGGTATCTAGCCACCAAATAATAAGGAACGGTAAAGCAGAGACCAGCAAAAATTGCGAAAGGCCATACTTTGAGCCCTTCAACGAAGGAGCGATTTTTACCAAAGAACCGAGTCAAAAATCCACTCAAAAGTAACGGAATCAAAAAGCCTACCAGCGCATGTATCAGACCGATGTTACCCGCGATTTGTAATAGATAATTTTCAGTTGAGAGTGGCGCAATCGCTTGCGTTATATCTGGCTTATCATTGATACCAGTCCAAACGCCAAGTAATACTGGCGTACCAACGGCACCAAATGATACGGGCGTCGACTGAATAATTAACATAGCCATAACTGATGCCATCGCTGGGAAACCTAAAGCGAGCAACAACGGTGCACCGATAGCAGATGGCGTACCAAATCCTGATGAGCCTTCTATCAGCGAGCCGAATAACCACGCCACAATGATAACTTGAACGCGTCTATCGGGCGAGATATCCATAAAGCCTTTACGAATAGCGACAATAGCACCCCCTTCCTTCAGAGTATTCAGCAATAAAATAGCCGCAAATACAATAAATAAAAGCGTAAGTGCGACGATGATGCCGTTTACAGTCGCGGCTGCGACTTGGGCGCCACTGGCTTGCCAAACGAACAACGCTAATAGCGCGGTTACTAAATAGGCAACGCCCATAGAAATCTTGGCAGGGAGCCGCAACATTACAAGCAAAACGAGTACTACTAGAATAGGCGCTAAGGCCAAAAAAGTGTACATAATAAACCGTCCTTGGTATATGTAGTTGAAGTCATCTTTGAAATATCATTGAAGGATATTTCTTTTTTGTTTATCAGTATTAAGCCAAAAGAAGCCCGTAGTTTTTTGGTGCTGCGGGCGTCATTCAAATGGCAGTAGAGAACTTATTTTAAAAATTAGCTGAGACCTTGTATTCTTTGTTAAAGTAGTTAAGAGCTGATTATGATTGTCCTTTACAATCCGCTTAACTCATTATAGTTGGTTTTATTGTGGGTCTAACAATTCGATCCAATGCTTGACTGGGACGGACGCATGGCTGCCTAAATGCAATTGGCATCCGATATTGGCTGTCACAATCTGATCTGGGTTATCGATGGTAAGATCGTTGATTTTATTGGTGAGTAGTTGCTGGCTAAGCGTAGGCTGAAGGAGCGAGTAAGTACCAGCAGAGCCGCAGCATAAATGTCCGTTTTGGGTTTTAGAGAGCTCAATCCCAGCGCGTTGCAATATCTGCTCAACATGACCGCCTAACTGCTGAGCGTGCTGTAGCGAGCATGGGCAGTGGACAGCGGTCTTACGATTCGTCTGTTTTACTACCAACTTCTCTAGGTCCTCTTTGATCAAAATCTCACTCAGGTCTCGGGTCAGTGCACTGATACGCTTGGCTTTAGCTGCATAAGCGTCGTCATGTTTGAGTTTTTCGCCGTATTCTTTGACCATCGAGCCGCAGCCTGAGGCACTGATGACAATGGCTTCAGCCCCAGCCTCAATATATGGCCACCACGCATCAATATTGCGCCGCATGAACGCAAGTCCTTCTTCATGAGCAGGTATGTGATAGCTCACAGCGCCGCAACATCCGGCCTCTGGTGCAGCGATCAAGCTGATACCTAGCTTATCAAGTACTCGGGCGGCGGCACTGTTAGTGTTTGGGGTGGCAGAAGGTTGAGCGCAGCCCTCTAGCACCAGCATTTGACGCGAGTGTTGCTGCGAGGGTCGCGGGCGGGTGATTTGCTTAACAGGGACTTGGGCTTTTAAGTCGCGAGGCAAAAAGGCGCGAAACAGTTGTCCGAGTCGTAAAAGAAACCCAAATCGGTGCGGATAGGGCAACACCTTTCTGATAAGCCAGCGTTTGAGCCTTTGATCGGCAGGTCGTGATACCTGTTCTTCCATAATATCGCGGCCGATCTCAGCCAAGCGGCCATATTTTACCCCAGAAGGGCAAGTGGTTTCGCAACTACGACAAGTCAGACAGCGGTCTAAATGAAGTTGGGATTTTTCGCTAACCTCACCAGTTTCAAGCATTTGTTTTAGTAAATAAATACGACCGCGAGGACCGTCACGCTCATCGCCAAGCTCTTGATACGTGGGACACGTGGCATTACAAAATCCACAGTGAACGCAAGTGCGCAAAATATCATCGGCTTCTTGAATATCTGGGTGATCCAGATATTTTATATTGATTTGAGTTCGCATTACGACTTCCTTATCATCGAGCTAATTTACATCCAGCTGTATAAACGATTGGGATTGAAAACACCATTCGGATCAAAGGCGTGTTTGAGGCGTTGGTGGAGCTTTTGGAGCGCCTCAGACTGAGTATGAAAGACCTCCTGACTCCTGTTACCACCGCGATAAAGGCTGACTTGACCACCTGCGGCCTCAGCAAGCGCTTCTAATTTGTCCACGGTAAAGTTGCCACGAAGCCAGCGCTGTGATCCTCCCCAATCAATCAGCCAATCTTCCTCTGGTAGCATATGCGCCGCGCTACTTTTTACAGAAAACCGCCACAATGAGGACGCGTCTAAGAAATAATCCAATTGCTGCTCACGAAGCATTGACCAAAACGTATCTGTATCCTCTAATATTGCGCCTTGCCACTGGTTGACAGTACTGTCTACAGCACTTCGCGCGCCTGCCAAGCGCAAATATAAATGATTGTCAAACCAACACGCCCCTGTCAAGGGTTTGGATTTTCCTGAGAGACGATTCATGGTATCAATTGCCTTTGCAGCGTCCATCTCCTGCTTAATAGTCACAGTGGCGGCAGGCTTAGGCATGACTTTTAGACTGACTTCAGTGATGATACCCAAAGTGCCCATTGCGCCTGCTTGCATCCGTGAGACATCATAACCGGCGACGTTTTTCATCACCTGACCGCCGAAGCGCAGTTCTTCTGCATGGCCATTAATCAGGCGAATGCCTAAGACATGGTCTCTTATTGAACCGCTCCAAGGTCTTGCTGGGCCTGATAAGTGGCAAGCCAATGTGCCGCCCAAGGTTGCTTGTCCGTCAAATGTCGGTGGCTCAAATGCTAAGCACTGATTGTGTTCTGCTAAGGCGCTATTAATCTCAGTAATTGAGGTGCCAGCACGGGCAGTTAGCACCAATTCGATCGGCTCATAACTGAGAATACCTTTGTGCTCGCTAAGACTGATGGGGTCGCCTATTGGCTCACGTCCCATAAACTGCTTACTGCCCCCGCCCATGATTTGTAGGGCTGTGCCGTCATGGCTGGCTTGCATTACTCGCGCAATCAGCTCTTGACTGATGTCTGTCATGCCAGATCTCCTTGCTGTGGTTGAGAGTCATGGTTGTGTTGCGTTCTGTCAAGGGTACGGTACTCTTGACAGCGCTTGAGCACTGGAATGCCCTTACCTGGATTTAGCGTACCGATTGGGTCAAAGGCGTGCTTGATTGCATGAAATTGTGTCAGCTCTTGATCGTTAAACTGAATCGTCATTTGGCGGATTTTTTCGACGCCAACCCCATGCTCACCAGTTATACAGCCGCCTACCTTGACGCAAAGCTCTAAAATACGGCTGCCGAACTCTTCAGTGCGCTCAAGCTCTCCTGGGACATTGGCATCAAATAAGATAAGCGGGTGCAAATTGCCGTCCCCAGCATGAAACACGTTGGCGACGCGCAGACCGTATTCATCTGAGAGTTTTTGCATTTCGGTTAGGACATGGGCAAGTTGGCTACGCGGAATGGTGCCATCCATGCAGTAGTAGTCAGGGGATATTCGTCCGACAGCGGGGAATGCAGATTTTCGACCTTTCCACAATAATGCGCGCTCCGCCTCACTTTGCGAGACACGTGTTGTGGTTGCGCCAAGCTCGATAAACAGCTGCTCAACCTCTGCAATCTGTTCTTGAACTTCCGCCTCGCTACCATCTAACTCACACAGCAGCAAAGCTTGGGCGTCGATTGGATAGCCTGCATGAGCAAATGCTTCGGCGGCTATGATGGCAGGGCTGTCCATCATCTCAAGTCCGGCTGGAATAATACCTTTGGCAATCACGCCGCCGACCGCATCCCCTGCGGTCTGAACATTGTCAAAAGCGGCCATAATGACCTGAGCCTTTTCAGGGCTAGGTAGCAGCTTGACCGTCACTTCAGTAATCACTCCAAGTAGACCTTCAGAGCCACTAATCAGAGCCATCAAATCAAAGCCGTTGCTATCAAGACCTTCACTACCAATAGTAATGAGATCCCCCTCGACTGTGACCATCTCAACTTTTAATAAATTGTGAGTGGTCAGACCATATTTGAGACAATGGACGCCGCCTGAGTTTTCGGCGACGTTGCCACCGATTGAGCAGGCAATCTGTGAGGAGGGGTCTGGGCCATAATACAAGCCATATTGACTTGCCGCCTCACTAATAGCAAGGTTACGGACACCTGGCTGCAAACGTGCGCTACGGGCAAGTGGATCAATATCAAGAATATGTTTAAATCGTGACAACACCAATAAGACGCCATCAGGGTTGGGCATTGCACCTGCACACAAACCCGTACCGGCACCGCGTGCAACCACAGGGATTTGATAGCGATAACAGATTCGCATGACCTCACAAACTTGCTCAACGGTTTTTGGGAGCACCGTAATGAGTGGCATATCGCAATATACCGATAAGCCATCACACTCAAAAGGCTTTTGAGTCTCCTCATCATTGATCACGTACTGAGGCTCAATAAAATCGCGAAACAGCTCTACTAAAGCAGCTTTATCAGGTCTTTGGCTCTGATTCATGGTGGCATTCCTTTGCTCACTAAATTGTCGACACTCACTGTATTATTATACAGATGACCTTAAGCTTATAATAAAAGGGAAAGATTAGCTATCAATATATTAGTTAAAACTGAATAAAATGATATGTAATGTTTTGAATTAGTAGGAATTAAGCTTGTTTGTGGCTGTATTGAATAAGCGAGCAGGGGCTGGCAGGGTTACAATAAACGCTGTAAATCCAGTACTGAAAACGGATAATCTAAGCGTTTTGTCGGTGTCAAGATGACGGGAATAGTCGTCGCAAATTCCATCATAAGCGGTTCAGAAAAATCAGCAATATCGACAGGCTCGTAAGTAAAACGTTGCACCGCTTGCAATTGGGTTATCAGCTGTTCAGCAATATCACATAAATGACAACCTGAGGTACCGAGTAGCCACCATTTGGTCATATTTTCAGGAGATCCAAGTTCAGGTTTTTCTTCAATCATACGGGCACGCAATGCGCTTATATTGTTATTCTCGTACATAGCTACTCTCTTATGTTAATCCTAAATGCAAAGCTTACAAATTCAACGTTCATTTTTGCTGAGTTTTTTACGTGTACTCATATGACATGATAAAGAAGTGGGGTAAATAATGACAGCGATTGTGAGATTAGGTAAGATGAGCTGCTATTTATGCTTCTTTCCTTTAGAGTCACCCTGATTGGCTGCGCGCTTCTTATTTTCTCTTCTTATCTTTTCAATCACTTGGACAACACGCATGACAAGTTTTGGCAAATTTATCAAACGACTCTTATTGGCATTGATGGTGTTGGTCATCGCCTTCCATGTGCTGGTCGCAGGACTGCTATTAATTTGGAAAACGCAGCCGATTAATAACAGCATGTTTATGCTCACCCATCGCATTACGGGCGGTGATGTTAGCCAAACGTGGGTTGATTATGACGCGATTGCCAAGTCTGCCAAACAAGCCGCGATTGTCAGTGAGGATTCGACATTTAGCCAGCATAATGGCTTTGATATAAAAGGTATCAAGGCGGCACAGAAAAAAAACGAAGCGAGTGGCAAGATGTCGGCGGGCGGCTCAACCATTACCCAGCAATTGGCTAAAAACTTATTTTTAACCTCGCATCGCTCTTATACTCGTAAAGCCGAAGAGGCTGTTCTCACTATAATGATTGAAACCTTATGGGATAAGCGGCGAATTTTGACCGCGTATTTGAATGTGGCAGAGTTTGGTAATGGTGTTTATGGTGTCGAGGCAGCCGCTCAGTATTATTTTGATAAATCAGCTGCTAATCTCAATCGTGACCAGTCAGCCTTATTGATTGCGATGCTAACCAATCCAAAATACTATGAAAGTCATCAAAGCGATAAACGCCTGCGTAATAAACAACGTATTATCAAAAAACGTTTGAAAAATGCGGTATTGCCACAATCTGCTTAAATGTAGCTAGAATTAACGGTAATAATAGAATAATACTTAAAAAGTATAGTATAAAAATACTGATAGGATAAGATTGATATAAAAATGATAACAGTAATAGGAGTGGAGCGTGGTAGAGATGGATAATAAGCACAGTAATAGTGATAAGACCACTGATGTTATTGAGACATATATTGATGCGAATAATGATGTCAATAGAGAGAGTGACACAGATAAAGTAGACGGTGCCATTAATACCAGCAATCCTCTTACCGATGAAAGCCTTATTAATCCGTATGGCAACCAAGCTTTAACCGAAATTGAATGGCAACGCTCAGAAGATGGCAATTATTCACCCAGCAGCTATATCAATCGTGACTTGTCTTTATTACAGTTTCATCTGCGGGTCTTAGCACAAGCGGCAGATCCCCACCATCCTTTGCTTGAGCGTCTCTTCTTTTTAATGATTTTTTCATCCAATATCGATGAGTTTTTTGAGATTCGCGTTGCTGGTATCATGCAAAAGCTCAATCTGGGAGATGTGTCGACCAGTGTACATGGTATGCGTCCTAGTGAAATTCTTAATGAAATATCAGCGGTGACTCATGATGCCATCGCTGAGCAATACCGTATTTTAAATGAAGATATCTTGCCGGCTCTGGCACTTGAGGATATTCGTTATTTAAAGCGCGATGAGTTGAATAGCGAGCAATCCGCATGGATGAAGCGCTATTTTACTGAGCAAGTATCGCCAGTATTGACACCTATTAGTATTGATCCTGCCCATCCATTCCCGCGCTTGGTGAATAAAAGCT
The DNA here is from genome assembly GCF_904846555.1 of Psychrobacter sp. DD43. Lineage (NCBI taxonomy): Bacteria > Pseudomonadati > Pseudomonadota > Gammaproteobacteria > Moraxellales > Moraxellaceae > Psychrobacter > Psychrobacter sp. DD43. Next base: position 95,736 of record NZ_CAJHBE010000004.1, read on the forward strand.
TGAATTTTATTGCGACTTTAGAGGGCAAAGACGCCTTTGGTCGCGATATCAATTTGGCTATCGTACCCGCGCCGCGTAGCTTGCCGCGCGTGATTCGTCTGCCTGATGAATTGACTGGTGGCAAAGAGCACCATGTGATGCTATCAGCGATTATTCATGAGCATATCGGTGAGCTATTCCCTGGTATGAATGTCACCGGCTGTCATCAGTTTAGGCTGACGCGTAATGCGGATTTGGACTTGGCAGATGATGTTGATGACATTGCCAAAGCCTTAGAAGGTGAGCTTGAAAACCGCCGCTTTGGTGATAAAGTGCGCCTTGAAGTCACTACTGAATGCCCAACGCTAATTAGTGATTATTTGCTTAATGAGTTTGAGCTGCATGACAACCAATTATACCGCGTCAATGGACCTGTCAACTTAACGCGTTTGCTGTTTGATTTTAATATCCCATCATTGCGTTATCAGCCCTTTACGCATGTGATACCAAAACCGTTTCGCCGCGAAGTCGACAAGCTTGATAAAGCAACCAGTATGTTTGCTGCCATGCGTAAAGGCGATGTATTGGCGCATCATCCGTTCCATGCGTTTTCGCCGATTATTAATTTGCTTTGGCAAGCTGCCAGTGATCCAAAAGTATTAGCGATTAAGCAAACGCTTTATCGTTCAGGCACCAATTCAGAAATTGTCAAAGCGCTAGCCGCAGCAGCACGTAATGGTAAAGAAGTGACAGCAGTCATTGAGTTACGCGCGCGTTTTGATGAGGCGTCTAATATTGCTGTTGCCAACTATTTACAAGAGGCAGGGGCAGTAGTGGTCTACGGTATTGTTGGCTACAAAACCCACGCTAAACTTATGCTCATCGTGCGCCGCGAAGAGGGGAAAATGCGCCGTTATGTGCATTTAGGCACGGGTAATTATCACGCAGCAAATGCTAAAGTCTATACCGATTATGGATTATTCAGTGCGGATCCTGATATCTCAGAAGACGTCCACAAGATATTCCAAGAGCTGACCGGCATGGGTAAACCTGCTAATCTCAAAAAGCTATTGCATGCACCATTTACCTTGCATGATAAATTGATGAGTTTTATCGATGATGAGATTACTCATGCCAAGGCGGGCAAGCGGGCTCATATTATTGTTAAAGTAAACGCCTTAACCGAACGTCGTTTGATTGATAAACTATATGATGCGTCACAAGCAGGGGTCAAAATTGAACTGATTTTGCGCTCCATATGCTGTCTGCGTCCGCAAGTGAAGGGTCTGTCTGAGAATATCACCGTACGTTCTGTTATCGGTCGTTTTTTGGAGCATACTCGCATCTATTACTTCTATAATGATGGTGATGAGCGCTTGTACTGTGGCAGCGCCGATTGGATGGATCGTAATTTGTTCCACCGTGTAGAGGTAGCGTTTCCGATTGAAGATAAAAAATTGTCTAAGCAAATTTATCAAGATGGACTGTTGAGTTACCTCCAAGACAATAAGCAAGCGTGGACACTTAGCGGTGACGGTAACTGGCAACGAACCAAGCCAGCAGCGGATGAAGCGCCTCACATTGCTCAAGAGCATTTATTAAAGGTGATTAATCGTGTTGGCGAGCCGGTATAACTGTCTTGTTTATTAGCGGTTATTAAGTTGATTAATCTCATTTAGTATTTTTAATGTTATCCACTTTTTTCAACAAATATAACAGCCAAGCATAGGGATTACTCTGTGCTTGGTTTTTTTTGCCTACCAATTCTACTTTCTAGTTACAAACTGTCTGGTAAGCTCACACTTATTCACATATTTATACGGCAGTACACTGGAGAGCGTATCAAATTTATTCTTATAATTAGATAGATATAAAAATTCACTCTTATAACGTATCTCAATAAGAAAACAGGATTTCACCATGAGTCACACCAACAATAATAGCTCAGATAATAATAGCTCAGATATCAAAAAAGCCGCTGAGCAAGCAGACAGCCAGCAGATTGAGAAAAATTTAGAAAATGGCAAGCCAGTTGATGCACCAGAATTATTAACAGAAGAAGAGCAAACTTCTTTTATCAACGATGATTTACGTACAGACAAATAGTTAGCAAAAAATTATTGAACCCCATACTAGTAAAGCGAGGGAAATGCCATGTCACATGATAGTCAGTCAGACAATATTCAAACTAACAACATGCACCCAAATAATGAAAAGCCCGTATCCGTCAACGATCCAGCGAAGCTGCATCCAGATAATCCATCGGACAGTTATGAAGGTCGTAAGCATGAACCCGAAATTGATGGACCTCAGCAGGAGTCGCAGGAGACGGATGAGATATACGCTGACCCACGCAAAGAAGAAAATCTGCCTCCAGGTGGAAAAAATGTTGGCGATCTAAACGCCTATGATTTATCACAAAAAGGCAATGAATAGTTTTTCATTGTCTTGACTCTCTTAACTCTCATATAAATGATCATTGTCAGATGGGTGATGATGAAGAAATAACAAGAAAGATAAATTAAAAATAAGGATATTACGATGGAAACGAAAGATCCGGCATTAACCAAAACGCCTATCAACAGTAATGATGGTCATATCGATAATATGCCTGCGCGCACGGTCGACACCAGCGCAGCTCATGATAATACGGAAAAAACCACCGAGACATTTCAAGAAACAGTCATTGGCACTAGATATGCGAGCGATGATATCGAGCATGGTGACCATACACATGAAGACATTCATCATAATAGTCATAACGTGATGTCTACCGATGATAGTATTGAAAATCATACCACCACTAATAAAGGGACTGATACGTTTCAAGAGAGTGTTGTAGGCTCAGAACATGTCAATGATGGCGATAATGCTGCCCGTCAGCCAGACCGCCGCGATCAAGAGGGCAATGCTTTTGATGATGGTATCAATGAACATACCACTATTGATCAAGGGGCTAAAAGCGTAGGGATTAATGATTTAAATCGCTATGCAAATATTGATAACGCTCAAACCCGTGTGTTAAATCCGGATGAAAAAGATTTTTAAAACATTTAGACAATTCAGATAACTTGAAAAAGGTGCTGCAAGTAATGATGTACGATACGTCGCTTGCAGCACCTTTTTTTGTTTTGTTGATAGCATAGTCGATTGAATTTAAAAAGAACACAGTACTGCTGGGATAAATTTTTCGAAGCCTCTGGAGTGCGAAGCGCATAGCAAGCGAGAGAAATTTATCCCAGCATAATGCTATTCTGAGCGTAACTCTTTTATATTGAACTCACTATAGATTTAATAAATTAGAGAGCAATAGGGTCGCCGCTATGAAAGCGCAGCTCAGTATCTGGAGTTGATATCAGCTCTGCTTCTACTTCTTTAAAGAATACCACACGCTCATCGATACTGTCATCAGACAATGACTGCGCTAGTGCCAAATAATCTTCAAAATGACGGCTTTCTGATTTTAATAAATAACGATAGTATTTTGCCAAACGCTCATCATTGATAACCTCAGAAAGTGCCGCAAAACGCTCACAAGAACGTGCCTCGATAAATGCACCAATAATCAGCACATCTACCATTGCAGCGGGTTCATAAGTACGCTTGTGTTTTAGCATGCCTTTGGCATAGCGTCCAGCACTTAGATATTTCCATGCTTGCCCGCGCTCATTCATAATGCCGAGCACTTGCTCATAGTGCAGCATTTCTTCACGTATCAATTGTGCCAATTTACGCTGTAAATCATAAGAGAACTCATAGCGAAAGATGAGATTCATCGCGGTACCGGCGGCCTTTTTTTCACAATTGGCATGGTCTTGAATAATCAGCGGTAAGTTATTAACAGCGGCGTTGACCCAAGCTTGTGAGGTTCGTGCGCCCAAGAAATCAAAAATAGGCGATAAATCTACCTTTAGTGGCATGCTGAGTTGGGTGATAGAAATGATATCAACGCTATCATTACTACTGCTATCTTCAGAATCTATTGCAGATTGACTCCCTACTGTAGTTGAAGGCTCAGATTGTAAGTTAGAAGTGGTTTTAGGTATGGATGTATTTTCTTGGTTTATGGTCATGGTTGGCTTAGACTTTATCGACGAGTGGATGAATAAAATAATGAAAAAAAGTAGATATATACGCGCTATATGTATTTAAACTCTTCAGACTACTTTGATATGATAGATAACTGTTACGCATAAATTAATATCGTAATGATTACTTACAGTTTATACTTATGAGTAACTCAGGAGGATAGGATAGTAAGATAATCGTTGCTAACGCATATGGTATATAGACTATCATTTATCTACAGCACAAGCATTTAGTTACTAAATGGAGTTTCCTTGTTTATTGCCTTATTTGGTAGTAGGATAATATTTTGCTTTTAACGTATTTTGTCTTACTATTGCTTGTCAGCTGATAGCAGGTAGCCAATAGTATATCAACTATCAATCGCGTCTCAAAATCTAAGGTTTATAGCCTATCTTTATGTAAAACCTATCTAGATAATACAACGTTAAACACCGCTCAAATAATGACAGCCGAGGTAACGCAGCAGTAAATTTACTTGGCTTGTAGCTTATTTATTACTTTACAACCCTGCTTTATGCGCCCTTTTGCATGACTGTGTACATGGACGAGGTATGTTTGAGCAGCCCAGTATCAACAAATCTAACAAACAGATAAGGATAACAGTATGAGCCAGTCTTCTAATGCCAATCGCGTTCAAAAAGGCATTCTTGCCATTGATCAGCAGCTGTTCGATTTTATCGAAAATGAAGTGCTGCCGAAAGTCGGTATTGATTCAGACGGTTACTGGTCAGGTTTCGAAAAGGTCATCAAAGAGTTTACGCCACGTAATAAAGCACTGCTTGCAACGCGTGCTAAGATTCAAGGACAGATTGACCAATGGCACCTGCAACATCCTACCAAAAATGGCGATATTGATTATCCAGCGTACAAAGCATTTTTACAAGAAATTGGCTACCTGTTGCCAGAAGGCGAAGCGTTCAGTGTCAGCACAGAAAACGTCGATGATGAGATTGCCCGTATTGCAGGACCGCAGCTGGTAGTACCAGTACGTAATGCCCGCTATGCGTTGAACGCCAATAATGCGCGTTGGGGCAGCTTATATGATGCTTTATATGGCACCAATGTTATCAGTGATGAAAATGGTCAAGAAGCAAAAGGTGGCTACAATCCAACACGTGGCGCAGCCGTCGTCGCTTATGCCAAAAAATTCCTAGATGAAAACTTTGCCTTAGCATCAGACTCTTATAGCGATGTAACAGGTTTTAGAGTCGTTGATGGTAAGCTTGAAATTGCGCAAGGCGATAGCAGCGCGCAACTAAAAGATGCCGGACAGTTTGCAGGTTTCGTAGGCGACGCTGATAGTCCTAGCGCTGTGTTACTAAAGAACAATAACTTGCATGCTGAGATTCAAATTGATGGCAATCATCCCATTGGCAAAGATGATCCTGCACATATCAAAGACGTGTTATTAGAGTCGGCGCTGACTGCGATTCAAGATTGTGAAGACTCCATCGCTGCTGTTGATGCAGAAGAGAAGGTTGAAGCGTATCGCAATTGGTTTGGCTTGATGAATGGCGATTTGCAAGAAACCTTTGAGAAAGGCGGCAAGACCCGTACGCGTAAACAGAATCCTGATCGCGAATATACTACGCCAGAGGGTGATACGCTGACCTTGCCAGGTCGCTCGCTTTTATTGCTACGTAACGTCGGCCATCTCATGCAAAATCCATCGATTTTGGTAGATTTAGGCAATGGTCAAGAAGAAGTTTTCGAAGGTTTAATGGATGGTTTGATTACGCCTTTATTATCATTGAATGATTTAAAGGGTAAAACCGAGCTATCAAACTCACGTAAAGGTTCAATGTATATTGTGAAACCAAAAATGCATGGTCCTGATGAGGTGAAGATGGCGAATGACTTATTTAACGCCTCAGAAGACCTACTGGGCTTAGAGCGTTATACGATAAAGATCGGCATTATGGATGAAGAACGCCGTATGACGGTCAACTTAAAAGAAGCCATTCGCCAAGCAAAAGAGCGTGTTATTTTCATCAATACTGGCTTCTTAGATCGCACAGGTGATGAGATGCACACCAGTATGAATGCAGGTCCATTTGTCCGCAAAGGCGATATGAAGTCGCAAACGTGGCTGCCTGCTTATGAGCAATGGAACGTCGATATCGGTCTTGAAGTAGGCTTACAAGGTCACGCGCAGATTGGTAAAGGCATGTGGGCAAAACCTGATGAAATGCAAGAGATGATGGAAAGCAAAATAGCGCACCCACAAGCAGGCGCTAGCACAGCTTGGGTACCATCACCAACGGGCGCTACTTTGCATAGCATGCATTACCATGAGGTCAATGTTGCCGACGTGCAAGACAGCTTAAAATCCCGTGAGCGTGCCAGCTTAGATGATATCTTGACCATTCCATTGGCTAAAGATAGCAACTGGACAGAAGAAGAAAAGCAGCAAGAGCTTGATAATAACGCTCAAGGTATCCTAGGTTATGTCGTACGCTGGGTAAACCAAGGCGTTGGCTGTTCTAAAGTACCAGATATCAATGATGTAGGTCTAATGGAAGACCGTGCAACCTTGCGTATCTCAAGTCAGCATATCGCTAACTGGTTGCATCACGGCGTGGTAAGCGAAGAGCAAGTCATGGATACCATGAAGCGTATGGCGAAGATCGTCGATGAGCAAAATGCGGGCGATAATGGCTATCAGCCAATGGCCAATAACTTTGATAATTCTTACGCCTTTAAAGCTGCCTGCGATTTGGTCTTTAAAGGTCGTGAGCAGCCAAGCGGCTACACTGAGCCATTATTGCATCAAGCGCGTTTAGACTTAAAAGCCAATACGCATTGCTAATTCCTTATTTATAAAAGCCATTTTAGGGCTACTTATCCATGGTTAAGTAGTCCTTCAATACTTAGTATTACTCAAGCATATTTAAAGCAATGTATTTCTACTTTATTTATAAAAGTTACCCCTATTTGCCAATGGCAAGTAGGGGTATTTTTTTGTTTTTATCTAAATAATCATTAAACCTTAGATTAAATATGGGTTTAAGGATTTTTCGTCATCAAAGACTTAAAAATATGTTGCAAATTATGTCAAAGTTGTTATGCTTATACTCGAAGTATGAGTTTGGTAACGGATGTTACGCAGTAGGACGCATAAGACTTAAGTTTACATGGCAGTTACGTTGTTTAATCCCAGTCATGTGAGTCATGGTTTTTTATCTTACTGTTACTGTAATAGAACTTCGCCACACTTGTTTCTGACTAATCTCGGTAGCCAGTTACACATTATATCTTTGAGGATTTGTGACGATACCATTATGGGCGCCAGCTAATAATAGCTTGCTCATTACTACAATTGTAAAGTGGAGATACCCCATGAAAAAACTACTTTTAGCGACAGCAATCGCCGCCCTATCTGTATCTGCAGCACAGGCAGCACCTACCGTTTATGGTAAAGTATTCGTTACTACTGATTACGTTAATGCTGAAATTGATGGTCAGAATATGGTTAATAATAACAGAATTAATGAAGACAACGGTTCATTACAAGTTAATTCTAAGCTTTCACGTTTAGGCTTCAGAGGCTCTGAAGCGATAACGGCCAACACTGACGTAATTTACCAATTAGAGTACGGCGTTCAAGTTGATGATAGTGGTAGCGATAACATTGGCTTCAAAAGTCGTGATACTTATTTAGGTTTAAAAAATAAAGACTTCGGTGAATTCCGCTTTGGTCGTAACTACACAGTCATTGACTATATCAATAACGTATCAGTTAATGAAGGTTATTGGGATAATCTTGGCTCTAGTACTCTGAACAACAACGACAGCTTTGCTAATATTTTGACCCCGACCGTTGGTAACCGTATCAATAATTCAATCGTTTGGAAAGCGCCTAAATACAATGACCTACCATTAGCGCTTGCGCTGATGTATGGTGCTGATGAAGACTTTATATCTGAGAGTGATCGTGACGCAGGCTATGGTGCCTCATTGATGTTTGATCCAGGTACAGGCATTACCGCTGGTATTGCTTATGAGCAAGACATGAGTGTTAGTGGTGATATTATCCGTGGCAGTGCTAGCGTCGATTTAGGTAAATATATCGCAGCTCCTGTAAAGTTAGGCGTTCTATATCAAGAAGCTGACTATGCCGGTACTACTACTGCAACAGAGGACGGTTTAGTGGTGAGTGCTGAAATGGGTCTTTCGAATTTTGCCCGTCCAGCCTCTGTTTATATTCAGTATGACAAAACCGACAATATCAGTGGTCTTGAGAATAATGACTCAAATCAAGTCGTTGTAGGTGGCAAATATGCGTTTAAAAATAATATGATCGCTCATGCCTATGCTGGTCTAAATTCAGCGGAATTAAACAATGGTCGTTTTGGTTCGAGAGACGAAGACGGCAATGTTAAGAAAATCGACTTACGTGGTGATATTGATGTACTCGCTATCGGTGGCGGTCTAGAGTATATATTCTAATCTAACCATTAGAATCTAAATAAAAAACTCATCCTTCGGGGTGGGTTTTTTTGTTTTGTAATCAATACTGTGTCTTGAACAACAGCGTGTCTTAAATAACAGAATCCGTAAAATTAATAATAACATTTGTGTAAATTTTGGTTTTTTCACCTTACTGTAATATTTGGTTGGTAAAGTTGTGTCTAAGTAATGCTTCTAGCTCATATATATAAATGTTCTATAGGGTAGTCACCCTGCTATTATATATATCGGCCAATCTTAGCCAATTTATCAAAAAAATTGTAAAGTGGAGATGTCTTTTGAAAAAACTATTTTTAGCCTCATCAGTCGCAATGCTATTAGTATCTACAGCTCAAGCGGCACCGACTGTTTATGGCAAAGCATTTGTTACCGCCAACTATGTCAATGCTTCATTCGAACGAGAAGCTATGGACGATAGTAGTATAAGCATTAATGAAGACAACAGTTCAGTAGAAATCGCATCAAAATCTTCACGTATTGGTTTCAAAGGTTCTGAAGCCATGACTGCCAATACTGATGTGATCTACCAATTAGAGTATGGAATCAATGTTGATGATAGTGGCAGCAGTAACATCGGTTTTAAAAGCCGTGATACTTATCTGGGTCTAAAGAATAAAGACCTTGGCGAATTCCGCTTTGGTCGTAACTACTCAGTCGTTGATTATATCGATAATGTCACGGTCAATGAAGGTTACTGGGACAATGTGGGTGCTAGTAGTTTAAGCAAAAATACACTAGCCAATGCTTTAACCTTAGCTGATGGTTACCGAGTTAATAACTCTATCGTCTGGAAAGCGCCTAAATACAATGAGTTACCATTAGAGCTTGCGTTGCAGTATGGTGCTGATGAAGACTTTATATCTGACGATAATAGTCGTGACAGCGGCTATGGTGCCTCATTACTATTTAATCCAGGCAATGGCTTTACGGCTGGTGTTGCTTATCAGAGTGATCTGGCTACTAAAAATCCCAGTAGTACTAATACGGGCGGCGATATGATCCGTGGGACGGCTACTGTCGATCTAAGTAATTATGTTGCTTATCCAGTAAAAGTGGGCGCTCTATACCAACAAGCTGATTTTGATGATACTAATGAAACTGAAAAAGGATTGATATTAAGTGCTGAGATGGGTCTAAGTAACCTCGCTCGTCCAGCCTCAATATATGCACAGTACAATAAAACGGATAACTTAAGAGGCATTAATGAAAATAATTCAGATCAAATCGTCGTAGGCGGTAAATATAGCTTTAGAAAGAATATAATTGCACATGCTTATGTCGGTAATAACACTGCAGACTTAAAAAATGATCTTTTCATTGCTGGTCAAGATGACGGTGATAAAGATATTCTTGTCAGAGCGCGTGGTGATGCTAGCGTCTTCGTGGTCGGTGCTGGTCTAGAATACAAATTCTAATCTAAACATTAGAAAACGTATTATAAAAAACTCATCCTTCGGGGTGAGTTTTTTTGTTGTGACCTTTTTAAAGCCGCAGTGGGTTATAATAGCTACGTATTTACGATGATTACGCACTTATGACAATTAAGCGTTAAAAACTGAGTGTTTTAAAGAGTTTGCGCTTTTGCCCTATATTTTGTGGCGTATTTTTAGTAAAATCCTTCTTTACCAATTACCGACAGAGTACTATGACCAAGTTTATATTTGTGACCGGTGGGGTAGTGTCCTCACTAGGAAAAGGTATTACCGCAGCCTCTCTTGCCGCCGTCTTAGAAGCACGCGGCGTGAGCGTGACGATGACCAAAATGGATCCGTATATCAACGTCGATCCAGGTACGATGAGCCCATTTCAACATGGCGAAGTGTTCGTCACCGAAGACGGCGCTGAGACGGATTTGGACTTGGGCTATTATGAGCGTTTTTTACGCCATTCAAAGATGAGCAAAAGCAATAACTTTACCAGCGGTCGCATTTATCAAAACGTCTTGAATAAAGAGCGCCGTGGTGAATATCTCGGTGGTACGGTGCAGGTGATTCCGCATATCACTGATGAGATTAAGAGTAAAATTCTTGCCAGTGGCGAAGGGTATGATGTTGCTATCATCGAGATTGGCGGTACCGTAGGTGATATCGAGTCGCTACCCTTTATGGAAGCAGTACGTCAAATGCAAGTCGAGCTAGGACGCAATCGCGCCATGCTCATGCATCTGACATTGGTGCCTTATATTGCCAGTGCAGGCGAAACCAAAACCAAGCCCACTCAGCATTCAGTCAAAGAGCTGCGTTCTATCGGTTTGCAGCCTGATATCTTGATTTGCCGCTCTGATCATCATATCTCACAAGACAATCGCCGCAAGATTGCACTGTTTACCAACGTTGAAGAGCGTGCGGTCATTATGTGTGAAGATGCGCAAAGTATTTACCAGATTCCGCGTACCTTACATGAGCAAGATCTTGATGATTTAATCTGCGAGCGTTTTGGTCTTGATTTACCAGAAGCAGATTTGAGCGACTGGGACAAAGTCGTTGAAGCGCAGCTGAATCCTGAATCGACGGTAACAGTAGCCATGGTTGGTAAATATGTTGAATTACCAGATGCTTATAAATCAATCAATGAAGCCTTGTTACATGCCGGTATCACACATAAAGCCGATGTTAAAATTGATTATGTCGATGCCGAACGTTTAGAAGAAGATGACAGCTTGTTGGCGCAGATACATAATGCTGATGCCATCTTAGTGCCAGGCGGCTTTGGTGAGCGTGGCACGATGGGTAAAATCAAAGCCATTACCTATGCTCGCGAGAACAACGTGCCGTATTTAGGCATCTGCTTGGGTATGCAGCTGGCAGTGATTGAATACGCGCGTAACGTGCTACATATCAATGCCAACTCTTCTGAGTTTGATCGCAAAACAGCCGAGCCTATCATTGGCTTAATTACCGAATGGTTAGATGAGCGCGGTGAATTGCAGATTCGTAGTGATGATTCAGACCTTGGCGGTACCATGCGTCTAGGCGCGCAGCAAGCTGAGCTGGTCGCTGGCAGTAAGCTTGCACAAATCTACGGTGCTACTAATATCACTGAGCGCCATCGCCATCGCTATGAGATGAATAACCGCTATATTGAGCCACTAGAGCAGGCAGGTATGTTGGTATCAGGCTATTCTGCTAAGCAGCATTTGGTTGAGTCGGTTGAAATTGCCGATCATCCATGGTTTGTTGCGGTACAGTTCCATCCTGAATTTACCAGCTCGCCACGCGGCGGTCACCCATTGTTCAATAGCTTTGTAAAAGCGGCGAAGAATTACAGTGAAGCGAAATAATCGTTAATTTATAATTGTTTTTGACACAAAAAGACTGGTCTTCGGATGGGTCTTTTTTTATGGCTGATTTATTATTACGCTTATGCTCTTTTTTTAATCAGTCTATCGGTTACAATAATAGATAACAATAAAGAGGATACCCACTCAATGGAAAATCTACTAACCGCGCAGTCGCATATTCAGCTTAATACACCCAATAATAAAAGCATCAATATCGGTAATGATCAGCCATTTGTCTTATTTGGTGGTATGAATGTCTTAGAGTCCAAAGAGATGGCATTTGAGATCGCCGAGCAGTATGTCGATATCTGTCAGCGCCTGCAGATTGGCTACGTGTTTAAAGCCAGTTTTGATAAAGCCAATCGCTCAAGTCTGACCTCGTATCGTGGTCCAGGGCTAGAGAAGGGTATCGATTGGCTTGGGCAAATCAAAGAAAAATTCCAAGTACCTATTATTACGGATGTCCACGAACCTCATCAAGCGGCACCCGTTGCACAAGTCGCTGATATTATCCAGCTACCAGCGTTTTTATCGCGTCAGACTGACTTGGTGCACGCGATGGCAAAAACTGATGCGATTATTAATATCAAAAAGGCGCAGTTCTTAGCACCGCACGAGATGCGTCATATCGTCAATAAATGCCTTGAGGGCGGTAACGATAAGCTGATTTTGTGTGAGCGCGGTAGTGCCTTTGGCTATAACAATTTGGTCGTCGATATGCTGGGTTTTGATACCATGAAGCAGATGAATATCCCCGTGTTTTTTGATGTGACGCACAGTTTGCAGCAGCCGGGAGCGCGTAGTGACAGTGCTGGCGGTCGCCGTGAGCAAATCACCACCCTTGCTCGTGCAGGTATGGCGACAGGTTTGGCAGGTTTGTTTTTAGAGGCGCATCCAAACCCAGAAGTGGCAAAATGCGATGGACCGTGTGCGTTGCGAACCAGTCAGTTAGAGCCGTTTTTGCGTCAGCTTAAGCAGATTGATGAGTTGGTCAAAGGCTTTGAGACTTTGGATACTCATTAATATCATAAGTAATGTGAGGATAAAACAGTGGCGATTAAAGTGGCACAAGTAAGCATTGAAAACATCAATGATTCAGAAGGTTTAGATAGCGTCATGACCGCTTTAAAGAATATAACGGGCGTCACCGCTATTGAGTTAGATGCTAACAGTCATATGGCGTTGGTGCGTTATGATGATACCAAAACCAGTATCCATGCCTTTACTGCTGCGATTAGTATGGTCGATTATGTCACTCAGCCATTTCCTATCGATGCCCCGCAAAATCCACGTTATCATGATTAGATTTATAAAAGTATAACCAAACTGACTTGTGGTCAACGCCAATAGCTCTTATGCTGGTCTTGGCTATTTTAATAAAGTCTTATACCGTTAAAGTATACAAACCATTTATTCACAGATAAAAATAAGGAGCCTCTCATGGCAAACCAAACCCGTATCATTAAAATTGATGGCATGACTTGTGGTGGCTGTGTGGCAAGCGTCCATAACGCCACCGCTGATATCGATGGTTTAGATGACATCAGTATCGAGCTTGCAGACAATCAAGCGACAGTCACCTTTGATGATAGCAAAACCAGTGCAGAGACGATTGCTGCTGCTATTGATGACGCAGGCTTTGATGCCACTGTTACCAACGCTTAATTTTATGCTTTGTTATAAACAAACCAGCTATTGTGGCTGGTTTTTTAATGGTGAAAAACTATGGCTATCAGAGTAGTGTTCTCAGCTCTCTTATTTCTGCAATATGTCCTTTTAATCTGAAATAATTGGTCGGCTGAAATAGTTGAATTGGCGCTAATCATGACCATTTAATATATAGGTTGATACACTAAGATGACTACTATTTAGATGCTCTGAAAAACAATATGATATTAATCTTTAGAATGTACTGCTTGTTTGATTTGGATTTTTATTCCTCCACTGATAGATTTTTATAGCTCATACAAATTTATAAACGCCATAACGAGTTTTATTTATGAATAATTCTACCAATACCCATAATTCTTACGATGTTGAGACTGATATTCAGTCTAATACCCCGCTTACGCCGCAGCGTGCGCACTTGCAGCTGGCGATAGAGGGTATGACGTGTCAGGCCTGTGCATCACGGATTGAAAAGGTTTTGAATAAAAAGCCATCAGTCTATGAGGTCAGCGTGAACTTCGCAGGCGAGACCGCCAATGTGGATTATGATCCGACACAGACGACGGCAGAGCAGGTGACGGAATGGGTCAACAAAACGGGTTTTGTCGCCAATTTACAGGCGGCTGATAGCTTGTTTGCTCAAAAAGATGACGATGCGAGCACTCAGTATCCATGGCGTTTGATTGGACTATGGGTCTGTTTGGTGCCGTTTTTAGTTGGTATGGCTGGCATGCTCTTTGGGCAGGGTATGGCATGGATGCCGCCGATTTGGATGCAATTCATATTAGCGACCATTGTACAGTTTGGATTTGCATTGCCGTTTTATAAAAGTGCTTGGGCGTCTATTAGAGGCGGTCTTGCCAATATGGACGTACTGGTCGTCATCGGTACGGTAACCATTTGGGCATATTCAACGTATCTGTGGCTGACCCATGGTGATGGTAGCTTAAATAGTCTGTTGCAAAGTGGGCATACTGGTGGTCATGGTGCGAGTGGCAGTCCTGCGGTATATTTTGAAGCAGGCGTGATGGTCATTGCTTTTGTGCGCACCGGTAAATATCTTGAAGAGCGCACTAAAAAGCACAGTCTGAATAGTATTGATTTACTATTATCGCTGACACCAGACGAAGTTGAGCAACAGCAGCCAAATGGTGAGTTTAAAAATATCGCTCTCAAAGAGGTACAAGTAGGTGATATCTTGCGTGCCAAACAAGGTAGCCGCGTTGCAACCGATGGGACGGTCATCGATGGTGCTGGCTGGTGTGTCGAAAGTCATTTAACCGGTGAGTCAGTACCGCTTAAGAAAGAAGTAGGCGATGGATTATTAGCGGGTGCCTTGGTCGAAAACGGTAGCTTGTTATATCGCGTCAATGCCAAGGGTAGCGATACTAAACTTGGTGATATGGTACAAGCCCTCAGCGATGCCCAAGGCTCAAAAGCCAATTTGGCACGCCTTGCTGATAGAGTCACTGCGGTCTTTGTGCCCGTTGTGGTAGTAATTGCACTGGTTACCTTTGGTGTGACGTGGTGGCTAACCGGTATGCTCGATACGGCTTTGATGCACGCAGTATCTGTATTGGTCATTGCTTGTCCATGTGCGCTTGGTTTGGCGACACCAGCCGCAATCATGGCAGGTATGGGCGTGGCTGCGCGTCACGGTGTTTGGTTTAAAGATGCGCAAAGCCTAGAAGCGGCAGGCAATATCGATACAGTAGTGCTCGATAAGACGGGTACCTTAACCATTGGCAAACCGACCATCGTCGATGAAGTTATGGTTGATAAATCAATAGCGGTTGATGATGTACTACAGATTGCCGCAAGTATTGAAGTACATGCCAGTCATCCGCTTGCAACTGCTTTGGTCAATGCAGCGACAGCACGTGGTTTATCCTTATTCGATGTGTCTGATATCAGCGTTATCAAAGGCGCAGGTATACAGGCAAATATTGAAAGCTTAGGTGTGGTAAAGGTTGGCACAGCAGAGTTTGCCAATCTTGTATTGCCTAAACTGATGCCAAAGGTATGGCAAATTGCCAGTACTGTTGCGATTAGTATTAACGATGAAGCACTAGGCGCATTTGCATTAGCAGATGACTTAAAATCAGATACGCCGCAAGCGATTACTGCGCTACAAGATGCGGGTATTAATGTCATTTTGATGAGCGGTGATAAACAATCCGTCGTCGATCACGTTGCCGGACAGCTTGGGATCGAAAAAGCGTATGGCAAGATGAGTCCACGTGATAAGGCCAGCCAAATTGCTCTACTGCAAACAGCGGGTCATAAAGTCGCTATGGCAGGAGATGGGGTCAATGATGCACCAGCGATGGCAACTGCTGATGCCAGCTTTGCCATGTTTGAAGGCACGGATGTCGCCCAACATAGTGCCTCTGCGCGCTTGATGGGTGAGTCGCTGATGCATATCGACGCAGCGCAAAAAATTGCGAATGCCACGCTGCGTAATATCAAACAAAATTTGTTTTTTGCCTTTATCTATAATTGCCTTGGTATTCCGCTCGCTGCTTTTGGCTTTTTGAATCCTATGATTGCCGCTGCTGCTATGGCACTTAGCTCGATTTCAGTGTTGATGAATGCGCTGCGTTTAACGCGTTTTAAGACAAAGGTTGAGCTCAATAATACCGTATCAGACTCCCACACTAAAGCAGATCGTCTAACAAAAGCGTAAGAGTTATATGACGTTTGATATCATAGGTACTGAGATAAATTGATAGCGGCTCATTTAACTATTGATTAGCGATTTTATGACCGTCTGTTGCTTTAAGATAAGGGAAGTTTGGCAAAATTTATGCTATGATACCAAGCACTATAGCTAATGGTTAAGGGATGAAATAAACCTTTGATTACGTTTAAAATGAGCCGATTGTATTAATCACTAAAGCTTTTTTTGCGCATTACTATACGATATTCTGCTTTATCTTTTTTGTATTCTAGTTGCCGTTATTTATCTCATAAACTTGGCATGACCAAAGGAATTAACAGACATTATGTACGCTGAAGAAACCAACAACGTCACCGCAATTAAAGACATTCGCGCTCGTGAGATTTTAGACTCGCGTGGTAACCCAACGATTGAAGCTGATGTGATTTTAGCTGATGGCACTATTGGCCGTGCTGCTGCTCCAAGCGGCGCATCGACTGGCTCACGTGAGGCGCTTGAGCTACGTGATGGCGATCAAAGCCGCTATATGGGTAAAGGTGTCAAAAAGGCGGTAGCTAACGTCAATAGCCAAATCCGCAGTGCTTTGATGGACAAAGATGTTACTGCTCAGCAAGCCATTGATGATGCAATGATTGCGCTAGACGGTACAGAAAACAAAGACAATCTTGGTGCCAATGCCATACTTGCGGTTTCACTTGCGGTTGCTAAAGCGGCTGCTAAGTCACAGAGTCTGCCATTACATCAGTATATCGCTGATCTGCGCAACCAGACGTCGCTGACGATGCCTGTACCGATGATGAATATCATTAATGGTGGCGAGCACGCGGACAATACCGTCGATATTCAAGAGTTTATGATTGAGCCGGTTGGTTTTAGCAGCTTCTCAGAAGCATTACGTGCTGGTACTGAAATCTTTCATAGCTTAAAGTCTGTTTTAAAGTCGCAAGGCTTGAATACTGCTGTTGGTGATGAAGGCGGCTTTGCGCCAAATCTTCGCAGCAACGAAGAAGCTATTACCGTTATCATGCAAGCCATTGAGCAAGTAGGCTACACAGCTGGTAAAGATATTCACTTAGCTTTAGATTGTGCTGCTACTGAGTTCTATAAAAATGGCAAATACGTCTTGGCAGGCGAGGGCAACAAATCTTTTGATAGCCAAGGGTTCTCAGATTATTTAGTGGGTCTTGCGCGTCAATATCCTATTATCTCTATCGAAGATGGTCTTGATGAGTCAGATTGGGATGGCTGGAAATACCTAACTGAGCAAATCGGTGATAAGGTACAGTTGGTCGGTGATGATTTGTTTGTCACCAACCCTGCTATCTTGCAAGAAGGGATTGATAAGAAAATTGCCAATGCGATTTTGATTAAGTTTAATCAAATCGGCACCTTATCAGAAACGCTAGATGCGATTTATCTGGCGAAGAAAAACGGTTATGCGACGGTTATTTCGCATCGTTCAGGCGAAACGGAAGACAGCACCATTGCTGATTTAGCGGTAGGTACTGCGGCTGGTCAAATAAAAACTGGCTCATTATGCCGCTCAGATCGCGTTGCAAAATACAATCAACTACTACGTATTGAGCAGCAAGTACGTGCAAGCTATCGTGGTCGCGAAGAGTTTATCGGATTACGTGGTTAATAAGCCAAAATTGTCGCTTACGCTGGGCGATATATAAATATATCGCTCAGCAAGTTTATATTCTCTTTATATCGTTTGGCGTTATTATATTATGAAATACTTTAGCCAATTTATACTACTTGCGTTAGCCGTTGCCGTGCTGTCAGGACTGCAATATCAGTATTGGCTAGGTGAAAATGGTCGCGTCGAGCACAATAAGCTTCTGACTGAAGTGGATGAGCAGCAGCGCTTAAATGACAACCAAGTCTCAGCAAATAACTTACTGCGTACCGATGTTAATGATCTAAAGACTGGTCTCGAAGCGGTAGAGGAGCATGCTCGTTTGGATTTGGGTTTGATTAAGCCAAATGAGACTTTTGTACAAGTATCAACCGCGCCTACTACTCATAGTCGTTATTGATTCATAGTCGTTATTGATTTTGACGTACAGTCGGTATTGATTCTAAAGTCGTTGCAATGAGCTATTATTGATAATAATAGTTTTTTTTCATTTTTATACCTCTTAATTCCCATTTTTCTCTTATCCTATTTTCATGGAATCAACCCATGAGTACTGCCTTATGAATACCACTCCTAATATCCATGCCATGATCGTTGCTGCTGGACGCGGTAGTCGCTTTGGCGCGTCTATTGCTAAACAATATACCTTACTGCAAGGTCAAACCTTATTACAGCATAGTGTGGCACGTCTGGCTGAGAGTAATTATATTGATCAATGTCTATTGGTTGTGGCTCAAGATGATAGAACTGCCCAGACACTGAGCTTTGCGCTTCCTATCTATTATGCTATTGGCGGTACTGAACGTTGGCAATCGGTGCAGGCAGGAGTCGAGGCAATGATTAATGCGGGCGCAGATGAGTCGGATTTGGTTGTGATCCATGATGCAGCTCGTCCTGCAGTGCCAACGCATGATATTGATGCCGTCATTCAAGCAGCGATGCTAGAGCCTTATGGTGCTATTTTAGCGACACCGGTTGCTGATACCCTAAAACAGTCTTATATAGCATCTAACACACTATCAACGCCAGCATATGAAACTCCACTATCTCTTCAGCAACTGAATACTCAGCCGGAGATTGCTAATCGTCAAAGCGGTTATGACACGCTTCATACTTATGCTCAAAAAACCATTGATCGCAGCTATATGTGGCAGGCACAAACACCGCAAGTATTTAGGCTTGGACAATTGCAACAAGTCTTGAACTATGTCACTGAGCATAATCTGGCTATTACTGACGAAGCCAGTGCTTTTGAGCATTTACAACTGCCAATTCGATTGGTAACAGGCAGCCGTCAAAACATCAAACTGACTTATCCTGATGATATTATTTTACTGACAGCCATTCTCAAGGCTCAATTCGTCTCTAGCTCATAAAATTCTTATCACACTCTGCTTTCTGTATTTTTTAACTTTATAAATTTTATATAGATTTTTTATTCTGTCATAAAAATGTCGAATATTCATTGTATCTATCTCTGTAAGGCTTATGTCGCAAGCTTTATAGCTAGTATTAAATTTGAGACATGAAATTATATTCATAAATTTTTATTATTTATATTTACTAAATGGTCGTTTATTTTTCCTATATTATTTTTTATAGCTGTAGATATTTTTTATATGAATATTTCCTAAATATTGTTCAATATTAACAACTTGTTATTTGCCATAAACATATATTGCTTTGATCACTAAAACAGCCTATGATGTAACCAACTTAATACAATTAATATAAATATTTATAAAATCAATAATATACCAAGCCGATTTGTATTTAGAAACGTCTTGCTTCTATGTTTTTTTCTAAAAATGAGTATGGTTGTCTTAGCTACATTTACCTAATTATAGGGAGAAGCTGATTGTCACCAACGATTGATTCTACAAATCCAGTAATGCCAGATCTATGCCAGCTTGTATATCTGAGCCATATTACGTCTACTGGTCTATCCAACTCTAGTACGCTTAACGATATCGCAGAAGTTGCAAATAAGCTGAATAAAATTGATGATATTACGGGTATTCTTTGCTACGGCAACGGTTACTTTTTTCAATATGTCGAAGGTACTGAGCAAGCACTGACCAACCTTAAAAATCGCTTGTTAATAGACGATCGCCACAAAGATTTAAAAATATTAGATTTTTCAGCGATTGATGAACGCCGCTTTGAAGGATGGTCATTACGCTCTATTACGCTTGAGCGCTGGATGGTTAATGAGCCTAAGCTAAAAGCCTTTATGCCTTTTAGACCTGATAGCTGGAAGTCAAACGAATGGCAGCAGTTTTTAGATATTCTGCAAGGCTATTATGAAGCGCAAGAAGTGACCGGTGATACTGATTCTCAGCCGATAAAATACAGCACGCTAGGTTTAACGTTAGGCAAAGTAGTAGGGCAGCACCAAGCATTTTTCTTGATCCAAACCATATTGGGTGGATTGATTGTGTTAGCGCTACTGTGGCTGATTTTATCCGATAAGATTTTCTAAATATCTATATATGTAATATGTATTCATGAAGTCAGCATAAATTGCTGGCTTTTTTTGTTTTTACAATCAGGTGTTAAGTGGTTGTTAGGATGCACGGACAAGGCGTAATAGATATATTTTATGCTGAAAAGCAGAAACTAATACACATAAAAAAACCCTATCACAGTATGTTGTGATAGGGTTTTAGTGGTACGCTTAATTAGTCTTATCTAACGCTTAACAAGCGTATTTGCTAATAAGTGACGCCAAATAGTGGCGTCCCCAGGGGGATTCGAACCCCCGTTACCGCCGTGAAAGGGCGGTGTCCTAGGCCTCTAGACGATGGGGACTAGTACAACGCTTCAGCTGCTTTCACCTTTATGCTGAAGTGGTGCGTATTTTAATGGGGTCTGCGCTTGCTGTCAAGCCTTTTTCTACGTCTTTTTAAAATTAAATATCTTTTTTTAAGCGCGCGACGTGGATGCAGGTCATTACGCTTCAAATGATATCGAATCCACAACGAAGTACAAGTACTAATCGTTAATGCAAGCAGCATATAGCCGATGATCGTCGCCCATAATTTAAACTGTGGTTCCATCATAAAGTCCCTCATAATAAGCTTTGATCGTCTATAACAGACGCTAAAAGCACAATAGGTAACTTAAACCATCTATAGATCTAATCATCGCTTGAGCAAGATGTACGAAAATGATTAAATCGTCCTGTTAAATTGCAAGGTTAAAGTTAGCAGACCTTACAAATAGCACTATTATGGGTAGCGAGCAACAAGTACTCTGTAATAACTGATTTATTTGCTATTATCAGTCGCAGTTTCTGTGATTTCAGGCTCGCTGTGCATGGCATTAGCGAGCATAGGATAATTATTTAAGATATAACAAAATAGCTCAGCGGTTTTTTGCGTGTCATAGAGTGCAGAATGAGCGTCATTACCATCAAAATCAAGTCCTGCGGCTTTACAGGCGCGTGCTAGCACCGTTTGACCAAAGGCAAGTGCTGATAAAGTCACCGTATCAAAGACTGAGAAGTTATGGAAAGGATTGTGGCTCTTATTATTGGTACGTAATACCGCGGCATTTAAAAATGCCAAATCAAAATGTGCATTATGTCCGATTAACACACATTGACGGCAGTCTTCAGTACGGCGTACTTCTTTTAACCCTTTAAAAATACGACGTAGCGCCGTTTTTTCGTCTTCAGCAATGGCTTTACGCAGCGGATTGTTAGGGTCAATGCCGGTAAAGGCGAGGGCACTTGGCTCAAGATTTGCCCCTTCAAAAGGTTCGATATGAGCATTAAATGCCTCACCAGGATAAAAAACACCCTGCTCATTCAGTAGTACAGGAATACAGGCAATCTCTAACAAGGCATCAGTTTGCGCGTTAAATCCTGCCGTTTCAACATCCACTACTACTGGTAGGAATTTCCGAAAACGCTCTTTTAGTTTCATGGGTGCTAGCGTTTCTGTGGTCGAATCTATAGGAACGGCTACATCTATTTTGGGTAAAGCGGTATCTTTTTTAATGGTCATATCAGGTTAAATCGCTTTTATCAGTCGGGCTATTGTGTTTAATAAAAAATAAACATCCTATGACACTCATACTATTTTTCAATGAAAAGATAGCATTGCTATCATAGGATAAAATACAGATAATTTACTTTATAAAAAAGGGTTTTAATTAAAAAGTATCAAAATTATCCTTTGATCGACCAAGGTAATGTCTCGCCTGCCATCAGTGGAGTCAATGAGCTACCATCAAAGTAAGGATAATTTGCTGGTATTTGCATCGGCGTATTGATAATCGTAATAGTGCTCTCGTTAACGGGCAAACCGTAAAATTGTGCACCAAAACGACTGGTAAACCCTTCTAATCTGTCAATTTTACCAACACTATCAAACGCTGTGGCATATAAAGGTAGTGCAGTCGCCGCGCTATAGCAGCCAGCACAGCCACAAGCCGCTTCTTTTTTATCGGTTGCATGAGGCGCAGAATCAGTACCTAAAAAGAATTTTGGGTTGCCGCTGGTAGCGACATCAAGCAATACTTTTTGATGGCTTTCGCGCTTTAAGATAGGCAAGCAATAGAAGTGCGGCTTAATACCACCAAGCAATAGGTGATTGCGGTTAA
Organism: Psychrobacter sp. DD43; assembly: GCF_904846555.1. Lineage (NCBI taxonomy): Bacteria > Pseudomonadati > Pseudomonadota > Gammaproteobacteria > Moraxellales > Moraxellaceae > Psychrobacter > Psychrobacter sp. DD43. Next base: position 118,152 of record NZ_CAJHBE010000004.1, read on the forward strand.
ACATCAAATGCTGCGGCGTAATAGTGGCAGCAATTTGATTACCTTGTGACAAGACAAAATCAGCCGCATCACTAGTGGTGATGTGCTCCATCACAATTTTCATGGTTGGAAACTTTGCGATGATTTGTACCATCACTTCATCCAAAAAGCGCTTTTCACGATCAAAAATATCAACATGGTCGTGAGTGACTTCTCCATGTAGCAGTAGGGGTAGATTATATTTTTCAAGCGCTTCAAATACATCAACACAGGCATTGATATTGGTAACGCCATCAGCAGAGTTAGTGGTAGCACCAGCAGGATAGAGCTTGACCGCTTGTACGATGCCAGACTTTGCCGCCAGTTCAATATCTTGTGCGGTAGTATGATCGGTGAGATACAAGGTCATGCGCGGGTCAAATGATGCTTTACGCTCAGCGCTCAGATTGCTGATTTCTAAATGTTGCATAATACGCGCGCGATATGCTTGCGCGTCGTCGACGTTTTTGACTGGTGGTACAAGGTTTGGCATACAGATAACGCGATTAAAGCTCTCTGCCGCATGAGGGACTGTGGTTGCTAGCGCCTTATCGTCACGCAAATGAATGTGCCAATCATCGGGTTGTAGGATGGTCAATTCTCTAATTGAATCAGTCATAGTATCGTCGCGCTCTATATCGTCATATCTGGGAGTAAAAGGGAGTCTTGCTGTGCGGCTATCATAACAGATTTGCTTACCTGACTAAATATGTGGCTGAATATCTATACATAATATCTCTACAGAAATGGTAGGTAATTTATTCATCTGTAGAAGTAAGATCCCATGTTCACTCTATTATTGGCGAGAAAATTATTGCTTTAGTGGCAACTAAACTTGGGCAAAAACCTCATGCCTAACGGCAGTGCCACTTTTGCCAATGGTAAATATGATGTACACTGAGCGAGCAATCTATCTTCCTCGTGATATAGTCGATTTACCTATCATTAAATTCCTCATACTAGGAGTGTTTCATGGCTCAGCTTGATCCAAAAACTATTAATAAAATCGTATTGGCATATTCAGGGGGTCTTGACACCTCAATCATCGCTCGATGGCTACAAGAAACCTATGATGCAGAAGTGATCACTTTCACTGCGGATATTGGTCAAGGTGAAGAAGTTGAGCCTGCGCGTGCCAAAGCTGAAGCCATGGGTATCAAACATATCCATATTGAAGACTTGCGCGAAGAATTTGCTCGTGATTACGTGTTCCCAATGTTCCGTGCCAATGCCATCTACGAAGGTGAGTATCTGCTTGGTACTTCTATCGCGCGTCCACTCATCGCTAAGCGTTTGGTTGAAATCGCTAAAGAACATAATGCTGATGCGATCAGCCATGGTGCAACCGGGAAAGGTAATGACCAAGTACGCTTTGAGCTTGGTGCTGTCGCTTTATCTCCAGACGTCGTGACTATCGCGCCTTGGCGTGAGTGGGATCTATCGAGCCGTGAAAGCTTGATGGAATATGCTAAAGAGCATAATATTGCCATCGACTATGCGGGCAATAAGAAAAAATCCCCATACTCAATGGACGCCAACTTATTACATATCTCTTATGAAGGCGGTATTTTAGAAGATCCGTATGCTGAAGCAGAAGATGATATGTGGCGCTGGTCAGTAAGCCCAGAAGAAGCACCAGATGAAGCCCAATATCTGGAATTAGAGTATGAAAAAGGCGACATCGTTGCCATCGATGGTGAAGTGCTTAAGCCATATGAAGTAATGATTAAGCTTAATGAGATTGGCGGCAAGCATGGTATCGGACGTTTGGATATCGTTGAAAATCGTTACGTCGGTATGAAGTCGCGCGGCTGCTACGAGACGCCAGCGGGTACCATTATGTTAAAAGCGCATCGCGGTATTGAGTCATTGACACTTGACCGTGAAGCGGCGCATCTAAAAGATGAGCTAATGCCACGTTATGCTAAGACTATCTACAACGGCTATTGGTTCAGCCCTGAGCGTATGATGCTACAGGCGCTGATTGATAAGTCACAAGAATATGTGAATGGTACGGTACGTGTCAAATTATACAAAGGTGCTGTGAGCGTGGTTGGTCGTAAATCAGATGATTCGTTATTTGATGAAAAAATTGCGACTTTTGAAGATGATGCAGGTGCGTATGATCAAAAAGATGCAGAAGGTTTTATTCGTCTGAATGGTCTACGTTTGGCAATTGAAGCCAGCCGTGGTCGTGATTTGTCAAAATAAGTATTTTTGACTAAAGGCTTTTTTTAAATCATTTTGTTAAATGACTGATCAAAAAAGAGGTGCTATATAAATAGCGCCTCTTTTTTTTGCTGATCGATTTCTACGATACTATTTTAAACATAGCTATGTTTTACTCAGCTTTTGATTTTTTATCATCAGCAGTGGTATCTTCGTTCACCATAACGATAGCCACATCTTGCTGCTGTCGCTCTTCTAACACTTCCTCTGTAGCAAGTATGACACCGTTAGATTTTTGCGTTTGATATTTGATGGTTGCCAATATTCCAAGCCCACCAATCACGAGAATAATCAGCAGAATGACGGGATTTTTCCATAGGGGGACTGATGCCTCGTATTCAATCGGCTTTTCGCTAAGGGTGCTTGGTGTATTATCATTGTTGCTATTACTGCTCAGCAATCCTGAGCTAACCAACGGTGGCTTTGGTGGGTTGATAGGTTCAGAAGTAATGCGTAATCGATTACGCTGCAAATATATCTCTGATATTTTAGCCAGTTGTACTAGCCAGCGTTGATGTGGCAAGCCAATAGCCGTCATCGGTGCAAACATCAATAAGTCATTGTGTTTACCTTGTTGAATGTTTTCAGCTGAGCGTCCAATGGCTTTTAAGTAGTTGCCAGTTGCCAGTTGCACGTCTTTTACTGGCTCAAATTGTTCGGGTATGAATGCTGTCAGCTCATACCAGTAAGGATCAAAAGCTGGCGGGTTATCTGTCAATTGCTCAGCGATTAATAAGTAACGCTCATCGCTAGCTACTGACTCTATTTTTACCGCTTCTACTGCCGACAATGTGGTTTGTGCCTCATCGCTATCATCAGCTGATTCGTTAACAGCTAAATTTGAGACAGGGGTAGCAAAACGCGCTTTGGACAAAAATTGTGGCTGTAAGGCGAACCATTTATTCACCTCATCATGATCAAGTTGACTATACTCAACCAAAATAGCAAGCTCACGTAGCACAATGACGCATAAGGTAGTAAGCAAGATTTGTACTTGTGGCGCCTTCGCGTCAATCTGTGCTGCAATATACTCACTGGCTTTGCTCACCCGTGCATTATCATGGAATATCGCATCGGCGGCATCATGGCGATGGTACAACGTCGTATTTAGAGTGGCAAAATTCATAGAATTGTACTGGCGCATTTCTTTGACGGCACTGCGACCAAATAGCTTTTTGCTTAGAGCTTGTCCTTGATGGCGCTGCTGATACGCGAGAAGGGCGCTGATAATCGCCTGCAAGCTGGCATCCATTGCCAAACGCGCTTGTGGCAATGACAGCGCTGCTGCATCTGCTAATAATGACACCAATGGCTTGGTATCTTGATATAGAAAATCATACATCGACACCCGTGTCGGTGAAATAGTCGTCATAATCTGCTAGCATCAAAAAGTGTGCCCCTATATTACGGTGTCAAATGTCTTGATACAATCCCTTGATAATAGAAAGACTCACTCATTTTTATGCTGCTATGGTGAGTTCAATATAAAAAAGTTACGTTCAGAATAGCATTATGCTGGGATAAATTTCTCTCGCTTGCTGTGCGCTTTGCACTCCAGAGGCTTCGCAAAATTTATCCCAGCAGTACTGTATTGTTTTTAAATTGAATCGACTATAACAACCATAATCGAAATAACTGCCGGAAAATTGCTATGACAGATAACGAAAATCTTACGACCCAGATAGTGATTAGCATTGCTCAGCAAACTTTGACCGTTTATAGGCGGCAAAAAGTTATTGCTGAATATCCTATATCAACAGCCAAAAATGGAATAGGCAGTCAACAAGACAGTGGTTGTACACCACTTGGTCAGCATATCATTGCAGAAAAAATAGGCGGCAATGCGCCAAGTCATACGGTATTTATTGGACGTATAGCGACGGGAGAAATATATAATGCTGAGCTTGGGGCATTGAACCCTAAACGCGATTGGATACTAAGCCGCATTCTTTGGCTAAGTGGTATTGAGGAAGGCTTTAATAAAGGCAGTAATAGTCAAGGTGGCTGCGATACTTATCAGCGTTATATCTATATTCATGGTACACCAGACAGTGAGCCGATGAGCGTGCCACTCTCACATGGCTGCGTACGTATGCGCAATCAAGATATTATCGAATTGTTTGAGCAGATTGAGGAAGGGACAGCAGTGAATATTATCGCCCAATAAAAGTAGTATTAAGTAGCTGTAGTAGTAATGTATGGATTATAAATTGAGTCGACGATATAAAAAAGACAACCCTTATTCAGTGGGCTGTCTTTTTCTCTAATATTGATAAACATAAAATGACAATATACTCAATTACCAAAATACAGAGCACTCATGAAATCTATCCAAATGTTTTTCTGTGGCTTTTTCTATTGGTATCGAAGCAGCATTTAACCAGCCTGCCGCATATAAAGCAGCAGAGTCAGAGCTGGCTTTACTTTGATAGTACTGCTGACAGTCAATCATATCGAGCTGTTGACCCAGTGCTTTCTGTGCTTTTACGGCACGTTTTAGCCAGCGCTTGGTTTTCTTTTTGCTATACAAAGGTGCTACTAATTCGCTGATAGAACATAGGTTTTTTAGATGAGCATGTAGGTTATGCAATGCTTTTATCATGGATTCTTTCTCTAACTCACTATCTGAATCATCATGGCTGTCCTCTAAATATTGCTCAGCTTCAAGTAATTTGTCATAGTATTTAATAAGTACTTTTTCAAGCTTATTGATAGCCAGCTTATCTGCTTGAGGCTCAAGGCTAGGGTCGCTCATAGTAAAGGCGATGAGCTCAAGCAACATGATCTGGAAGTCGTTAGCACTGATTGCAGTCATTGGTGTAATTTTGATAGCATCAATATCCGCTGTCCAATCAACGATAGGTGCACCGTGCTGTTGTAACATTGGTTCAATCTGAGTACTGAGATGAGCAAGCTTACGATAATCAGCGAGTAAAGTAGCAGTTTGTTGCAGTATGGCTGACCAATCCGGATGGATCTCATCTGAGAAGCTATCAAAGGCTTGTAGTACAGTGTGCAAGCGCTCTATACCGATAGATAGCTGTAAAAGGTGACTATCGTCTTTACTGCCTGCTACGATGGCGCTGCTATTTGGGAGTATTTGCAATAAGCAGTTATGCACGACAGCACGTAAAAAAGCAGGCATAGTGATTTTTTTATTGATACTAAGGGTGCTCAAGTCAGCAGCAGTGGCTGAGCTATAATTTTGTCCCTTAATAAGCAAGCCGCCACGCTCTGCTTTGGTCACGGTAGAAAGGCACAGTTTATGACGTTGACACCACGTTTTAGCCGTCGTAAATAAAAAATCTAACTCACCGGATGTGAGCTCAAATTCAACTTCTTGAATGGCGTCTCTTTGAGTGTCATCGGTGCCATGGATAATTTCTCCATAGTCGTAAGCCATCTCAATACTGTTAACGACTTCATCGCTCGTATCTTCTATCAATAAGCGGGTAGTACGCTCTACATCAGTCACATATAAACGGGTCAGTTTTTTAGCCAATTTTTTGAGCTTAAAATCTGTCAATGCTGGGGCAATAAGGCTATCTTTATAAATCGTTAAATCAGGCATCAGCGCGTTATTGTCGAGCATGGCTTGTACCTGCTCATTATCTAAGGTGGCATTGTGCTCTAGGCGCGCTGCGATACCATCGCCGCCCGCTTTGATAGTCTGCACCCAAGCATCACCCTCCTGACGAATACGCAGGCCAATACCAGCCTGTGCAAGCTGCTGGTCAGGGGTGTCATAATAATGCGCAGCCAATTGTGTTACTTGTGATGATTTGACTTTCGCTTGGCGCATAAGCGCTTTTAATCGCGACTCTGGTACCAAGAATTTCAGCTCTATTTCTTGCATGATGGCTCCTGATTGTTTTAATAAATTTATATTATTACCATCGTATGAAAGCTATCAGTGAATAACAAGTAAAACTTTCGTTTTGGTTGGCTAAATCGAGCCAAATAATTATTGAGTAAATGAACATCAGTTAATTAAAAAAGTGATTGAATAGCTCTGTTATTTTGGTAGATATCGTTACTTATAGCGCACAAAAAAGCCGCCCTACCATGTAGGACGGCTTTTCTTAAAACTTTTACTTATAAAATGTACTTATAAGTGGTCAGACATTAGAACTGGTTCATCGTGTTCTTGCCGCCACCAGCTTTAAGGGCGTTTTCACCAGAGAAGATCTCTTTATGATCATCGCCAAGGTCAGAACCCGCCATTGCTTGGTGTTTAACACAAGCGATGCCTTCACGGATTTCTTTACGTTGTACGCCAGCTGCATAAGCAAGCATACCATCTTCACCGAAGTAGCCTTTAGCAAGTTCATGAACGCTAAGAGCCGTGGTGTGATAAGTAGGTAGCGTGATTAAGTGATGGAATACACCTGCTTCACGTGCTGCATCGCGTTGGAAGTTTCTAGCCGCTTCGTCAGCTGCTGTATCAAGCTCAGTACCATCGTAATCAGCACTCATCAAGTCAGCTTTATTATAGGCAGATAGGTCTTTACCTTCTTCTTCCCACTGAGCGATGATTTGCTTACGGAAGTTCAGCGTCCAGTTGAATGATGGGCTGTTGTTGTATACAAGCTTGGCTTTTGGCTGTTGCTCTTTAATACGGTCAACCATCATTTTGATGTGTGCGACGTCTGGAGTCGGTGTTTCGATCCATAGTAGATCAGCGCCGTTTTCTAGAGCCGTTACACAGTCAAGGACAACGCGGTCGATGTTCGTGTCTTCACGGAACTGATAGAGACCATTAGGCAAACGAACTGGACGTACTAATTTGCCGTTATGCTTAAGTAAGCTGTCGTTCTCTTTGGCGTTTTCTAGCGTAACTTCTTCCATCTCGATAAAATCGATGTACTGAGAAGCAAGATCGCCTGGCTCATTTGATACTGGGATTTTTTGCGTTAATGACGCGCCTTCAGAGTCAGTACGAGCAACGATAACACCGTCTTCAACACCAAGCTCTAAGAATGCATAACGGATTGCATTGATTTTTGCGATATAGTCTTCATGCGGTACAGTTACTTTACCCGCTTGGTGACCACATTGCTTGGCATCAGATACTTGGTTTTCGATTTGCAGTGCACAAGCACCTGCTTCGATGATCTGTTTCGCTAGTAGGTAAGTCGCTTCTTCGTTACCGAAACCTGCATCGATATCTGCAATGATTGGCACAACATGTGAATCAAAGTTTTCGATTTTTTCTAAGATAGCTGAGGTATCTTGACCCGCTTCTTCAGCAGCGTTTAGCTCACGGAAATAGTCGTTCAATACTTTTGCATCTGCTTGACGCAAGAAAGTGTAGATCTCTGCAATCAGCTTAGGTACAGACGTTTTTTCGTGCATAGATTGGTCAGGCAGAGGACCAAACTCAGAACGTAGAGCTGCTACCATCCAACCAGATAGGTAGATGTAAGTTTTAGATGTTGTGCCAAAATATTTTTTCTTCGCATACATGGTTTGCTGTGCAACAAAACCATGCCATGCACCTAGAGACTGGGTGTATTGAGACGTGTCATTGTCATACTCTTCCATGTCTTGACGCATAATTTTTGCGGTGTACTTAGCAATATCTAAACCTGTTTTGAAGCGGTTTTGTGCCATCATACGTGCCGCATCAGTTTCGCTGATGTTCTGCCAGTTACCGTGTTTCTGTTTTAGTTCACGTACTAAATCGATCGCTGATTTATATGCAGTTGACATCTATAGTCTCCTTGGTGGTGAATAAATAAGTAAATTAAAATAATTTTGGTCTATATAGAAAGATGCTGGCAGAAGTAAAAATTTGAAATATAAGCTTCTTCCGTGAGCAGTCTCTACTAAACTATAAGAAAATGGTGATAAAAGCAATTAAAACCTGTCTCTTTGGTCAGCTTTTATTTTTAAGTCTCTTTTTTGAACAATTATTTCAGAGTTAATTGGTTGTTTTATAAGTATATTTTGCTACTGAAGTAACTATTATCCTAAAGCGTATAAGATATTTTTCCAAGCCTGAAAAATAAACACAAAAAACTAAGTTTCTATAAGATGCTGTTATAAATTTTATGTCCGTATTTCAGCATGAAAATACGATAAAATGCACTTAGTAACTCATTCATTGATATATGTATTAACAGTCTAATGTTGAATAGTCCCTAATGAGCGCTTGCTAGCCACTATAGCTAGGTTACCTTGATTTATCTAGTTTATGATTGTTATCTTGGGTATTTCGTTTAATTATAGTATATATAAAACAATGGCTTGTGGTGGGTAGATTCAGTTATAATAAGCATATTCCAAAATAATTAACATAAAAATATCCTTATATCATGCTGTTAGGGATGAATTGCAATAAATGATAGGATAGGAAATATCACGTTTATGATGGTATTTATTCTAAGATAAAGAGACACATATATGAATTTGCAGCGGGTTGATTTAAATTTATTGGTACATTTGGATGTGTTGTTGCGAGAAAAAAACGTAACGCGCGCCGCTGAGCAGCTAGGCATTACTCAACCGGCGATGAGTAATATTTTGCGCCGCTTGCGTAAGTTATTTAACGACCCTTTATTGGTGCGTTCATCAGAAGGGATGACACCGACCGAGCGCGCTCTTGAGTTACAGCCTCGTATCCGTGAGATACTTGCCGATTTGACACAAGTGTTAGAGCCACGTACCGAGTTTCGCCCTTATAGTACCTCACGCGTTTTTCGTATTATGACCTCAGATTATGCTGAGGCGACCTTGGTACCAAAATTGGTGAAAGCGCTACGCTCAGAGGCACCCAATGTCATTTTGGATTTCTTAACGCCATCGGATGTGTCTTATCGTGATATGGAGCAGGGGCGTGTAGATTTGGCAATCAACCGCTTTAACGAGATCCCGCAAAGCTTCCATCAAGTGTTGGTATGGCGTGATACCTTTAGCTGCCTATTATCTTCTGAAAGTCCTTATGCTCATCGCTTTAATCTTAAAAATTATCTTAAAGCGCAGCACGTTTGGGTATCAAAAACTGGTATGGGCGTGGGCTTCGGTGTCAATCCAGAAAAATCAGGTGGCTTAGGTTCTATCGATCAAGCATTGCAACGTTTAGGTCAAAAGCGCCAAATCAGCGTTTTTACCCGTCACTATCAAATGCCTGCTATGCTAGCAGCAAACAAAGATTTGATTGCAACCTTGCCGACTCGTGTCGCAAAAATGCAGGCTAATAACGACAGCATTATTATGGAAGAGCCACCGTTTTTTATACCAGAATTTGAGCTAACGATGGCGTGGTCGCCGTTATTGCAGCATCATCCGGCGCATCGCTGGTTACGTCAGCTGATTATGCATGTGGCACGTCAAATCGTTAATGATGAAGAAAATCCACCACAAGAAATCCCTGTGATCAATCACTTGTTTTAGGTTGTTTATTGTACAACTGTATATGGTCTTCTAAAGCTCAATTATGTATAGTTAAAATATCTCAAAAACGCTACAGTGCTGCTGGTATAAATTTTTTGCAGCCTCTGTCTGCATAGGCACAGCAAGCAAGAAAAATTAATATCAGCAGTACTTGATGTATCGATATTACTTTTCTCTGACAATATCAAACCAGCCATCGTGCTGGTTTTTTATTTGTCTAAAGTTGTCAAAACTCTCTGCATGAGAGGCTCTATACAAGATTTAGGTTTGCTTAATAACACCGTCACATTCTTAACATCTTACGCACAATTCTTTATAACTTGTAAACCTACTCACCAAGCACTTTGTTATGATAGTCGAACATTAAGAAAAATGATGAATAAAATATCTATTGTTAAGTTGTTCTATAAAGTTGAGCTGTTAGGAATAGGTTGTTTTATAGACTCAAGACATTCTAATAAATAAGGATAATAATCATGGCAGATATTACTACTGTAAACCCAGCAACAGGCGAAGACATTAAAGAATATAATTATATGAGTAATGATGAGGTCAACAACATTGTTGAAGCCTCGCACCAAGCGTTTCTAGAATGGCGTAAAACTAGCCATGAAGAGCGTGCGAAGGTTATTAACTCTATCGGCGAGACTTTGATGAAGTACAAAGAGGAGCTGTCCCGTATTATGACTGAGGAGCGCGGTAAACTATATAGTCAGAGTCTACAAGAAATTGATCTGTGTAAAGCGATTTGTGATTACACCGCAGAGAAGGGTGTGGCCGCGCTTGCTGATGATGAACGTGACATCGAAGGTCTCAAAAAAGGTATTGTCACTTATCAGCCCATTGGCGTTATCTACGGTATGCAGCCTTGGAACTTTCCAGCTTATCAAGTGTTCCGTTATACCATCGCCAATTTGATGGCAGGTAACAGTATTTTGCTTAAGCACGCAGCAAATGTGACTGGTTCTGGCTTATTAATTGAAAAAATCTTCCATGAGTCTGACTTACCGAACGATTTGTTCCGTACGATTCTCATTGATCATGATCAGTCAGAAGAGTTAATTGGTAATGATAAAGTACGCGGTGTCACGCTTACTGGTAGTGATGGTGCAGGTAGCATCGTCGGTCAGCAAGCAGCAAAAGCAATCAAAAAAGCAGTCTTAGAGTTGGGTTCAAATGATGCATTTATCGTTTTAGAGGATGCTGACCTAGAGCTTGCAGTACAAACTTGTACTTTAGCGCGTCTTATCAATAATGGCGAAACTTGTGTTGCTGCAAAACGCTTTATCGTTGTCGACAGTTTATATGACGAGTTCCGTAAGCGCATCGTTGAAGAGTTTGCAAGTAAAAAAGCCGGCGATCCTATGGATGACAGCTCTGATCTTGGTCCACTAGCGCGTAAAGATCTACAAGAAAAATTGCATGCGCAAGTAGAGGAGAGCGTAAGCAAAGGCGCTACTATCTCTGTTGGTGGTAAATTACCAGAAGGTAAAGGTAGCTTCTATCCAGCGACTATCTTGGAAAATGTTGAAAAAGGTCAACCAGCTTATGATGATGAGCTATTTGGTCCAGTAGCATCACTAATACGTGCTAAAGATCAAGACGATGCTTTACGTATTGCTAACGACAGCCGTTATGGCTTAGGGGGTGCTATCTTCTCTAAAGACGAAGACAAAGCTATTCGTCTAGCTAATGAAGAGTTTGATACGGGTATGGTCTATATCAATGGTTATGGCCTTGCAAATCCAGCATTACCCTTTGGTGGCGTGAAAAACTCGGGTCATGGTCGCGAGCATGGTGGTTTCGGTATTAAAGAATTTGTAAACATCAAAGGTGTACATGTTCATAACAGTTAAGAACACGTACAAATGCTGAAGTTAAAACGCTCTAAATGTTAGATATTGAAAAGCCCAGTCATTCATAAATTGAGTGACTGGGCTTTTTTGTGGTCGATAGTTTGAAATGAGTGCTATCTTTCTGTGCTTGTTGCCATTGTTTTAACTGTTTAAATATAGCTTAAAAGGTAGCATCGGCATACAGGTGCGTTGCTGATTTAATAATTGCTCGTTGTTCAACGATAATACACCTTTGGCTAGTAGCAAAATTGTCCAAGGTAACAGCTGATGCTCAAGCTTTTGCACGCGCGTTTGCAAACTGCCAGCAGTATCTTTTTGATGCACTGCTAGCCATGCTTGGGTTAGTACAGCACCTGCGTCGAGCTCAGCGGTAACGACATGAATGCTACAGCCGTGCTGACGCTCACCTGCTTGAATAACACGCTGATGAGTATCCAAACCTTTATAAGCAGGCAAGAGCGCAGGATGCAGATTAATCATTGGTGCTGGCGTGTTATCAATAAAACCAGCACTTAAAACACGCATAAAACCAGCTAACACAATTAGGTCAGGTTGCCATGTGGTTAGTTGGGCGCTGGCATGACTCTCAAAAGTTTTGATTCCCATGCGTTTGCCACTAGCAACGTGAGATAAGACCGCCACTGGAATGTCAGCATCTTTAGCGCGTGCGATGGCATAAGCGTCTTCACGGTTACTAATAACGCCGACAATCTCAATTGGTAGCGCACCAGCTTGCATAGCATCAATCAATACTTGTAAGTTGCTACCACTACCAGATACCAAAACGGCAATGCGTAACGGCTTGTTATGAATTTTTGTATGGCTGTCTGACATTAACGGTACACCACAGCATCCGCTTCGCGACTAACCATTTCACCTAATTTCCATGCTTTTTCGCCAGCATCATTCAAGGTTTGGATAGCAGCTTCTGCTTTATCTTTTGGTACGACGATAACAAACCCAACGCCGCAGTTAAAGGTACGATACATCTCGCTTTGCTCGATATTACCTTGGGTTTGTAACCAAGTGAACAGCTCTGAGAACTGCCAGCTATTCGTATCGATGCTAGCGGCTAGCGTTTCAGGTAATACACGTGGCAGGTTATCGGTTAAGCCGCCGCCAGTGATATGTGACATCGCATGTAGGGATGAGCTACCAAGTGTATCTTGCAATGCTTTGATCGCTTTAACATAAATACGTGTCGGTGCCATTAAGGCATCTTGGATAGACTGACCATCTAGCTGCTCATTGCTACTAGTCACATCCACACCGCTGACTTCAATGACTTTACGTACCAATGAGTAGCCATTAGAATGCGCGCCACTTGAAGCAAGGGCAATCAGTACATCGCCTTCAGCCACATTTTCGCCAGTGATAACTTCCGCTTCTTCAACCACACCGACGCAGAATCCCGCTAGGTCATAATCGTCGTCCTGATACATGCCTGGCATCTCAGCCGTTTCGCCGCCGATAAGCGCGCAATTTGATAATTTACAGCCTTCACCTATACCCGTAACAACAGTAGCTGCAACATCGACGTCAAGCTTACCAGTTGCATAGTAGTCTAAGAAAAACAAAGGCTCAGCACCGCAAACCAATAAGTCGTTGACGCACATGGCGACCAAGTCGATACCAATGGTGTCATGTCGGTTCAATTGTAATGCCAGTTTAAGCTTAGTGCCCACACCGTCAGTACCCGAAACTAGTAAAGGTGAGGTATAACCAGTCGGGATGCGACAAAGCGCCCCAAAGCCGCCAAGTCCGCCCACCACTTCAGGACGTGAGGTGGCTTTTGCCACGGATTTAATACGTTGCACCAACGCATCGCCAGCATCAATATCAACGCCAGCATCTTTGTAGCTTAAAGAAGGCTTGTTACTCATGGTCATCTCACAAATTTTATAGGGAATGAAGGTCAGTCAGTAAAAACGCGTGTCGGTCATATGAATTTTGCAGATTGTGCGCGCATTATACCCAAAAATCACCCTTACTCGCAAAACAACTTGCTTTTATTTGACCTAAATTTGATTGATATCTATCTAATATTTCAGAAAGACGGCAATAAAGATGACATGAAAATTAAGAAACAAAAAATGACGGCTTTTTTATAGGACTCTGCGATAATAGAAGGCTAAAATTATGGTCAATAACTGTTTGCTATTGGAATGTTGTCGTTCAATAAGATCTATCATCAACTTTAAATCAAATCACTCTTTTAAATAAGCCCATTCGTAGGACTAGCCTTCATGACAAACCAATCAATAGATCCCTTTTTTCGACGCCTATTTATCGTCGTTGCTATTGTTGTGGCTATGGTTTTATTGTATTTAATGATGCCGGTCATTGTGCCGTTTGTCTTTGCTTTTGTATTGGCTTATTTGTTTAATCCGTTGGTCAAACGCTTATCAAAATATATCAAACGTTGGATTGCCATTATTATTGTGTATTCGACGATTACGTTGAGTATGGTGCTACTACTGTGGTGGTTGATACCGACATTGTGGCATCAGCTGCAAGCAGCATGGGATTATCTGCCACAGCTTTTAACTTGGTATAACGAAGTCGTCCGTGAATGGTTTGCTAGTAATAGCCGTATTCGTCTACCAGAACTTGAGTCTAAGGGCTTCTCTGAGACCTTGGTTGAATACATGCAAACCAATTATAAGTTTGAAGATGCCGGTACCATGATGAGCCAAATACTGGCGTCTAGCATGAACTTTATCAATAATGCTGGGCTGATTGTACTGGTGCCGATTTTGACCTTTTATTTCTTATTTAATTGGGATCAACGCTTACATACATGGAAAATGGCGATACCTGCGCCATACTGTAAAAAAGTGATTCAAATTGCGCAAGAGTGTGACCGTGCGTTGATGGCTTTCATTAAAGGTCAGCTATTGGTGATGGTCTTACTAGGTGCTATTTATGCTGTGCAATTGCAGCTTATTGGGCTTGAGCTTGGGCTGATTATTGGTATGGTTGCAGGTATTGCTAGCTTTGTACCGTATTTGGGCTTTGGGATTGGCTTCGTTGCCGCGATTATCGCCTGTCTGTTCCAGTTTGGCCTAGATTGGACGTATTTATCCTTGATTGCTGGCGCATTCTTGATTGGACAAGCTGCTGAAGGCTATATCTTGCAACCGCTACTATTGGGCGACAAAATTGGTCTATCGCCATTATGGGTAATATTTTCGGTACTGGCAGGTGCAAGTTTGCTCGGTTTCGTTGGTATGCTGATTGCGCTGCCAGTGTCTGCTGTCTTGAACGTGTTATTCCGTCATTTTTATACTCATTATCAAACGACTGACTTTTATAAAGGTCGTAAGCAGTTGGCATTGTTTGAAAAAAAATAATGTTGTTGTATGTATAGCTGCCATGAAGTCCTTCAGGTGACAGGGCATATTATAGTCATTTGCCGGCGTGATAAAACAGGATTGATTGGGTGTTATGGGTAAAAGACTTGTCAGTCATTTTGCAAATATGTTATATATAGGCGCAGTAGTAACGGTATTGACCTTTACTAGGTTGGCTTTGGCTAAAATGAATTTTACCAAAGTCAGTTTATAAGCATACTAGTCGTTTAGCCTTTTTATTGATTGTGCTACGCAAACCGAGTTGATGATTCATGGCAGAAGCACAGCTAAGTCTCAATCTGGACATAAAGCATGATGCAAGTCTCAGCGACTTCGCCGGTCCGGGTTGGATGTCTATTATCGATGCAGTACGGCAGCTCCATGTCGGCCTGATAGGTCAGCTGTACCTATTTGGCAGTCCTGCTACTGGCAAATCGCACTTATTATCCGCTATTTGTGAGTCTTTTATTGAGATGGACAAGTCAGCGATTTGTCTGTCGTTAAACGAGCTGATTCATACCGATGTCAATGTATTATCATCGCTAGAAAATTTTTCTTTGATTGCGATCGATGATTTGGAAGTCATTGAACAAAACAGCCAATGGCAAGAAGCTTTATTTCATCTGATCAATCGTAGCCGCGAAGGGCAGCGCCAACTTTTATTTGCCGCTAATAAGCCTGCATCCGAGCTGCCGTTTCAATTGAGAGATTTGCTCACCCGTTTGGCACAAGCGCCCTCATTCAAAGTACCGACAGGACATGATTTTGCAGACCGCGAAGCATTATTACAGTCGATATTGCGCAGACGTGGTTGGCAGTTTGATGAACGTATTACCAATTATCTGCTCACTGAAGGACCGCATCGTATTGGCGCAATGATGGAGGTGCTCAATTACATTCAACCCATGTTCTCCAACTTGGGTCGTAGTAATATATCAAAAGCGGTCATTGCTGACGCGCTGCGTACGATTGATGAGCAGACGCTTGCTGCTGAGCTTGCTGATATCGCACAGGAGTCGCAAGTAGACAATGATGCCGCTGATCAAGACCAGCATACTCAGCATACGATGCCACTTGATTTTTAGCAGTCAGAACACAAATTTTCTATCCGAAATGCTTTTTACTACTATTGGAAAACTTATGAAATCAAATGCGTCTTTGCTAAAAAAACTGTCTATCAGCGCTGTGTTTGTTGGGGCAGCTTCTGTCTCTATGCTGTCGCAAGCGGCAGTGACTTTAGTGGTCGATGATCATATCAAAGTGACGGCAATTAATGGTCAAGAGCTGACACAGAGTGTTCTTCAGCCACTGACCAAGTCATTTACCTTGCAGCCAGGTAAGCATGTGATTACCGCTAAATATGATCGTCTTTATGATCTGCGCCGTGATGAGCATGATTATTTGCGTTCAGGTAACGTCAGTGTTGCCGCTGAATTGGCAGACAATCAGACCTATCGCTTAACCATGCCAAATCAGCCAGAAGACTATGCGGCTGCCAAGAAGTATGCTGAACGTCCAACGCTTGCGATACAAAGTAATAACACCATCATTGCCAGTCAAGAAAGTGTCGGTGGTAATAGCAATAGCTTATTCTCAGGTCTTGGTAAAGCATTAGGTGGCGTATTCGGTGGTAGCGGTGATGCTGAGCTACAAAACCAACGTGCGATAGCTGCACTCGATCAGCCATCCGTAAGTACTAACAAGTCAGTAACTACAGGTGCTACCGTGACGCAAACGACAAGTGTCAACGCATCTACCAATTCACTTGATCAGTTTATGCAAATTTGGCTACAAGCCACACCTGCTGAGCGTGAAAAAATGCGTCAATGGATGCAAAAGTAAGCTTTGAGATAAAAAAGTAAAAAGATTGCACATAAAAAAAGCACCTATTTAGGTGCTTTTTTCTACTTTTGATTTCATGGCTATATAGCCTAATATACTAAATATGCATGAAGCGGTTAACCCAAAAAGGCATTATACATCCATATTAATTTTTCTTGCTCTTGTACATAAGCATCAACAAGATCCGCTGAACCCTGATCTTCTGCTTCTGCTGCTAGAGTCGATACTTGACGTTGTTCTTCAATTAGCTCTTGTAAACCTGTCACAACGCCTTTAACACAAGTAGTGCCGTCTTTAACGTTCTTATCTTCTTGAATGCTGGTATGCTGAGCAAAATCGCTATAAGCATGTAACGGTGTGCCGCCTAGGGTCAAAATACGTTCAGCGATTTCATCGATTTGGATTTGCAGCGCGGTATATAGCTCTTCAAACTTTGGATGTAAAGTGAAGAAATGCTCACCTTTGACGTTCCAATGATAACCACGAACATTGATATAAAACATATGATAGCTAGATAGCAGACCATTTAACTTGCTGATGACTTCGCTCATATCTGCTTTTTCTAGACCGATCTGGTTAGTGTCGTTATTATTGTTACTCATTATATTATCCTTTTCATTGAGTGTAGGGTTCAAACATCAAGTTGTTAAACCTTTAAACTTAAGCAATTTATAGCGAGCGATTATTAGACTAAAGCCTAAATAACCGCTTACTATGCGTTACTCAACCTTTGATGCTTACTATTGTAGCAAGCATGCAAAAATAAGTTAAATTAATCAAATTAAAATTTGTAATATATTTTATAAAACAACTAAATCCTTGATCTAACAGAAAGCGCTAAGCCTATTTAGCAGGTATCTGTAAGCTTTCAGAGTTTAGACCTTTTACTGCGACTACTTCTAATAAATGCTGGCGTACCGTATCGATAGGGAATTTTTGCGCTTGCAAGCGTTTAGGAATAATCTGACTGCCTTGCTGACCTTTCATCTCAAACATCATAAAGATATAGTCGTCGGTCTCATCCCAGCTCTTCACAGCGCTCCAAGGAATCACCGCTTGTTGGGTGCTACCTGCACGCATCTGCATACCGCGCATCTGATTGCTACTAAACATATCTGACTGATTAACAGGCACTGCCATTACCAGACCATGCTTCTGTACACCCAGTTTCATTTGGCGCATCTCATCAGGCATCTCTTGCTCAGCGACTTGCTTTTCAAACTCTCTTTTCACATACCATTTAAAACCAAGCGTACGAACCAGTAGGTAAATAACAACGGCTGCTAGCATCAGCCAGAAAATAATGGTCGAATAACCGGTCAAAAAAACCAGTCCAGCAACGGCTAAAACCACAGCGACTGCCATGATAATCCATTCTTTAAGCTTGATACTCGACAGACCAAATGACGGGCTGGCACTAGAAAATAGCTCATACTGTGCTTGATGGAATTCTGCCTCGGTTAGGTTTAAGGCAACAGGTTGCAGCGTGTAGGGGTACAGAGCCATAAAGGTTTCTCAAAGACTTATAGTGAAAACGTTAAATTAAAAGCGCCAAACGTCGACAGCAAGGTAATATTTGGCTGGAAATAGAATAAAGATATGCGCTTATCTTACCGAAAATCGCCCTTAAATGAAACATATAAGCCACTCTGTTCGCTAATAGACACCATATTTAGGCCATTAGTAAAGGTAAGTCACATTTATAGAGAGCTTGCGACCTTAAATTATATTATTAGCACGTTAATATGAATAACTATTTCCTATTTAAAGATTAAGAGAATAGAAGCTCAAAACTCAGTCAAGAGATGGGTAAAAAACTGCCAAAACATGGTCAAAACAGCCGCAGCTTGGTATTATAGCGGCTACCACCTAATTTTAAGCAAAATCAGGCTATAGAGCCCAGATTTTCATTATTTTCACATCTTTTATCCACTTTTAGCGCGACAGGCACCTATTATGATAGACCCAAAACTCTTACGCGGCGATTTGACAGATTTACAGCAGCAATTGGCCACCCGTGGTTATACGCTTGATATAGCGTTCTGGCAAAATATTGAGAACGAACGTAAATCGCTACAAGTAAAGACCGAAGAGTTGCAGGCGCGTCGTAATGCTGGCGCACATGGAATAGGTGTTTTGAAAAAGTCGGGCGAAGATGCCAGTGAATTGATGGCTGATATGCAAAGTCTGAACGGAGAGCTGAAAAAAGCCGAAGATGCGCTGCGTACTTTGCAAGAGCGTATCACTCAAGCGGCTTTGCAGATTCCTAATATTCCTGCTGCAGATGTGCCAGTCGGTACGTCAGAAGACGATAACGTAGAAGTGCGCAAGTGGGGCACGCCGCGTGAGTTTGATTTTGAGATTAAAGATCATACGCATATTGGTGAGACACTCGGTATGCTCGATTTTGAAGCAGCGACCAAATTGACTGGCAGCCGTTTTAACGTCTTAAAAGGACAATTGGCGCAGATGCATCGCGCATTGATTCAATTCATGCTCAATACCCATACAATGAAGTATGGCTATACTGAAACTTATGTGCCGTATATCGTCAATTCTGAAAGCTTAAAGGGCACGGGTCAGCTGCCAAAGTTTGAAGATGATTTATTTAAATTGACCAATCATACGAATAATGATGACATGGATTTTTATCTGATTCCAACCGCAGAAGTACCGATGACCAACTTGGTACGGGGTGAGCGCTTGGATATCAAAGAGCTGCCATTAAAGTTCACCGCTCATACGCCGTGTTTCCGTAGTGAAGCTGGCTCGCATGGTCGTGATACCCGTGGTCTGATTCGTCAGCATCAGTTTGAAAAAGTCGAGATGGTTAATATTGCCACAGCTGAACAATCAGATGAGTTGCTTGAAGCGATGACTGGACAAGCAGAATTTATCTTACAGCAGCTTAATTTGCCATACCGCACCGTCAAATTGTGCACCGGCGATATGGGTTTTGCCGCCCAAAAAACTTATGATATCGAAGTCTGGTTGCCAAGCCAAGAGACCTATCGTGAAATCTCAAGCTGCTCAAACTGTGGCGATTTCCAAGCACGCCGTATGGGTACACGTGTTAAAGACGGTAAACAAACCAGTCTTGTACATACTTTAAACGGTTCGGGTTTGGCAGTCGGTCGTACATTATTGGCAGTGATGGAAAACCATCAAAACGCTGATGGCAGCATCACGATTCCAGAAGTATTGCGTCCGTTTATGGGCGGTGCTGACACCATTTTATTATAGTTTTTTGATATGCGGGTTTTTGACATATAGTTATTTGATGAGTGATGCAATTAGTGAGTTGGTATTCAGGCTCGCCGATTGTGTTTTATTGCAGTAAGTATCGGTCAAATTGATAAAACTGATACAAATTATTATTAAATACGAACGGTTCTGTCAGCGCATTTTTGCGCTAGATAGAGTGCAAATATGTTAATATTACCCCTGTATTTACAGATTATTCGTTAAGGGCGCCCATTGCGTCCTTATTTTATGACCCTCTGAGTAAACTCTCCTCTTATCCTCCATACTTCTATCCGAATATTAGGACACTCTATGCCAGCTCCAATTAGCGAACGTAAATTAGCCAATGCCATCCGTGTACTGTCGTTCGATGCGGTTCAAAAAGCCAATTCTGGGCACCCGGGTGCACCAATGGGCATGGCTGATATTGCCGAAGTTTTGTGGCGCAAGTTTTTGAAGCATAATCCTGCTGACCCAAGCTGGCACAACCGTGACCGTTTTGTCTTATCAAACGGTCATGGCTCGATGCTGATCTACTCATTGCTACATTTATCAGGCTATGACGTTAGCGTTGATGACCTAAAAGGTTTCCGTCAATTACATTCGAAAACACCAGGTCATCCAGAGCTTGGCTATACGCCAGGTGTTGAAACCACCACTGGTCCATTAGGTCAGGGTATTGCCAATGCGGTTGGTTTTGCAATTGCAGAAAAAACGTTGGCAGCGCAATTTAATCGTGATGGTCATAATATTGTCGATCATCATACCTATGCGTTTTTAGGCGATGGCTGCTTGATGGAAGGTATTAGCCATGAAGTCTGCTCATTGGCTGGCACGTTAGAGCTTGGCAAATTGGTATTTTTCTATGATGACAATGGCATCTCAATTGATGGTGACGTCGACGGCTGGTTCACTGATGATACGCAAGCGCGCTTTGAATCTTATGGCTGGCAAGTTATCAAGGTCAATGGTCATGATACCGATGACATTACGCAAGCGACTGAGCAAGCGATTAAAGAGACGACTAAGCCAAGCTTAATCATTTGCAAAACGACTATTGGCGCTGGTAGCCCAAACAAACAAGGCTTAGCAGCCAGTCATGGCGCGCCACTTGGCGATGATGAAATCGTTTTAACCCGTGATGCATTATCTTGGACGCATGCACCTTTCGAGCTAGATGATGAAATCTATCAAGCATGGGATGGTAAAGCCAAAGGCGACGTCTTACAGAAAAACTGGAACGCGAACTTTGACGCTTATAAGAAGGCTTATCCAGAGTTAGCAACTGAGTTACTTCGTCGTTTAGAGGGTGACTTACCAGCTGATTTTGAGCAAAAAGCGCAAGAGTATATCCAGCAAACTCAAGAGCAGGGCGGTGATGTTGCCAGTCGTAAGGCCAGCCAAAATGCCATCAATACCTTACAGCCATTATTGCCAGAATTACTTGGTGGCTCGGCGGATTTAGCAGGCTCAAACCTCACACTATTTAAAGATGCCAAAGGTATCCAAGACGATGACGCTGGCAACTATATCTATTATGGCGTGCGTGAATTTGGTATGACGGCGATTGCTAATGGTATCGCACTACATGGCGGATTTATCCCTTACGTAGCGACGTTCCTCATGTTTATGGAATACGCGCGTAACGCGGTACGCATGGGCGCACTAATGAAGCAGCGCGTCATCCATGTGTATACGCATGACTCAATCGGTCTGGGTGAAGATGGTCCAACGCATCAGCCAGTTGAGCAGTTAACTAGCCTACGTACCACGCCAAATCTACGTACATGGCGTCCTTGTGATGCGACCGAATCTGCAAGTGCTTGGGTAGAAGCAATCAAATCAGAACACAATCCATCAGCATTGATCTTTAGCCGTCAAAGCTTGCCACACCAAGCGCGTGACAGCGAACAAGTAGCGAACATCACTAAAGGTGGTTATGTACTTGCGAAAGAGCAAGGCGAGCTACAAGCGATTATTATCGCGACTGGTTCAGAAGTCGGTCTTGCCATGCAAGCTTACGCGACCTTGAGCGAAAATGGCGTCGGTGTACGTGTGGTCTCTATGCCGTGTGCTGAGATTTTCGTCGAGCAAGATGCTAGCTATCGTGAAGCGGTATTGCCTGCCAATACTCGCGCCCGCGTCGCAGTAGAAGCAGCACACGTCGATTACTGGTATAAGTTCGTTGGTCTAGATGGCAAAGTCATCGGTATGACTACTTATGGCGAATCTGCACCTGCAGATCAGTTATACAAAGAGTTTGGTATCACGACTGAAGCCGTGGTTGATGCGGTGAATAGCTTGGTGTAAGTATTTAAAACTGCTCAAACAAAAAAGAGTTGCTAGGATTTCTAGCAACTCTTTTTTTTATGTTCTTTTAAGTCTTTCAGAGCTTAATTAGCAGCAATCAGTTTCCCTGATATCTCAAGTGGGATGATATTGCTAATCACTTTTGGAAAAGCGGTAACCCCATAGTTGTAACGATCTACCAAACCCGTCGCGCGAAATTTTAAGGTAGGTCTAGAGGTGACAGGATCATTCTCTACATCTGATAACGTTACTCTCACCGTCAAAGGTTTAGTTTGACCTAATACCGTAAAATCACCGGTCACATTGGCTTCTTTAGCATTTATCATGCTGACTTTTTTAGAAACAAAAGTCATCGTCGGATATTGTTTCGTATTCAAAAGCTCCTTTCGGCGCAAAAATGAATCTCTCAAGCTGCGATCAGTATCGATACTATTGGTAAAAACGGTAAAATTAATGGTCGTGCTTGCAGGTTTATTGACGTCATAATTGATGGCGCCATTGACCTTATTGAACCTGCCGTCAGTCGTGGCTTTACCCAAATAATTGACTTCAAATTCTACATTGGTCTTTGGGACGTCCAGTTTCCATTTTTGCGGAACGGTCGCCGCCAATCCCATGACTGGTAATGATAATAGTAGGCAGCTGCTGAGTGTGATTTTCAGCAAAGAGGTGACAGGTGTGGTCATATGTCTGATCCAAAGAGAGATAGGAGGTATATCAGTAGTTAAAATAATTTAATTCAAGTGGTTCTATAGTAATTAATCCGTGCTCTATTCTTTTCAAAATCAATCGACTATAGTAAGGCGATATCCTACTACAATTAAGCGATTTCAATGTACTATTAAAGTTATAAGCGCTTGAGGCGTGTTAGGTAAATGGTTTAAGACAGACAGCATACTATTTTAATTATAAGTGTTTTTATCTTTTTTATTGGAAGACGATTATGTCCCTCATGTCCAGCTTCAAAGGTGTTTTAGGTGAAACAGTCATTAATGTTGCCATGTGGTTAAAGCTAGAAAAAGACCTCTATCATCGTTTAAATAATATCACTTTGCCATTAGCCAATGGTGGTAGTACCCAAATCGACCATGTCATTGTCTCTAAATACGGCATCTTTGTCATCGAAACCAAAAACTATAAAGGCTGGATATTTGGTAATGAGGCGCAAAGACAGTGGACGCAAGTCATTATGGGTCGTAAGTATAAATTCCAAAACCCATTACGCCAGAATTATTTGCATATTAAAACGCTCGCGGATTTATTAGCATTAGAGATAAGCTACTTTCATTCGATGATTGCGTTCATCGGTGAATGTGAGCTAAAAACTCGCGATGAGTTGCCGGAGCACGTATTGACGAGTGGAATGGTGTCGTATATCAAAAGAAAGCAGGATGAGATATTAAGCGAAGATGAGGTTCAATTTATCGTTGCTCAGATTGAAAGCAATAGATTTAGTAAGTCGTGGCGCACCAATCAAGCCCATAAAGCGTACTTAAAGAATAGGCATAGCAATCCAAGCAAGTCGTCTAGCAATGACCCTAATGGTAATTCAGTTGCTACAACTACTGATAAGTCTACATCTGAGCCGATAGTAAAAGAAACCGCTAAACGAGCCAGGCTGAAAAGCAGAGAAGTGCATCGATGGTCTGGTCAAACTGAGATTGAATCTAGCGATTTACCAATTGATAGTTTGAGTACTCAGCAGATAAGTTCGCCGCATGATATTACTGATAAGGTTTTTCTCACACCCTTTGAGGTTATAGAGACTGAGCCACAAGTGCATTACCCTGCGACACTTGTGGCGATAGACAATATAGCTAATTTCATCCAAGCACCAACTTGCCCGAGATGTAATAGTGAGATGGTCAAACGCGTTGCAAAAAAAGGCGCACATCTTGGGCAGACCTTTTTTGGTTGTAGCCAATTTCCAAAATGTCGCGGAGTAGTCAATACAAATTGAGCCCAAATGAAACTTGATTTTGGGCTCGATTAATCATCTTAAACTATGTTAAGCAGGGACTGACTCAGCATGCACGTGATTCGCCTTGATAAGGTCTGCTATTTTTTCAGCAATCATAATCGTCGGTGCATTGGTATTGGCACTGATTAAGGTTGGCATCACTGAAGCATCGATGACCCTTAGTCCACTCACGCCGCGTACTTTTACTTCTAAATCAACGACTGAATCGCTGTCTGAGCCCATACGGCAAGTGCCTACAGGGTGGTAGATAGTGTCTGATTTATTACGGATATAGCCAAGCATACCATCTTTTTCGATATAGGGAGCAGGATAGTCCTCAGTGATGTATTCAGCCATTGGCGACTCTTGCATAATGGCGCGCGTACGCTCTGCACCAGCGACCATATACTCTACATCTTTCGGATGCGAAAGATAGTTTGGATCAATTAATACGGCATCAGAGGGATTGGCAGAATCGAGTCTGACCGTACCACGGCTTTCAGGGCGTAAATAGCAGGTATGACAAGAAACGGCAAAACCCCGTCTAAGATCACGTCCGTGTTCAATCACGCGAGATATCACAAAATGCAGCTGGGTATTTGGCCATTCTTGTGGGTCGTCACCGACACTAAAGAACGCGCCTGCTTCTGCATAATTGGTAGATAACAGACCTGTGCCATCTTTTCGCCATTGCCGAATACTTTTGGTCAAGGTTGAAATAGTTGCTATACCAAGACCGATGACATCGGTAGTATTGACCTCGTAATCAAAGACGACATCTAAATGATCTTGTAAGTTACCGCCAACGTCGGGTGCATCTACCAATACATCGATGCCATGAGACTGCAAATGTTCAGCAGGACCAATGCCTGATAGCATCAACACTTTAGGCGAGCCGAAAGCGCCGCCTGATAGGATGACTTCACGATGTGCCATGACAGTATGTTTGACACCATCCTTTTCATAAACCACACCAGTCGCTTGTTTGTCTTCAATGATGACTTGGTTGGCTTGTGCATGGGTAATAACGGTCAGATTTGAGCGGCTTTGGACAGGATGTAGATAGGCTGCAGCGGCAGAGCAACGTTGACCTTGCTTTTCACCATGAAAATGGGTGACTTGATATAATCCTGCACCGTCTTGTTTTTTGCCGTTAAAGTCATCATTTTGATCTAAACCATTGGCAATGGCAGCTTCTACAAAGGCTTTTGAGATATCACGTGGACTTAGTAAATCACTGACATGCAGTGGTCCA
The DNA here is from genome assembly GCF_904846555.1 of Psychrobacter sp. DD43. Classification (NCBI taxonomy): domain Bacteria; kingdom Pseudomonadati; phylum Pseudomonadota; class Gammaproteobacteria; order Moraxellales; family Moraxellaceae; genus Psychrobacter; species Psychrobacter sp. DD43. Next base: position 143,613 of record NZ_CAJHBE010000004.1, read on the forward strand.
CTATCACCATGCAGCTCGTCCGCGCCGTGGATATTGTTTTCTGATTTGATAAAGTAGGGCAGTACATCATCAAAACCCCAGCCTTCGCAACCTTGCTCCACCCAGCGCTCATAATCTAGCGCACTGCCGCGGGTATAAATCATGGCGTTGATAGCGGATGATCCACCTAAGCATTGCCCACGTGGTTGGAAGCCGCGTCGATTATTGAGATGAGTTTGAGGGGTAGTGTGAAAGCACCAGTTATTTAACTTTAATGGCTTACCTGGTACCATCAAAATCAGCCCAGCAGGCACACGAACTGCGAGGTCCTTGCCTTCACCACCATATTCTAATAAACAGACACTGATGTCTGGATTTTCTGTCAGCCGACTGGCAAGCACACAGCCTGCAGAGCCACCGCCCACGATGACGTAATCAAACGTTTTATCAAGTTCCATTTTATCTTCCTTATAGCATCCATGCCAATCAAAACGAGCTTTTCAAAGTAAGCTATGCTTTACAGTATCTATTATTTTGCCAGAATAATAAAATAAAAATGACTAGAGCGTGTAGATAGAGAAAATAGACTATCACTAGGAGCCTATTGATAAGTTCTGTGATGTTACCTAGGGCGTGTTATCGATTAGCATATTTATATTGAGCAAACTTTTGAACGTACGATAAAGCGCTTACCTTCTGGTATTTCTAACGAAAAACTGGCGCCACGCCCGTCCACCACGTCAATGGTCAAATCCGTATTTTGCCATAATTTGTGCTGCGCTTTGCCCATATAAAATGGACAACCAGCAATCTCACCGACCAATACATCTTGGCCGCCTACCTTAAACTCACCTAGCGGGTAACACATAGGCGAGCTACCATCGCAGCAGCCACCAGACTGATGAAACATCAGTTCACCGTGCTTGGATTTAAGTAGCTCAATCAAGTCTACGCAGGATTCTGTCGCTGTAACGTTCATAATGATTTCCTTATCATTAAAATATGATTGTAGAAGACGTCTCATTAAGTACGAGTGTCTTATTAAGTATAGGAGTCTTATTAAGCATAAACCTCATACCCATATTGGGCGAGAATATAAAAAGCCGTATCGTTTTCACTCACATCACTTATAGCATGTGAATGAAAACGATACGACTGATGGTTTGTGATTAAATGTGTGAAGCATTAAGACAATATCAAAATCTCACAAGCAATATAGTCAATCCTCTATAAAAGAGTTACAGCGTTAACCTCACTTGAGGTATCACATATACATCTGCGCTCGGTTGCCTTGTCTCTCTTTTAAACTGAATAAACTATAACTACATACTGTAGTCAATCACAATGCGACCTTCGATTTTGCCGTTACGCATACGCTCAAAGATATCGTTGATGTTCTCTAACGGCTCCGCGGTAACGGTGGCTTTTACCTTGCCTGCTGCTGCCATGTCCAGCGACTCTTGTAAGTCGAGTCGCGTACCAACGATGGAGCCACGAATGGTAATACCGTTGAGCACCGTATCAAAAATAGAGACAGGGAAGTCACCGGTTGGTAAGCCGTTAAAGACCACCGTGCCACCACGTCGAACCATGCTTAACGCTTGATCGAACGCGATAGCAGATACGGCTGTTACTAGCACACCATGGGCACCGCCAATTTCTTCTTTTAGATACTCGCCAGGATCGGTATTTTTTGCATTAACGGTAATGGTCGCGCCTAGTTTTTTGGCAAATGCGAGCTTTTCGTCATCGATATCGACTGCCGCAACGTTGAGTCCCATGGCAATGGCGTATTGTACTGCCATATGACCAAGACCACCGATACCAGAAATAACGACCCAATCACCAGGCTTGGTATCGGTCATTTTTAGACCTTTGTACACGGTGACGCCTGCGCATAAAACGGGTGCAATTTCTATCGAGTCAACACTTTCAGGGATGATACCGACGTAGTTGGCATTGGCCAGTACGTATTCTGAAAAGCTACCATTGACTGAATAGCCTGCGTTTTGTTGACGCTCGCATAAGGTTTCCCAGCCGCCTAAACAATGGGTACAGTGACCACAAGCAGAGTAGAGCCAAGGCACACCAACGCGGTCGCCTTCTTTTACATGGGTCACACCTGCGCCAACGGCAGTAATCAGGCCAACGCCTTCATGTCCAGGGATAAATGGCGGACTTGGTTTGACGGGCCAATCGCCTTCAATGGCATGCAAGTCGGTATGACAGACACCGGAGGCTTGCATCTTGACAACGATTTCACCCGCGCCTGGCGTTGGAATATCAACTTCTTCGATCTGTAATGGTTGATTAAACTCATGTAATACGGCGGCTTTCATCTTATTGCTCATATAGTTCTTCCTTGTTAGATTTTCTGCATAAAAATAATCTGTGAATGTACCTAACACACTTTGCAACCTCGATTGCAAAGTGCTTCGAACTGGGGCTTAAAAGAACCCCATTTTTTTAGGATCGTAAGACACCAGCATGTTCTTGGTTTGTTGATAATGATCAAGCATCATCAAATGGTTTTCACGGCCGATACCAGACTGTTTATAACCACCGAATGCAGAATGCGACGGATAGATGTGATAGCAGTTCGTCCATACGCGACCCGCCTGAATACCACGTCCGAAGCGATATGCCTTATGTACACTACGCGTCCAAATACCAGCACCCAGACCATATAACGTATCGTTGGCAATTCTCATCGCATCTTCGTCATCTTTAAAAGTCGTTACCGCAAGCACCGGTCCAAAGATTTCCTCTTGGAACACGCGCATGTCATTAGTGCCCTCAAAGATAGTCGGCTGCACGTAATAGCCATCACCCAGATCACCGTCGTGTGTGGCTCTCTCGCCACCGACCAATACTTTAGCGCCTTCTTGTTTACCGATATCTAGATAAGATAGGATCTTCTCTAATTGATCTGAGCTTGCTTGTGCCCCAATCATCGTCTCCGTATCTAATGGATTGCCCATTTTGATGGCTTCAACACGGGCGATACAGCGTTTGATAAATTCATCATAGATACTCTCATGTACCAGTGCACGTGATGGGCAGGTACAGACTTCACCTTGGTTCAGCGCAAACATCACTAGGCCTTCAACCGCTTTGTCCAAGAAGTCATCGTCTTCATCCATGATATCAGCGAAGAAGATGTTTGGACTCTTACCGCCCAGCTCCAAGGTCACAGGAATGATGTTTTCACTGGCATACTGCATGATGAGGCGACCGGTTGTGGTCTCACCCGTAAAGGCCACTTTATTGATACGAGGGTTAGAAGCTAACGGCTTACCAGCTTCGACACCAAAGCCATTGACGACGTTTAATACGCCTTTAGGTAACAGGTCAGCCGCACCGATAATCTCTAACATATAGAGAATAGAGGCAGGGGTTTGCTCAGCAGGTTTGAGAACCACACAGTTACCCGCAGCAAGCGCAGGAGCCAGTTTCCACACGGCCATTAGGATAGGGAAGTTCCAAGGGATAATCTGACCAACAACGCCTAGTGGCTCATGGAAATGATAGGCAACGGTATCGTCATCGATTTGGCTGATGCCGCCTTCTTGAGCGCGAATGGCACTGGCGAAATAACGGAAATGGTCAACGGCTAGCGGGATGTCTGCTGCGAGTGTCTCACGCACCGGTTTGCCGTTTTCATAACATTCAGCAATGGCGATAGACTCAAGATTGGCTTCCATTTTGTCAGCGATTTTGAGGAGGATATTGGCGCGTTCTGTCACGCTGGTTTTGCCCCACGCATCTTTGGCAGCGTGAGCCGCATCTAGGGCTTTTTCGATGTCAGCTTCTTTTGAGCGGGCAACTTGGCAAATGACTTTGCCATCTATGGGACTGGTGTTGTCAAAGTATTCCCCATCAACAGGTGCAACCCATTCACCATTGATAAAGTTGTCATATTTTTCGCGGAATTGGACTTGGCTTTTTTCTGTGTTTGGATAGGGATATAACATTAACTGCTCCTTGTTGTTTTATGTATGAGGCAAGTCATATATAAGCAATTATTTATTACATCATCGTGTAAAATAAATGCTTATCTCATCGCCACCGAATCTTCCTGATCAAGTTCTCACTTCATACTACTCAAATTTTGAGCAGATTTATACTCACATTTAATAATAGCTAATGAATTAACTCATAAAATTTAGTTATGGAAAATGTGTCAGTTAAAAGGGTTCGTAAAGTGGATGTAGCTGTTATAATTATTGCCAATATTTTAGGCTACGGCATTTATAAAATTGCTGATGGCTGCTCTCTTTTCTTTTTCTTCTAAGTTATTGGTTGGTTTGGATATATGCGTCAATCTTCTGCTCTTGATATTTTAAAAACAGGTCAAAACGTCTTTTTGACGGGCTCAGCAGGTTCAGGTAAGACTTATACACTTAACCAATATATCGATTATCTACGCGCGCGCCGTGTACCTGTTGCTGTGACTGCGAGTACAGGCATTGCCGCCACTCATATGAATGGCACGACCATTCATAGTTGGTCGGGCATTGGTATTAAGGATGAACTGTCTGACCGCGACTTGACCAATTTATCACGTAAGCAGTTTTTGGCAGATAGATTAAAAGACACCGCGGTACTTATCATCGATGAGATATCCATGCTGCATGCCAAGCAGATTAATTTGGTCAGCCAAGTGCTTAAGCATGTACGCAAAAATGACAAAGCTTTCGGTGGTATCCAAGTCGTTGTTGCAGGAGACTTTTTTCAGTTACCACCGATTGGCAGTAAGGGTGAGAGTAATCGTGAAAAATTTGCCTTTATGTCGGAAGCTTGGCTCGATGCCAAGTTTCACATCTGCTACTTATCTGAGCAACATCGACAGGTCAGTGAAGCGGCGAATGGTGGGCTTGATTTGGACGATATTCTCAATCAAATCCGTCGTCAAGAAGTGACTTTTGAGGCGATTGCTGCCTTAGAAGCTACCTTTGATCAAAATGTCGATATTAAGCGTACGCGTCTTTATACGCACAATCTCAACGTCAATAAAATCAATGACAAAGAGTTGGCTGATTTATCTGGCGAGATGATGCGCTTTGAAGCCACGTCTGTTGGCGATAGTAAACTGGTTGAGACTCTAAAGAAGACGGTTCGTACTCAAGATGACTTGGTATTAAAAGTTGGCTCAAAAGTGATGTTTATCAAAAACAATACCGAGCTTGGCGTGTCTAACGGTACGATGGGTGAGCTGATTGGCTTTGCTGCTGTGAAAATTGATGATAGCAAAGACGATAATGACGATTTAATCGAAGACGATGATATTGGTAGCGATAAAGACAGTAATGTTGGTAATGAGAAAAAGACTGCAAAAAGCGCAAAAGAAAAAGCCAAAAAAGATAAAGCAAAAGTTAAGAAGCCGACGACACAAAAAATGCCAGTGGTTAGGTTAAATACTGGGCGTGAGGTTATCGCTGAGCCAGAAGAATGGATTATCGAGGACGAGACGGGCGATGTGCTGGCAAGCTATGAGCAAGTGCCATTATGTCTAGCTTGGGCGATTACCATTCATAAGTCGCAAGGTATGACGCTTGAAGCTGCTGAGATTGACTTGTCACGTACCTTTGAGCTTGGGCAAGGATATGTGGCATTATCACGGTTAAAATCGCTGGCAGGTCTTCAGTTGCTCGGTATGAATGAAATGAGCTTGCAGCTTGACCCACTGGCACGCGGTGCAGATAAGCGCTTTTTAGTGCTGTCTGATGAAGCGGATGCCAATTATGCAATGCTTGATGAAGAAAGTATGACACAGGCACATGAGAAGTTTATTCTTAAATCAGGCGGTACATTAAGCAAGTCAGTGATTGATGCCTATGCCACTCTACAAACAAAGCGCCGTGAACAGCAGCAAGCGCAAATAGGAAAAAAACAGAAACTTGGCAATCAAGTGTCTGATAAGTCAGACAGTACCTTACTCGCCACACGAATACTTCTTGAAGAAAGTTTATCTATCGCGGAAATATCGCAAGCACGTCAGCTGTCACAGTCTACCATTATGCGCCATATTGCTGAGCTGAAATCTCAAGACCCTAGCCTCGCTTGTGATCATTTGCGTCCAGAAGATGAGGTTATGACGGCAGTGGGCAATGCCTATGTGGCGATTAAAGTTGCTAATAACCCAAATGATTTTAATGATGATGGTAGTATTAAGCTGCGTCCGATATTTGAGCATTTAAAACAAAGCGCTGATTACAATACCATTCGTTTGGCATTGATATTTATTACTCCGTAGTCATTCTTAAGTCATAAGTACATTTTTTAAAAGATAACTCTTTTGTCTGCAACTGTTTTATTCGCGACTGCCTATATAGTTAATTCACTTTTAAAAGGGTGCAGAGCTACTGGGGTTAATTATTCGCAGCCTCTGTCTGCGTAGGCACAGCAAGCAAGAAAAGTTAACCCCAGTAGTACCTTATAACATTTGTATTTCTTTTATTCGCGAACGACTATAGTCAGATGAAAATAAAAATGTTATGAAAATTTGAACGCGCTATTGGTATAAATTTTACTGGCGTGCTGCGTTCCCAGAGGCTGCGTAAAATTCATACCAATAGCGCTATAACACTTTTGTAGTAAACTCACTATATATTCTGCGTGGCGCTTTTTTGATCAGCCGATGGCATTCAATTTTAGCCTTCATTTTTTATTTCTATTACAGCGATAACTTGTTATGCCTGATTTTTCTAGTGCTACCTACCGTTTGACGTCTAATCCTGCTACAGCAGGGTTTCATACGACCAGTGACCAGACTCAGCCTTTGAGAGTGGCTATCAATGGTTTTGGTCGTATTGGTCGCAATGTATTGCGTGCGTTATTAGAGCGCTTTGAGGTGCTAGGACGTGCTATTCATGTGGTCGCGATTAATGATTTGGCCCCTGCCGAAACCTTATTACATTTACTGAGGTTCGATAGCACACATGGGCGTTTGAGCCAGCTTGGCGTGACAGCGGATATCGTACAAGATGGCTTCACTGATCATCAGCAAAAGCCCTGTGCGACAGCAAAAAATGATATTCAGCTGTGCTTGACCAAAAATAATCTTACTTACTGCATTCGTTTATTATCAAGAGAAAACCCAGAGACACTGCCATGGAAAGAGTTGCAGGTCGATGTGGTGCTTGAGTGCACCGGACACTATCGCTCATATGAGCAGGCAAGCTTGCACATAGAGGCGGGTGCCAAACAAGTGATTATCGGTGCCGCACCCTTTGACCATGTCGATGCTTGTATCGTGATGGGCGTCAATAGCGATGCTTTGACGCGTGATCTGCCTATTATCTCTAGCGTCTCTTGTACCACTCAGGCGCTCGTACCGCTTATTGATACCCTTGATAAGGCGTTTGGCGTTGAGTCGGCGATGATGACTGAGATTCATGCAGTGACGGCTGATCAAACCGTACTTGACCAAGCGCACCGTGACCTAAGGCGTGCGCGCGCCTCTGGTTATAATATCATTCCGACGACTTCCAGCAGTATCGCTGCTACGGAACGCGTGTTACCAAATATGGTGGGCAAGATAAATGGTCATTCAATAAGAGTGCCAACTATTGATGTCGCCGCTATTGATGTGACGTTTGTATTTGAGACGCCAAATGTCAGTATTGAAGCAATACGTGACGTTTTAAAATCAGCGAGTCAGGCGCATTTAGCGACGATCATGGACTATACGGACGAACCGCTAGTCTCAAGTGACTTTATCCATCAGACTGAATCATTGATTATAGATGGGCAACAACTGATGCAAGTCGGCAATCAATACAAGGTTTTTGCTTGGTACGACAATGAATGGGGCTATGCCAATCGCATGCTTGATATGTGCTTGCATCTTGCTTCAAACAAGCTTTAGACTCATGATTATAAGCCGTTTAAAAAATAATTTAATTTTTTTGACATAACTGCTTGCATTCTCATTTCAGATCGCTATAATGATGCACAAATGGAGACGTGGCAGAGCGGTTGAATGCACCGGTCTTGAAAACCGACAAGGGTTAATAGCCCTTCGAGAGTTCGAATCTCTCCGTCTCCGCCAAATTCGAAAATCCCCAATCATTGCTGATTGGGGATTTTTTTATGTTGCTGTTTTATATTGCTATAGATTTTAAAACCTTTGTTTTATTTGGCTAGTAACTCGTCAAATTTGATTTCCTGCCCATCCGCTAATATCATTTTACCTTCAGTGATTTCAATGCTCACTCCTGTGTTATTTTTAATAGCACGCATAACATTGATGTCTTCAATACTGCTCTCAATGATTATCTTGCCAGATTGTTCTGGAGCGATAGGCGGCTCAAACTGGGTTAATGGCACGTTGAAGCGTTTATTTTTGGTCAAACGTTTCTCTTTCATCGTGAGAGTACCTTGAAAACTTTCGATAGCTACTTTGCCATGATTTGACAGCATAAACTGTAGCTTGACTTGGTTTAAGCTATCACTATCGCTGGTTTTGACTGGTAATAGGGCAACAGGATAGTTGAGGTGATTGGCAGTTTCGAGCTTTTGACTGGTTACAATGGGACTTTTCTTACCCGTTGGGTTGTTTGGATGTAGGCGCTCATATTCGCGCTGCTGGATCAAAGCTTGTTTAATAGTAATACGCGGCATCGCGCCTGATTCATAGGCGCTACTAAGCTTCATACGTAGCATATAACGGCTGAGAAGCTTTCTATCTGCTTCAGGTAGACGCTCAAAGGTATCGCCCAGTGTCTTTTGCCACTGATCAGAGTTGGTCGGTATTGTTTGCTGGCTAGGATCTACTTGCGGCTGCGAGCAACCGTACAGGGCAGGAAACAGCCCCAAGCTCACAGTCAATAACACAACTTTGTTTAAACGTTTGTATAAACCCATTATCTGATACCTCCATATGAGCCGTGATAGTTGTTATCTTAATGTATTGTATCTCACAGTTGTGTATGTTTATTTATCGCTAAATAAAGGTGAGTACAGTATTATCAATCGCAAAAAAAGACCAAGCACCGTTAGGGTAACTTAGTCTTTATTAAGGCTTCGAATATTAGCTACTCAAGCGGTTAAATACTCAAATGCTACTGCTATTTATTTTCTTGCAGATCAGACAATGAATGGGTGATATTGTTATTGTGAGTCACCACAATCGCCTCATCAATAATACGCTGGCTCACGCCTTTTTTGCGTAATGTCTCAATAAAAACTTCATCATGGGCAAGCGTATAGTCTTGATGGTCACGATCAAGACCTTGACGGATATATAGGCGAATCAAGCCTTGAATACGCTTAAATCCAAGCTCTGATGCGGTCGCCGTTAAAAGCTCAATCATCTCTTCAGAGAGGCGAATACTGATAGGGCGCATGATTTTTTGCGGATGATCAGAAAACTTATTTTTTATACGTGCAGGTATCATAATAAACCATTACTATTAGTGAGTAGGAATAAAGCACTCAGGCAAAACTGACTTAGTCATATGTACTCTTACCATACAACAAAAGTCCCCAAAAGAACACCGAAGCTGCATTAATAGCCATATTAATAAAGCACTAATAAATACAAGCCAAAAAAAACCTCCATCAAATAAGTGATGAAGGTCTTTTCGTATATGGCTCTCCAACCTGGGCTCGAACCAGGGACACACGGATTAACAGTCCGTTGCTCTACCAACTGAGCTATTGGAGAATAATTGGTAATAACATCAAGTTTTACAAAGGCTTTAATATGCCCAATTGCTTGTCTTGTTTGCGTTATGTGGGGCACATTTTAGCCAAGTAGTCATGAGCTGTCAACCTTATTATGAGATTAATTATAAATCTAATCATAATTGTCTAAATATCGACCATAACACTATTATTTTATCTACTTTAATAACATGTTGATGACTCAATAATAGAACAACCACTATCTATTTGAGCAAACTATAGTGAATTCAGTATTAAAACGATACAGTAAGACTGAGATGAATTTTACGCAGCCTCTGTCAGCGTAGTCACAGCATGCCAGAAAAATTTATACCAGTACTGCGTTGGAATATAACGTATCTGTTTTATTTAGAATTGACTATATTAAAGCAAAAAAATATCCTTACCGTATAATTGATATAGATAAATATCGCGCATCAAGATAAAGGACAAAAGCAGTGACCACCTTAAAATATATTGCTCATTATTCTGAGAACATCCAAAATCAAGCTGCCATGTTAATTAGTAGTGGCAAATTGGGCGATTATTTGGATAAAAACTATCCCGAGAGACACCAAATCCAAAACGACAAGGCGTTATATCACTATATTAATGACATAAAAAATCAGTATATGCGCAAAAGCAATCCATTGTCTCAAGTGACTTATAACAGTAAGCTCACCGTACTCAAACATGCGCTGGGTATTCATACTTACCAGTCTCGCGTGCAAGGCAGCAAGCTTAAAGCGCATAATAGCATTACGGTCGCAAGCTTATTCAAAGAGGCGCCGCCTGAGTTTTTGCGGATGATTGTCGTCCATGAATTGGCGCACTTTAAGGAGCAGGAGCATAACAAAGCGTTCTATCAGCTTTGCTGTCATATGGAGCCTGATTATCATCAGTTGGAGCTGGATACGCGTTTGTGGTTGCAATGGCGTGAATGCTAATCTATCGTGGTTGGCATAATAAGGTGGATGAATAGGATAAGCTATGGTGTCGTCAGCGCAACAAGGGACTTTAGGCCATAAGCAAACATGGCTCCTTCCTCTGCTTTGTCTGCTCGCTGGCGGCGCTTTAATCGGTATTTCTACCAATTTGGCAAAATATGCAGGCGAGATTGGTCTGACGTCACTGGCATTTCTGTTTTGGTCCATTACAGGTGCTGCGGTTATTTTATTTGTTTATGCACTGTGGCGTCGTGAGCTACCGCCTTTAAACAAACCTATCCTCAGCTATTATTTTGTTGCAGCATTGGTCAGTGTTGCAGGTTCCAATTTAATATTTTTCTCAGCAATTCCCCATGTTGGCGCAAGTTTTGTCGCCTTGATTATCTCCTTGCCGCCGCTGCTTACTTACCTTGCTGCAATCGTGTTGCGTATAGAGCCATTTACTAAGCTTCGTGCACTTGGCGTGATCGCGGCACTTGCGGGCGCGGGCATATTGGCAGCACGTAAGTTTTCTGCGCCAGATGCCAGTGTATTTTGGATCGTCTTGACGCTTTGTGGTCCTGTTCTGCTCGCCATTGGTAATATTTATCGGACGCTATATTGGCCAGCCAATCTCTCTGCTAGTGCGCTTGCGCCTGGTATGCTGATTGCTGCATCAGGATTGCTAGCTCTGGTCAGTATTGTTCCTCATTACTCTTTAGCGGTTCCGATGACAGGGCTTTTACCGCTTGGTGTAATTGTGCTACAAGCATTTGTATTTGCTGCGCAGTTTTTACTGTTGTTTTTACTGCAAAAAACGGGCGGTCCTGTGCTGCTGAGCTTATTAGGGGCAGTAGGGGCGGTAGTCGGTGTGCCAATTGCTATTTTTTTACAAAATGAAAGCCCACCAGAAGGGCTAATCCTAGGCGCTTCATTAATCGCGCTGGGGGTAATATTGGTCACTTATGGTGGTGTAAAGATGATGAGAGCAGAGAAAGGGTCAGTAAGTGAATGATATGCCAACCTGCCAGCATTGTTATCTGAATGTCATGTTTTGTTAAAGTCACTGTGTTAAACGCCTGACTGTCTTGATTGAGCCTAAGGGTTATTTGGTATAATGCAAAAAATACATGAGATCGCATTATGAACGCCTTTATATCCGATTCTAGCCCTACCTTCAAACGTCATTCTTATAAACTCTTGCAAAGTACCGTGTGGTTAGTTGCTGCATCCGCCTTATTCGCCTGTAGCCAACCTGACAGTAGCGCGTCCAATTCAAGCTCCTTACAAAATGACAATGGCGCAGCAGTCACCGCAAATGTTGCTGAATCAAACGCTCAAACGGAATCGGCAATAACAACGCCAGCCAGCAATCCAGATTTATTAAAAAACGTCTCAGCAACGGTCTACAAAGATGCCAATTGCGGCTGCTGTAAAGACTGGATAAGTCATGCAGAAGATAATGGTCTGAGCGCCACTGCGCACGATGTTACGGATTTGGCAGTATTTAAAGAGCGCTACGGCGTACCAACTGAGATGCGCTCTTGCCATACTGCTGTCACAACCGATGGTTACGTCTTTGAAGGTCATGTACCAGCCAAATATGTGGCGCAGTTTTTAGAAAACCCACCAGTACAAGCCCTAGGTCTTGCGGTACCTGGTATGCCAGTTGGTAGTCCAGGTATGGAGTATCAAAATAAATTTGCGCCTTATCAGATTATGCAGCTTAATAAAGATGGTACCACTGAGGTCTATGCTGATATTGTCTCAACCGAGCAACAGCTATAAGCTAGCGCTTTTTTACTTTGTAATACCTAAATTAAATCGTTATTAGCCAAGGCGGTACCATGAATAATAAATTAAGCACCTTTGCTCTCGCTACTAGTGTCCTATTGGCAGTAAGTGCCTGTCAACCAGCCAATGATAAGGTTGACGTGACTGCCCCAGAGGATGCTGCATCGCAAGAAACCGTACAAGAAAATACTGCTGCAGCGGACCCGCATGCAGTTCATGACATGAGTGCAGGCGCTATGGTAGCAGACGGAACACCAATGACGGCTATGCTCAAAGAATACACTGACTCAATGACCAAAATGAATGAAGATATGATTGGTATGGATTATAACGATCCAGACGCGGCATTTGCTCAAGGCATGCTTGCTCATCATATTGGCGCGGTAGATATGGCAGAGATTGAACTAAAATACGGCACCGATGCAGAGATGCGTAAGCTTGCACAAGAAATCATCGACGCCCAGCAGTCTGAGATTGAGCAGATGAAAACATGGCTTGCCAACAATCCTGATGCCAAAATGCCAACAGCGGATACTAAAGCCATGCAGCAAGCTTATGCTAAGGGTATGGATGCGATGCATGGTGACATGATGAAAGGTATTGCTGACCCAGTACCAGATATGGCATTTGCTCGTGGCATGTTACTTCATCATACTGGGGCAGTCGATATGGCAGAAACGCAGCTTAAATATGGTAAAAATCCTGAGATGCGTAAGCTGGCGCAAGAAATAATCGATGCACAACAGCCTGAAATTGAGCAGATGCAAAGCTGGATTGCAGCAAATAAAAGTTAAATTTAACACCTAAACTTTAATACTTAAACCTTACTATAATGAAATGTAGACCCTTTATTTACTAAGTATTTTGCAATTTGAAGTATAAAAAAGCAGCCTCTAAAGGCTGCTTTTTCGATGTCAGTAGCTCAAAAGGCTATGGTAAGAATAACTACTTTTCACCACACTCACAGCATTTCGAACAGCGATCACATTTATCACAAGTTGATGCCGCGCTACAGCCGCACTTTGGGCAGGTACAGCCAGTATTATAGTGGATGGTCGGTATCAATGAGTGTACGTTATCTTTAGAAGTCATTTTCATAACAAATCCTCTTCCTTGATCGTTTATTCAGTCTGGCAATAATCGCTACCGCAATCAGTGGTTTTATTGTTAATACATTATAATAAATAGTGCTCGTTAACATAAGTTCTCTGCTGATAAAACGGTGGAGATAATTTTGTTAAAGTAACCACTAGATAAGTAACTATGACGAATATTGTAGTGGCTGATGTTAGAGCACATAACTGGTTACGATTATCTAAAACCACGCTTAGTATATGACAGAAAAAAGGAGTATAAGTATTCTGGTTATTCCTTTTCTGGACCTAAGCTATGTATGTGGGCATACCGTATCGGTTATTAAATAAATTTATCGTTGTAATAAGCCTTATTGGTGTCGGTGTTGCCTTAATTGACAGTGGTTTTACATTGTCCGCATGGTTACAACAAGTGTTTCACCTGTTTTATATGAGTATCATTTTACTCAGTTTTGTCACTACGCTAAGACGTTATATACGTCCAAAAACACGCCTGACGGTCAATAAAGTAGCTGTCTTTGATTTGCTGACCAGCATTGCCATTTTAATCTTGCTCGTCCTACATTTTACTGAATTGTTTCAATCTGGATTGTCTACGCCCGCTGATGGTTTTATTGCCATCAAGATTGCCGTACTAGTCACTTTCATTCGTGAAATATCAGATAATAATTTTAGTCTTAACCGAGCCTTTTTAAACCCCGGTCAATTTTTCATCTTAAGTTTTTTATCAGTGATACTGGTCGGATCATTATTGCTGATGATGCCAAATGCTACAAATCAACCCATCTCCTTTATAGATGCCTTATTTACCGCGACCAGTGCCGTCTGTGTAACTGGATTGATTGTCGTCGATACCGCAACCCATTTCACTACCTTTGGACAAGTGATTATCCTAGGTCTTATACAAATTGGTGGTCTTGGCATTCTAACTTTTGTGACTTATTTTAGTTACTTCTTTAAGGGTGGTATCAGTTACGAGACCCAGCTCAGTATCAGTGAGATGACATATTCGCCACGTATGGGCGATATGGTGACAACCTTAAAGTCTATTTTATATGTCACCTTTGGTATTGAGGCACTGGCAGCAATACTGATTTATATAAGTGTTTATGATTTGGCAGGCATGAGCATATTTGAGCGTTTATTCTTCTCTGTATTCCATGCCGTTTCGGCATTCTGTAATGCTGGATTCTCTACTTTTAGTGCGGGGTTATACGATGAATCACTGCGCTTTAATTATCCTTTACAGCTGATTATCAGTATTACCTTTTTATTTGGCGGTATGGGCTTTTTGATTGTCGTTAACTTGCTCCGTTATCTGCGTCACCGTATGCAAAGAGCGCTGTGTCGTGATGGACAGCGCTATGCCTACCAGCCGTGGCTGTTGAGTATCAATAGTCGGATCACTTTAATCACCTCTGGCGCTTTGCTGTTAGTAGGGCTGATTGGGGTGATGATGTTTGAATATCATGGTGTGTTGGCTGAGCACAGCAGTTGGTATGGCAAGCTGGTAGCGGGGCTTTTTACTGCTGCGACACCGCGAACCGCAGGCTTTAACAATATCGATATGAATGCCTTGGCTTTTCCAACCATCATGCTGACCATTTTTTTGATGTGGATTGGGGCATCTCCAAACTCTACTGGTGGTGGTATTAAAACCAGCACCTTTGCCATTGCTTTCCTAAATACCTTGAGTTTGGCGCGTGGACAGACCAAAGTCGAAGTGTTCAAACGCGAAATTGCAGATAACTCAATTCGCCGTGCGTTTTCTGTTATGTGGTTGTCCTTATTGGTCATTGGGCTGGGCGTGACTTTGATCAGTTATGATCAGCCTGAGCTTGATTTGATTAAAGTGATATTTGAGTGTTTTTCAGCCTATAGCACGGTGGGATTAAGCTTAAATCTGACGACGGAGCTGTCTACTTTTAGCAAGCTTGTGGTGTCATTCATTATGTTTGTTGGGCGTGTCAGTATGCTGACGATTTTTATTGCCTTACTCAAAAATAGACATGAGCGTAACTACCGTTATCCAACGGAAGAGATTACTATTAACTAACCCGTCCCATCACTACCACTATAGTATAGAAGTGAGTGACAAGGAGTATTATGAAATTCATTATCGCAGGTTTGGGCAGTTTTGGGTCTTCGCTTGGTATGGCGCTGACCAGTCAAGGTCATGAGGTCATTGCTATCGATAGCAGTATGCAAAAGGTTGAAACCTATAAAGAAGTGATTACTCATACCATCTGTATGGATGCGACCGATGAATATACGGTCAATGGTCTACCGATTAAAGATACTGATATTGTCGTGGTAGCTATTGGTGAAGACCAAGGTGCCAATGTCATGGCGACAGCGCTATTTAAAACGCTAAAAGCGCGGCGTTTGATCAGTCGTAGTATCAATCCACTACACGAAAAAGTCCTACAAGCGATTGGGGTTGATGATATTTTTCATCCTGAGAAAGAGGCGGCAATGCGCTGGGCAAAACGGCTGTCCTTGCGTTATTTTGTAGACTCGTTCGAGTTAAGTGACAACTTTAGTATTGTCGAGATTAGCATTCCTACTGATTTGATTGGTAGAACCATCGGCGAGCTACAGCTTGAACACCGATTTAGTATCAAATTGCTCAGCACCATGCGTTATGAACACTATGAAGACAGCTTCGGTCGTATGCAAACCAAACCAAATATACAAGGCTTGGCAGCACCTGAACAAGTACTACAAGATAATGATGTACTGGTCATTTATGGTGCTAATGAACATATTAATAAGTTTTTACGTAGTGTTGGGGTTAAAGCCCGTTAAATAAGGAAAGAGGCCATGAGAAAATATCGAGTATCTATGCTATGTCTGACTGCCCTGATATTGTTTTCAGGCTGTGATCGGTCTATACAAGATCCAAATGTGATGTTTTCAGAGAAGCATAAGGACCCAATTCAAGAGTTGGAAAAAACGTCAAAAGAAACGGATCACAGCCAGTTTGGCTACAAACAAACGTTTTATGTGCCCATATATTCAGACATTTATACTGATAGAGACAATCGCAAAGTATTGCTTTCTGCAACACTCAGCGTGCGTAATACCACGTTAAAAAAATCATTGTATATCAATAAAATTGATTATTATGATACTGATGGTGCCTTAGTAAAGTCCTACTTAAGAGCTCCTATTGAGCTACCAGCGATGGCAACTCTAAATTATATTGTCGAAAAAGAAGAGGATAAAGGGGGTTCTGGTGCCAACTTTATCATTGAAGTAGAAGGGGTGGACGACACCGTTACGCCTGTCATTGAGGCAGTCATGATTGGTAATTTTAGCAATAAAGGTTTTGCTTTTAGTACAGAGGGTACGCCTGTTGTGCATTGATAAATGTATGCCTCAGTGTGAATAATCATCAAGAGTTTCATATCTATTAAGATTTGAGTGTCGAGAATCTACTGATGAACGTATTAGATCTAAGTAAAGGTAGATCAGTTTTGTGAAAAGACTTATCTTCAGTCTTGCTGTTTTATTTTATAAGGTTATTAATAATACACGGTCACAGTCACCCTATCAGAATAGCTATCAGGGGTGACATCAGTGTTCGGTACAGTAACGTACACTGTATGGGCTTTCGCCGCACCATCTCCTGTACCTGTTACACCATTGGTGAGGGCGGCATAAGTATTTCCGTTATTGCCCCATTCTGTACCGCTTGCATCAGATTGCAGCTGATAAGGTAAGGTAGACTTGCCATTGGTTCCTGCCATAATGCCCTTACCAGTCGTATTGTCATTAGAAGGCGTTAAGCCAATCTTATAGGAAGTAGCATTGGTGCAGGTGACAGCGATGTTATTGTTACTAGTAATATTAGTTGCGCCTGCTGAATGTATGCCTAAATTAATATCGGATGTCGCATTGATAAGACAGCTGGAAAGGACCGTTGCTTGGACAGTGAAAGTGAATTGAGTGCTACCCTGATCTACTGTTGCACAATCGGGCACCTGTAAGTCTGTTCCTATATCTACCGTCAGAGTTGTATGAATACCATCAAAATTATTAGCATGAACACCTTGTAGCGCGTTGACATTACCTTTTCCTGAAAGTAGAGAGGTATTAATAACTTCGCTACCTTGAATCTTGGAGTTTCCAGCGATAGTAAGGACGCTTGATTTATATTCTTTACCGAAGTTCCGATCGCCCCAAATTTCGCCATCTGACAATGTCATATTGAATGCTAATCTGGAGCTATTGGGTCCAGTCATATACCGTGCAGGAACAATTTGGCTCTCATTACTTCCGCTACCTGCAGCAAGACAAACTGATACTTTTGCGACCGTGTCGCTTGTATTCTCACATTCGTAGCTCAAGAGAGCAGTAATGTTGGCAGTGTCAGCATTAACAGGCGTGATAGAGCCGAGGTTAATAGAGCCACTATTCACGTTTGCTGTGCAGGTGACGTTGAGAGGTGTCTGAGCGTTATTAGGCGTCGACCAAACTGCAACGCAGAGAATAAAGAGTAAAGATAATAGGCGATAGCCGTAGTGAAGTATAGTAAATAGCTTTATCATTTCTGTGCCTTTTTACAGATAAAAGGTCCGAGGAGCGGAATCTCATCGCCTTGCTTGGTGTACTCAAAGCGCACGGTACAAATGCCATCAGCAGGGGTAGTGACCTCAAGTGTATTGTGGGCATCCAATGTATCCAAATATACCTCACCATCAAAACCCACTACAGTGGTTGGCGTATCTTCGTTGGAGATCAAGGTGACTTGACTGCCAAGGGCAATCGGTTGCTCATCGCTATCGATTAATACAATGGTTGCTGAGCGCACAGGGGTAATATCAAAAGCAACCATCACCCCTGCACGGTCGGTTGGGGTTGCGTCCAGACTGACTTTATTAATACGTAAGTCAGCAGGCAACTGCATGGGGTCGATACCAATCTTATTCTCTTGATAGGCATTGAGCGGTGTCACCAAAAGTAGCCCGCGGCGGTTGGTCGTGCCAATAGGATTGTTTTGCAATAGGACGGGCACATCAGCGATACCGCCGGTCGATACCACCGCAAATCCGCTATTAATTTGGCGCGCAGGAAACATGCCGCCGCCCATCATCACAAGTGACCCTGTGCCACTGGCGTAAGTGGCATAGCTGTCATCATTACTACTGATACCAGCCTGAACCCGTCCGTAGCGCCCAAGATAGCTTAGCTCAGCCAACGCGCCTGTACTGTCTTTAGCATTACTATTTAAGCTGTCGTCTGATTGGCTAGCCGCGCTGTGGCGTACCTGCGCGCGCCAATCAATGCCACCTGCGCTTGGCGCTGATTTTGAGATATCTGCTGTGATGATGTCTTGCGCTGCGGTGTGTTGCAAGCTACTTCGCATTGACATATTGCGATCTAGTGATAGCGATGCGCCTATCGACAGGCTACTTTTTGCTGATTGGTCAAAGTCATGGTTATAATTGAGGTTCATACTTACTCGTCTGCCAAAGGATTTGGACCAAGAGACACGGGCAAATCGCGTGTCCTCTTTTTCAGCTTGCGCAACCTGATGGTAACTTAGCCCAAAATTACCGAGCGTAGGTATGCTGTAACCCGTAGATATTTGCTCACTTCGATGTACAGGGGCATTGCCATATTGCGAGCCTACATCGCGATATACACCAGAAGTTCCCAGCGCATTAAAACCTATGTTAAAGCGGCGATTGTTCCATGAATAATTGGTGCTGTACTGCATGCCGCTTTGTCCCTCACTATGGCTTGCGGCTAGCGAGGCAAACAAAATACCACCAGCGCCCCCCAATAGCCAAGTCCCACCAACCCCTGCATTGGAGAGACCGTGCGTCACTTCGGCATGGGTTTCAGCGGTAAAACGGTTGGACACCCCATGGCGCCAAGTAGCACTGGCGGCAAGCGCATCTCCATAATCAAAAGATTCTGTACCATAATTTTCACGCACTGCGCCAAGCTCAACTGACCAATCAGACAGTCCGGGTTGGAGCAAACGATGGGTGTCATATAACGAAAAAGTTAGCGTCTTGCTTTGACCTAAGGCATCGGTGACTACCAGCTGCGCCGTTCCTGCACCACTAATGCTGGGCGCGGTGTCCAGCTCAAAGGGACCGGCGGGCACCTCACCGCTATAGTGTTTAAGACCATCAACAAACAGCTCTACCTTTGAGGGTAGGGTTGCTGAGCCAAAAAACGATGGCAACGGTGTGGTCGAGCGATAAGGCTGCAGATTAAAATTAGTACCGATTTGTAGACCGCCCAATCGTGTCGACCGCGTCCATGATAATGCACCGGTCAGAATATCGCCTGCCCGAACCGTCAGCAGTTTATCAGGGAAGGACTGACTCCAGCTGGTATCAAGGCGCACAGTTTGTCCATCCCATTGACTGTGACGACTGTCATTAGTAGCTGGTTTTGCAGTCGTTAAAGCGGTAGAGCTGACCACGCCAAGCGCATTAAAGGCGCGCAGCTCCGTATAGGCGCTCAGACTTTTAGTGCTATTCTGGTTTTGACTGCCATACAGGTTGTAGTTTAATAACAGACCGGGCGAAGCGCTCGCTTTTGGGCGCTTATTGGTACGCGTACTATGGGTAGTCGTATCTAGCTTAAGCATACTTAGGGGTGCGATAAGGGTCAATGTTTGCTGGCGCGCATCGTAGTCGATTTTTAGCTCAGACAGGCTGTCAAGGGCGATAGGGTCACGGCTTGCCTGTAGCGATGGAGGCAACACAAAGCTCAGCTGTTGCAAGATAGCTGCTGTTGCCCAAAGGCGCTCATCACGGTAGTCGAAGTGTACTAGACCCTTACTGGCACCATTCAGCGTGACGTCCAGATATAAATCCAGCCCTGCATCGTCATCATCACTATAACGGTCCAAATCAAGCTGAGCCAAATCCGCATCTATATTAGCCTGAGCAATGGTATCCGTTTGAGCCTGAATGGTAGGCGCTACCGCTGTCGCAGCAGGCAAAAAAGCAGCGCTGGTATCAACGCTGCTCGTAGAGATATCTTTATTCGGTACCGCAGCGTGGCTAATAGAGACGGCCACACCTTGTAAAAAAGCGGCATTAGCGAGTGTTTGTGTCCAGCGTGACGTCAGGTGTCGTCTGTGTACCATTTAGCATAACCTTGAATTTACCCCCAGAAGTTAAAACAGAAGGCAGTATTTTCAGTGTCCAGTTCATAGTCGCACCGGGTAACACATAACCAAGTAAACCTTGATGAATATCCGTACTCGTACCGGCCGCATCAGTAAAGCTCAGCCCTACTAATTTGGCATGACCATTACCAGTGTTCTTGACACGGAGTTTCACCTCTTTACCATCCGGTTGCAGATGAGTACTCCACTGCAATTGTGGACTGGTCTTAGCCACGTCAACCGGCTGAACAAAAACCGGTAGCGAGTAGCTCATCGCAAACTGTAGCCCGCTGGTGTTTTCAGGCAGCTTAACTGGCACCTCATTGACCAACAGTCGGTACGCGTCCTCAACTGCGCCTGCGCCTTGCGGCGGCGCTTTGGCGCGGATGATACGTACCAGCTGCCGCTCACCCGGCTGTAGCTCAATCATCGGCGGACTGGCAAGCAGTCCGCGCGACGGGGCAAGCGTGTCACCTGAATCATCCTGCGTCCACTGCTGCACCCGCACCTGCGCCTGCACCACAGTATTACTGGTATTACTGAGTGTCAGACCACTCGCCGTCTCGCGAGCTTGTAAGCTTAGCGAGATAGGTGATACCTGTAGGCCGGCTGCCACTGCCAAACTAGAGGACAGTAGCAAGCTAGAGATCAGCACAGGTCTAGCAATACGGCGTAACCAGAGACTTAACATGGCGATTAGTAGTTTACACCGATCGTAACAGTGTCGCTATAAACGTCCGGTAGAACGAGGTTCTTGTCGCCTGTCACTTTTGCATATACTGTAAAGGATTTGTTTTTCGCTTCCGTTGTACCTGTACCTGTACCACCTGTTGTTGCGTTACCTGTAGCTCCAGCAGCCCAAGGAGTAGCACCAGCTGCATCGGTAGCCAGCTGATAATCTAATGTAGCTAGATTACCAGAAGTTCCTTTTAAGGTGCCCTTACTTTCACCCGTATTGGTGGAGCCAGTTGTTGGTGTCATTGAAACACTGTAAGGGGTATCTAGAGAACAGGCTACCTTGACAATACTGCTTCCAATTGGAGCAGTCGCGTCAGTCTTAGCGGTTAGGGCAATGTTGTCGCCTGCTGTTACGACGCAGCTTTTTGCAACTGTCATTGCGACAGTAAAAGATCCTGAATCAGCAGCATTCGCAGACATAACAGCAAAACTACCAACGGCAAATACGGCCGCGGTCATAACCGATTTTTTAAATAACATGGTAAATCTCCAAAGGATTAGGTTTTTTTAGCAATTTCAATAATATAAAATTTGGGACTTAGCTGAAGACTAAAATTCACCGTACTAAGATCAGATATCTCAGTAATTTGGAACCTATCGGCACAGCGCAATTACCTGATAATAACAATATATATACAGTTTCTATATAAAATGAAACTATATGCAGATATTTGTATATACATTGTAACACAATATGTGTGCAACTGTACACTCAAATATTGCTTAAAACTCATATATAAGGCAATCATAGAGCTCGATATATTTTTAATATCCAGCTCTAAGTCGCTGATGTATAGCGGAAATTGGATAATTGGGGCGTTAGATAGGTTATATCTTTCTTGCAGTGAGGATGAGTGAAATATGCCCGTTGTTTTTGACAAGTTTTATGATTGGTGATAGCTATTCTTTAGCGAATAGAATGTAGTGTTATCTAAAAATTAAAGTTTAGATTTTATAGTGATGGAAAGCTTGTTAAAAAGGTCGGCTAGCCTTAATTAGCCGATCTTTTTGATAGTGCTAGACAGATTAACTATCGCTTTGAGATATCGCTAAATCACTAGCATAAGCAAATAAAGCGGGCGCGCCGCCAGTATGCCAAAACAACACACTGTCCGTTTTTTTGATTTTACCGGTACGAATCATATCAAGTAATCCGCCCATCGCACGCCCTGTATAAACAGGATCTAATAATATCCCTTCCATTTGCGCGGTCATAGCAATGGCTTCATTTTCTAGTGCACCAATCACTCCATAACCGTCTCCCACATAATCAGAATTAAGCACTAAATCTGACTCTGAAAAGGTGTAATCTGCCCCAATCAATGCAGCCGTGCTATTGGCGAGGGAGATAATATACTGATCAAACGGCACTTTATCGGTTTCACCTTTATCAATATTGATACCTACTATCTGATAGGGTGAATCAAAGATTTTATTACCCAGCATCAAGCCCGCTTGTGTGCCACCGGAGCTGGAGGCAAAGAAGATATGCGTGAATGAGATATCCCTCTCTTGACGTTGTAATTCAAGCTCTTTAAAGGCTTCAACAAAGGCAAAAGCACCAAGCTCGCTTGAGCCGCCATAAGGGACAATATAGGGTTTCTTACCTTGTTTTTTGAGCTGCTCTACAATCTCAGGAATGTCTTCCCCTTTACGGTTGCTGCCAGCCCAGTGGATATGGCAGCCAAAAATCTTATCTAACAATAGATTGCCCTGCAACTGTTCTGGCTCGTGTCCGCCCAAAACCAGATGACATTCAAGTCCCAAACTGGCTGCGGCAGCTGCGGTCTGGCGACAATGGTTTGACTGCGCGGCACCTGCTGTCACGATTGTATCCGCACCTTTAGCAAGGGCGTCTCCAATGATAAATTCAAGCTTTCTGGTTTTATTACCGCCTAATGCCAGTCCCGTATTGTCATCGCGTTTCATATAAATTTTAGGACCATTGAGTGCTTTGCTTAATCTGGTCAGCTCAATCAACGGCGTTGGGAAAAACCCTAAAGGTTGCCGATTCATACTCGGCAGGCTTGGTATAGATTTATTTTGCATCATTCATCCTCTTTGAGATAAGGCAAGCTACAGATACTTTTGAATAATATCCGACCATAATAACAATTTGAGTCATACGGACTTCTTACAATTATAAGCTATCAATGCGAATGACTCAGTCTTGGCGAGCTACTGCTATTTACTTTTATATTGGTATAAAACCTACTTCGGAAAATTTTGGGGTATTTCAGTAATACGACCTAAAAAAATGGTGGTCATACATAGAGTATAACCACCACCGGAGAAGTATTTCGAGAACAGAGTAACTAAAATTTAAATAGCAGGCTTAAATTTTCTACGGTAGATACTACGTATGACTGGCATGAATACCATCAAAATAGCCAACAACCATAGAACTACTGTGATAGGGCTGCTCCATAAGATACTAAGCTCGCCTTGAGAGATAGACAGGGCACGTCTTAAGTTAGACTCCATGAGCTCACCCAATACATAGCCCAAAATAAGCGCTGATAAGGGGAAGTTTAGTTTACGTAAGAAATATCCGAAGACACCAAGTGCCACCATAAATACCAAGTCAAAGGTCGTGCTATGGATAGAATATACGCCAACGAAACTGACCGCAGCAATGGCTGGTATCAAGATATAGTTCGGCACATCAAGCAGTTTGGCGAACAAACCCACCAAAGGGATGTTCATGATTAGCAAAATCACGTTACAGATAAATAATGAGGCAATCAGACCCCATACGATATCTGGCTGCTCAGTAAATAACTGCGGACCCGGTGTGATGTTATATAACGTCAATGCGCCCATCATGACTGCTGTCGTACCAGAACCCGGCACACCTAGCGTCAACATTGGCACAAATGAGCCACAAGCTGAGGCATTATTTGCCGCTTCTGGCGAAGCAACACCGCGAAGATCACCATCACCAAAAGTACCAGTATCACCAGCAATTTTGCGTTCACTAGCATAAGTCATGGCACTGGCAATCGTTGCGCCTGCACCTGGTAAGATACCAACGACAAAGCCCATGAGACCACTGCGTAGCATGGCTCCAAAAGCAAAAGTAAACTCTTTAAAGTTTAAGAGACTGCGTTTACCTTGTTCAATAACCTTGTGTCCAGTCGTGGTTTTTTCGAGCAAGATTAGAATTTCACTCACACTAAAGAAACCAATAACAATGGTAGTAAATTGAATACCATCAGATAGGTTGACGCATTGCGAAGAATCTAGAAGGCGATCCTATCGAATATAGAGAATCCTATGGGCTGGCAGAGAAGTTCAGCTATGAGATTAATATTATTTAGGCGTTTATTAAACCTATATCGATAATTAAGTGACCGTTTGAGATAAACAGATTAAAAGACAGTACCTTTAGGAAATACTAAAAGTACTGTCTTTTTTGCCTATATTTTTCTGTTTTATCAATTACCCTGTATTGCGTAGACCCGCTGCCAAAGCATTAATACTACGGATTAATGGATCTTCAACGTCGAGGTCACCAAGATTGGTATCGCTTGTAGCGTCTTTTTGTCTGGCACGCTTTAATAGCTCAATTTGGATATAGTTGGTTGGATCTAAATACGCATTCCGCCATTCAAGAGAAGCGGCAAGATTCTGCTGATGCTCTAATAACGACTCTTGGTTAAGCAAAGAGTTTAAACCTGAATAGGTCAGCTCGTGCTCATCCGTCACCGCTGTCATAATCTGTTCACGTAATATCTCATCGTTACATAATTGGCTATAAGCATGAGCAATACTCATATCAGACTTGGTAAACGCCATTTCAATATTGCTAATAAACACGTTAAAAAATGGCCAGCAGTCAATCATTTCTTTCATCAGTGCTTCATCATCGATGACGCTATGCAACGCACTGCCGACACCATACCAAGCGGGCAGTGTAAAGCGCGCTAATGACCAACCAAATACCCAAGGAATTGCGCGCAAAGTCGTCTTACTTGGTAGACCTTTATTACGATGTGCTGGGCGTGAGCCAATATTTAATAAGGAGATTTCTGCTACTGGCGTCGCTTGGGAGTAGAACTGATAAAACCCTTCGGTATGATCAGTTAGCTTGCGATAACGCTGCTCACCTGCATCTGCTAAACGCGCAAAGAGCGCTTCATAATGTGGCAGTTCAGGCGGTTGCACCACGAATCTTGAGGAGCAAGCTTTAAGCGTGCCAGTGATGCCCATGGTTAGCTCAAATACAGCGGTATCGGTGTTGGCATATTTGGCATAAAGGACTTCGCCTTGTTCGGTCACTTTGATTTGCCCATGCAGTGTACCTGCAGGTTGCGCGGCAATAGCTTTATGCGTTGAGCCGCCACCACGACTTACTGAGCCACCACGACCATGAAATAGGCGGGTTTTGATGCCATATTCTTCTGCGATACGGTTAATGGTCTGCTGCGCGCTATAAAGCTGCCATGCAGAAGTAATGATGCCTCCGTCTTTTGAAGAGTCCGAATAGCCCAGCATGATTTCTTGGGTATTATCTGAGTGTCGTAGCAACCCTCGATATAATGGATTGTCTAAAACTTCAGGTAGAATTTTATCGATGTTTTTAAGATCTTCTATCGTCTCAAATAAGGGGGCTACTGGCAAGTCGGCAGACAGTCGCGCTTCGTCATCCACTCTACATAAGCCTGCAAAGCGCATGAGTAGCAATACTTCTAATAATTGACTGGCGTTATTGGTCATTGAGATAACATAACTGCCAAAAGTATCTTGCCCAACCAGTTTGCGTAAAGTCGCTACTGAGTGCATCAAGGCCAATTGTTCACGGGTTTTATCCGTTAAATTATCGGTATAAATAAGCGGTGTGCCTGGTTTCTTAAGCAAGCGCGTCAACCACTCTTGGCGCTCGGTTTCATTGAGGCTTTGGTAGTCAGGCAAGTTAGAAGCATTGGCAAAAATATCAGCTATCACTTCGCTATGATAAGACGACTCTTGGCGAATATCGAGCGCTGCCAAATGGAAGCCACAGGTTTTGACCAAACGTATTATATCGAGTAATAAGCCTTCGCCATGTGCTGTGTCATGAGTATTCACACTTTGACGGATGATGCGTAAGTCTTCTAATAGTTCTTGTGGATTGGCGTAGGCATCTTTTTTAGCCTCAGTATCATTCCCTTTGCTTTGGATTAAAAGGTTGGTGGCTTTGACTTTATTTAGGATTAAGGAGAGGAATCTGCGATAAGGTTCATTGCCGTAATCATCAAGATTGTAATCAAAGACTCGTCTGTCGAGCTCACTATAACTTTCAATTTTTGCATATACTTCAGGTTCGATAGTAACAATCGTATCACTATGAATAAGCTGACGACGTAGTTTCTTAAGCAACACTTGATAGTGACGCAGCACGGTATCTGCATGCATCAATACGGCCATTTCTGTGGTGTCATGAGTGACAAAGGGATTGCCATCTCTATCGCCACCAATCCAAGAGCCAAAGCTTATGAAAGCAGGTAGAGGGTAGTCTGTTAGCTCAGGATAAATATCAATAATAGCGTTTTTAATATTACGGTAAACCTTAGGAATGGCGTTGAATAAACTGGCATTGAAATAATGCAGGCCATTATTTATTTCGTCATAGACTAAAGGCTTACGCGTCCGCACTTCATCAGACGACCATAGCAGATCAATCGATTGCGCCGTTTTTTCTCTGGCTTGCTCGTAGGCAAAACTGTTTTGTGCAACGTTATTTAAGGCATCGCTATGCGTAAATAAACCTTGTAATAAGTTCATCGTTGTACGTCGACGCGCTTCAGTAGGATGCGCGGTAAATACAGGCATGAATTTTAGTTGCTCAATGAGCTCTTGCATCTGTGCTGGCTCAATATTGCGCTCACGACACTCTAGTAAAGTACGGCGAAACGATCCTTCCCAGCTCTGCTCTGATTGCATACGTAATGCATGGCGCTCTTCACGTAGATAATTCTCTTCACTTAGATTGGCTAAGAAAAAATAGATAGAGAAGCTGCGGATGACATTTTTTAAGGATTGATTGTCCAAAGAGGCAATAAAATCGATGAGCTTCTGCTTATGAGCTTCATGAGGCTCACGGCGCTGTTGAATAAAACCTTTGCGCAGCGTTTCAATCGTATGCAGCGTTTGTTCGCCCGTCTGGCGAGAAATTGCATCCCCTAGGAAGGAACCTAATAAACTAATGCGTTCACGTAATATGTCATTATCTATTATCATCCTTGACCTTCTCCTTAAATTAATTAAAAAATAGTGAAGCAGTAAATCTGTAATTTTGTATAAAGAAAAATACTGCTTAATATAATGTTTAGTAATGAGCAGTGAATAGGACTAATATTCAATTTTATCAAAGACTTAGTATCTTTGATAAAAGCGAATCAGCACAATAATGAGACGATAAAGGCTGGTAAGCTATCTTCTAAAGTGTAGCATGGGTGACTTCGCATATTAAAGAAGTTAGCGGATTAAGTTAACGGCAATGCCGAGGCGGTTAAAAGCGTGTGAGATTGAAAGTTATAGGATAGGTCAGAAATATGGGCAAAATTATTGGAATACCTTTTATACGTGAATTGGTAGCGTTTGCTAAAAAAGATATATAATTATGATATCTAAAATATAGGCACTGAAAACATGAATATCGAAAGCGACACCGCCAATCAAATCGCCAATCAAGTAGAAATAATCTATGAAGATGAATTTCTGGTGGCGATTAATAAAGAGGCTGGGCTGTTGGTGCATCGCAGTTGGCTGGATAAAGGCGAGACACGCTTTGCCATGCAGCTCACCCGTGATGCGGTAGGTTGCCATGTATTTCCGGTGCATAGGTTAGACAAGCCTACGTCAGGCGTGTTGTTATTTGCCAAGAGCTCAGCCGTGGCGCGCAGCCTTACTGAGGCTTTTACTGAACACAAAATGACCAAGCAATATTTAGCTGTGGTGCGCGGCTATATGTCAGAACAAGGCACCGTTGATTATGCGTTGAGCTTTCAGCCCGATGCTATTGCCGATAAGTTCGCTAATTTGGATAAACCGGCTCAAGAGGCAGTGACCCATTGGCAAAGTTTGGCACAAATTGAGTTGCCATTTGCGGTGTCAAAAAAGCATGACACGAGCCGCTATAGTCTAATGCGCTTAACCCCCGAGACCGGACGTAAGCATCAACTGCGTCGGCATATGAGACATTTATTCCATCATATCGTGGGTGATACCAGCCACGGCGATATACGTCACACACGATTTTTTCGTAATCACTATGATTGTACTCGCATGCTGCTACATGCTCAGAGTTTAGCGCTCAGCCATCCGGTCACCGGTGAGCCGTTATTGCTAAAAGCGGGACTAGACGATCAATGGATGCGCATTTTGGAAGAGTTTGCTTGGGTAGAGAGCGCTAAAGTTTAAGCAGTGTAAAGTTTAGGGTTTATCTTCAAAAGTCATATCAAAGAAGTCGACATACAGGTCTTAGTGTAGTTAGCGGGTTTTAAAATAATAAAGACAGAACATACGGGTGCTGCAATCGAAGGTTCAGGTTCAGGTTCAGGTTCAGGTTCAGGTTCATAGTGAGGAATTGAACTGACATTTGCTGTCAAATTCGTAGGCAGTAACCTGGAAGATTACCATTTCAAAAAATACTCATTTGTAGTAATAACTTCACCAGTTTTTCAACCCCTTAACTCAAATCGCTATTTGGACTGTTTCCAAATAATCGTTTATATTCTCGGCTAAATTGGCTGGGGCTTTCATAGCCTACTTGCATGGCAATCTGTGATATTTGAGAGTCATTGGATATGATCAGACGCCTCGCTTCCATTAATCGTAATTTTTTTTGATACTGTAGCGGACTCAACTGTGTAATCTCTTTAAAGTGTTGGTGAAAACCTGAGATACTCATACCACATCGGCTCGCCAAGTCTCCAATCACCACAGGTTCGTCTAAATGCGTTTTTAGCCAATCGGTTGCTTGTGAAATACGGTGAGTATGACTGCCATTGATGACCAGTTGTCGCAACTTATTCCCTTGTTGTGCCGAGAGCATGCGATAATAAATTTCTTGCTGTATTAAAGAAGATAAAAAATCAGTATCATTTGGACAATCAAGTAAGTTTACCAATCGCTCAAACGCTTGCATTATAGCGTCATCTAATTGCCATTTTATTCCCAAATTACCTTCTTTTACTTGTTGTTGAGGCGGTATTCTAGCGAGTACTTCTTGAATCATCACAAGATTTAATTTCATTGATAAAACGATGACAGGATGGTCTGACGAAGCATGCTTAATGTGCATACTTAAAGGAATATCGACAGGGCAAAACATCAGGCTGCTATTGTCAAATTTTTGGCAATCTTTTCCTAAGTAAATCTCGCGCTCGCCTTGCAGGACGATACATATGCTAGGCTCTTGAATGTAGCTGACGGTTTTACTTGGCCTGTCAGCGCAATAGAAAAATAAGTTTGGAATAGTAGATTCGATCGTTTTATTTTTGGGTAATAGTCTAAGTAATTGTTCAATGGTTTTTGTCTGCATGATGTTTTTCTTATTTTTAGGTTTGCTTGATAATATAAATTTTTGGATAATTAGGCAAGAGTTTCGTAGGACTGTTCTAACGGATTGTTGGTTGCGCATCTATAATAATCCCATCACGACGCATCAAGTCTGATTTTAATCATATTCAATAAATCTAAATAAGGAACGCATAATGAAAATATTTTATAAAACTCGTGCTACAGCAACTGGTGGTCGTTCTGGACATACAGGTCTTGACGATGGTTCGCTCGGTTTTGACTTGGTATCCTTTCAAGAAAAAGATAAAGAGGGGGTGAATCCAGAGCAGCTGTTTGCGATGGGTTACGCTGCGTGTTTTGATAGTGCGCTAAATATGACTGCACAACAAATGAAACTACCGGTAACCGCTTCGAAAACATCTGCTCAAGTTGGTATTGGTATGAAAGCGGATAATAGCTATAACTTAGATATAGAGCTGTCTGTCGAAGTATCTGGTATTGATGAAGCCCAAGCACAAACTCTAATCGAGACCGCTCATCAAGTTTGCCCATACTCTAATGCCACTCGTGGCAATGTTGATGTGCGCTTGCATGTTACGGTTGTTTAAATAGCGTTTGTCATTAAAAGCCAATAACTATAAAAAATAATACAACAATAATAAAATGTAAAATTGCTTGGTTACTCTAGGTAGCCAAGCAATTTTTTATGGTACTAAGCAATATAAATACTGCAATATAAATACTAAAATTCTTACACAAGCTCCAGTTTATTGTCTTCCGCTGACTAAGTTACAATGGCTAGCAGCAAATGATAAATCGATTGTATAAGCACTGGGCACATAAGCTGCCAATTGCTTTTAGCTCAGATTAAACTGTTTATGGGCGTCTGTTAGATGCATTGTACTGACACTTAAAAGGCAGATAATGACTTTTGATGAAGTAGCGCAGACCAGTAAGGTTAGCAACTAAGGTAAGTAATGATATAATGCCCCGACAATCGATATTTTATGAAGGGTTTACCTTATGGCTCGTACAGCTAGCGCATTACACATTTTAGTAAAAGACAAAGAACAAGCTGAAGATATCCTTGCCAAGCTTAAAAAAGGCAACATGTTTGATGTGTTGGCTAAGAAATACTCAACCTGCCCATCAGCTAAAAAAGGCGGCAGCTTAGGTGAGTTTAAGCAAGGCGATATGGTACCGCCGTTTGATAAAATTTGCTTCAGCGGCGAACTCCTCACCCCACACTTAGTGAAAACCAAATTTGGCTGGCATGTGGTTAAAGTGCTTTACAGAACGGAAGGGTTAGATTCTGAGCTTTGATTGATATCAATCTAGGATTTTCCGGTACATTCCATATTTTACCGATAAAAAAAGCCTCAGTCGTTAGACTGGGGCTTTCTAAATATTTGGTAGGCATAAGCAGACTCGAACTGCTGACAACACCCTATATCGTTCAAGATAGATCAACCAAATATCATAATACGACAATATCTTATATGTATTGATTTTATTAGCTTACAGAATCGATTCTATAGGCTGTTTTTTATGTGTCATCGATATTGTACATGGCTATGCACTATAAGGTTTAAAAGTGATGGCGATATTTACTTTTCACCACACTCACAGCATTTCGACCACCTATCACATTTATCACAAATAGATGCCGCGCTGCAGCCACACTTCGGGCAGTTACAACTAGCGCTATAACGTATCGCTGGTATCAATGAGTTCACTCTATCTTTAGAAGTCACTTTCATGATAAATCTTCGTCTGTGATGACTCATTCAGTCTGTCACTACTCACTAATTAAGACAACAATCCCGCAATCAGTAGCTTTATTATTGGATGCATCACAATAGATAGTGCTCTTGAACATAGGTCACACATAGCTCATAAAAAGCTTGAGCGGGCGGGGAAATAGATTTGTCAGCCAGTTTAAAGATGCCGATTTGTCTGTTTAAAGAAGGGTCAAGTAAGTTTATCCAAACCAGCTCGGGTTCATTAGAAGGAAAGGCGAGTTTCGGTAAGGTAGTAATGCCAAGATCGTTTCTTAACAATGAGAACAGTGAGGTGATATTTTCTACCGTATAGCGAGCTTTGCGGTTGAGCACTTCTGCAGGTGTGTTCTCAAGTAGTCGACAGGTACCATTATAAATAAAAGGCTCTGCCATGAGTTGTTGCCATTTTAGCCCTTGAGAGTGACGTGATTCATGATTCAGCGTATTACTTTTAAGACAAACCACGCCGATAGGGTCTGATATAAGTGCGGTAAAATCAATATCTGTTTGATTGATACTCGTACAATTACCTAATGCCAAATCCACCTCGCCCGTGAGCAGCCGGTTTGCAACGCCAACCGCGTTATCATCTATCAAAACAATTTCAATATCAGGATATTTCTTTGAATAGGCGACCAATACGCTAGGTAGTAGCTTAGTCACCAGTGATGGTACGCTAGCAATTCTTATCTTCCCTTTATCGCCTGCTGCGGTCGCTCTTAAGCCCTCTTCAAACGCTTGGTAAACACTAATGAACTGCTGAATCTTTGGCAAGCAACTTTCCCCAAACGGCGTCAGTGTTGCTTTATTGCCACTTTCAAATAAACGCTGATCCAGTGTTTTTTCCAGCTCTTTTATAGAGGCGGATAATGCGGCCTGTGTTCTATTAGCGCGGTTAGCTGCCACACGAAAACCCCCTTCTTCTACCACAAACAAAAAATGTCGTAACTGTTGTAGTTTCATAATCGTTAGTGCCTTTGTGCTTGCTGCCGTTGATCAGATACTATCTATTATAGCGATAGATTAAATCTATCATATTTAATATTTAATTAGTTAGATTTGTCATTATTTATTGCGTAGGATAACCAATAACACAGAAATTGCCAAACCATTCATTCAAAGGATATGACGATATGACGACTCCCTCAACCAAACAAGCGGTTCAGACTTCACTTTATGCCTCAAAAGCACCTCTTGAATGGGCAGTCACGAGTAATGGCACATTATACACCGCGCAAATTCCTATTGATGAAAACGGTGATGTGGTCGCAGGTGGTATCGAAGCCCAAACCCGCCAAACCCTTGATAATTTAAAGCATACTTTAGAATGTGCCAATGTAGGCATGGACTCAGTCTTACAGGTACTCATTTATGTCACTGATCGTGAATATCTAAAAACGGTCAATCAAGTCTATGCTGAATATTTTACAGCACCCTATCCAAATCGCGCGGCTTTGGTCATATCTGGATTGGCACGAGAAGAGATGTTGGTTGAGCTAGTCGTTTATGCGACCGTACCATAGTTTTTCCACTATATTTATACGACTCTTTCAATCATTTGAATTTTAATAAACTGAGGACGCCACTATGTCAGCTCAAAACACACAAAAAGTATCACAGCAAGACCCGCAGCAATCCCTTTATATCAATGGTGAGTGGCAAGCGGGTAGCGATACCATTGCTAATATTAACCCATCTGATATCACCGAAACTATCGGCGAGTTCGCCCAAGCCAGTAGCGATCAAGTCAAGGATGCTATTGCTGCTGCCCGTCAAGCCCAACCAAAGTGGGAGGCAACGCCGTTAGAGAAGAAGCAATCTATTCTGCAGGCGATTGGCGATGAGATGATTGCCCGTTGCGATGAATTAGGTACTTTATTGTCACGTGAAGAAGGCAAGCCATTTCTTGAGGGTCGCGGCGAGATTTATCGTGCCGGTCAGTTCTTCCATTATTATGCCGCTGAGGTGTTGCGTCAAATGGGCGATACTGCGGATTCAGTACGTCCAGGGGTTAAAGTGGAAGTAACGCGTGAGGCAGTCGGTGTCGTCGCCATTATCTCTCCTTGGAACTTCCCAACCGCAACCGCTGTATGGAAAATCGCCCCAGCCTTAGCATTCGGCAATAGCGTCATTTGGAAGCCTGCCAATTTAACACCAGCCAGTGCGGTAGCTTTAGCTGAAATCATTCATCGTCAAGGGTTGCCTGAAGGTACGTTTAACTTGGTATTGGGGGGAGGCTCATCAGTTGGTGATGCACTCATTAATTCAAAAGATATCGATGCAGTTAGCTTCACAGGTTCTGTGCCAACCGGTCGTAAAGTGGCTGCGGCAACCGCGCCTAACTTTGTGCGCTGCCAGCTGGAGATGGGTAGTAAGAATGCTTTAGTTATCGCCGATGATGCTGATTTACAAGTCGCTATTGATGCAGCGGTTGCTGGTGCGTTTGGCGGTTCAGGACAAAAATGTACGGCATCTTCACGCTTGATCGTCATGGATGGCATTCATGATGCTTTCGTCGATGGTGTCATTGCAAAAATGAAAACCCTAAAAGTTGGTCATGCGCTTGATGACGGTATCTTTATGGGTCCTGTGGTTGATGATAAGCAACTTGCATCCAACCTACACTGGATTGAAAAGGCCAAGCAAGCCGGTGCCAATTTAGCCTTTGGTGGCGAGCGTTTAGATATGCCGCATGATGGCTATTATATGTCGCCTACCTTGTTTACTGAGACTGATAACAGCTGGGATATCAATCAAGAAGAAGTATTCGCGCCGCTCGCTTGTGTCATGCGCGTCAAAAATTTGGAAGAGGCGATTGCGATGACCAACGATACCCGCTTTGGTCTAACTGGCGGTATCATTACCCAAAGCTTGCGTAATAGCGCGATGTTTAAAGAGCAAGTCCAAGCAGGTTGCGTCATGGTCAATCTAGCCACTGCTGGTACGGACTATCATGTACCGTTTGGTGGTCGTAAAGAGTCTAGCTTTGGCCCGCGTGAACAAGGTCAGTATGCTAAAGAGTTTTATACTATTGTTAAAACGGCTTATCAAAAGGCTTATTAATAGTCAGTTAATGACAGGTGCTAATAGTGATGTGTGGCTGGTAAAGATTCTCCTGCCACAATGCATTCGTAAAAGTATAAAAGGAATTAACCATGTATCAAGACCATATCGTCATTGACGGCTTACAGTATAGCCATTGGGACCGTAACTATTTCAAAATGCTGCAAGCCAGCGGTATCAATGCGGTACATGCTACCTTGGTTTATCACGAGGATTCGCGGCAGACAATGACACGCTTTGCAGAATGGCATGCACGCTTTGAGCAAAACTCAGATCTTATCTTACCAGTGTATTCAGTTACTGATATTGAGATGGCAAAGCAGCAAGGTAAAGTCGGTATCCTTTTTGGCGCGCAAAATTGTTCACCGATTGATGATGAAATTGGGCTTATCAGCGTGATGCGCCGCTTAGGACTACTGATCATGCAGCTGACGTATAACAACCAAAGCCTACTAGCAACCGGTTGTTATGAGAAGAATGACAGTGGCATTACGCGCTTTGGTCAGCAGGCGATAGCAGAGATGAATCGAGTTGGGATGATTATCGATATGTCGCATAGCGCAGAGCGTTCAACGCTTGAAGCGATTGAGCATTCTACGCGCCCGATATGTATCAGTCATGCCAATCCAACGGCTGCACACGATGCGCTGCGTAATAAATCTGATACCGTTATTAGTGCGTTAACCAAAGCGGGCGGGCTGTTGGGTTTTAGCTTATATCCGTTTCATTTGCCGAATGGTAGTGATTGTACGCTCAATGATTTTTGTAGCATGGTTGCTGATTGTGCTGATAAATATGGGGTTGAGCATTTAGCAATTGGTAGTGATTTGTGCCTGAACCAACCACAAGCGGTACTTGAATGGATGCGCAATGGACGCTGGTCAAAGGCAATGGATTATGGCGAAGGTAATGCTAACAATTCAGGTTGGCCGGATACTTTGCCATGGTTTGCAGGCAAGGACGGAATGGAAAATATTTATAACGGTCTGCTCAAACATGGTTTTAATGATGCTGATGCTGGAAAAATCATCGGACAAAACTGGTTTAATTTTCTTGAGAGTGGCATTAAGCCTTTAGTATAAATGCTAGGCACAGATGTAGCTTTCTAAAATGCTGGCTAAACTCAAATTCACGAGCATGAAAGTCACAAGCATTAAAGTATAGATGGGTAAGACGGTTTAGATAAAACGCCAATTTAAATGACGCAACATTATCATATGGAATTACATCATGGCTGATTTAAAAGGATTTAACAGTAAGCAACATGAGCAAGGACGCTCTCACAAAACCGATAAGATAGCGGATAATTTAATGCATGTAGAGACTCCATCAGATACTTTAGGGCTAAAAAACCCAGCATTTTGGTACAGTGGCGGCTTTATCATTGTGTTTGTTCTTATGGCCATCTTTGCTGAAGAGCGCTTGGCAAAATTAATCAATATCGGATTTTCTTGGTCGGCAACGGTCTTTGGTCCTTTTTGGCAAATATTATTGTTAGCGACCTTTGTGATTGCACTAGCAGTCGGCGCAGGTCGCACAGGACGCGTCATTTTAGGTAATCTAGCGAAGCCTGAGATGGACGGTTTTAAATGGATGGCGATTTTATTCTGTACGCTGCTCGCTGGCGGCGGCGTCTTTTGGGCAGCCGCTGAACCTATCGCTCATTTCGTTAGCGCACCGCCTGTTTATGCTGAAACCGCTGATATCCAACAACGCGCTTTCAATGCGCTATCTCAATCCTTTATGCATTGGGGATTTCTAGCTTGGTCAATTGTCGGTAGCTTGACTGCTATTGTAGTGATGCATCTACATTATGATAAAGGCTTACCGCTTAAACCGCGTACACTTTTATATCCTATGTTTGGTGAACGCGTGCTGACAGGTCAAACGGGTGCAATTATCGACGCTTGCTGTATTGTCGCGGTTGCTGCCGGTACGATCGGTCCTATTGGATTTTTGGGATTACAAACCAGCTATGCGTTGAATACGCTGTTTGGTATTCCTGATACCTTTACTACCCAACTTATCATTATCATCTTTGCTATTGCACTTTATACGCTCTCAGCCATTAGTGGTCTTGCTCGAGGTATGCAGCTGCTCAGTCGCTTTAATGTCATATTGGCCTTTGGTCTGATGGTCTTTATTTTGATGTTTGGTCCTACCAAATTTATTGTTAATGGGTATATTCAAGGTGTTGGTACCATGGTGCAAAACTTTATCCCGATGGCAACCTATCGCGGTGATGAAGCTTGGCTTGGTGGTTGGACGGTTTTCTTTTGGGGTTGGTTTTTGGGTTATAGCCCGATGATGGCGATATTTATCGCTCGTATCTCACGCGGTCGCACGATTCGTGAATTGATTACGACCGTGTGCATTTTGGCGCCATTGGTTACCTGCTTTTGGTTCACAGTCATCGGCGGTTCAGGTCTTGCGTTTGAGATTGCCAATCCTGGTAGTGTGAGTACAGCATTTGAAGGCTTTAATCTTCCAGGTGCACTGCTTGCCATTACTCAGCAGCTGCCATTTCCTTTGATAACCTCCTTATTGTTTATCATTCTAACCATGGTTTTCATTGTTACTACTGGTGATTCGATGACCTATACCATCAGTGTCGTTATCAGTGGTGAGAGAGAGCCAAATGCTATCATTCGTACCTTTTGGGGCATCATGATGGGGGTCACGGCGATTGTTCTTATCTCACTTGGTGCAGGCGGGGTGACGGCGTTACAATCCTTTATTGTTATTACGGCGGTGCCTGTCTCCTTTGTTTTGCTGCCATCATTGTGGAATGGACCAAAAATTGCCAAGCAGATGGCAAGAGATCAAGATCTTTATCGCCCTAATAGGGTGGAGACTGCCCATCAGCTTATCGAAGAGCAACTTGTCGAAAAAAGTATTGGTAAAGAAGTTGATTAGGTAGCGCTTTGTTATCGCTGATAGTTTATTTGCTCATAAAAACCGCAAATCTACAGTATTAAAAGGTGGTTGGTTCAACACATTATTGAAGGTGATAGTTATATGGAACATACTTTGCCAAACAACGATAAGCTAGATGCAGTCAGCTTCCGTACACCCGAGGTGGTGATGCATTCTGAACGACTCGGCGCTATGCACCAAACGCGTATTAGCTTCGTCCGTACGTTATTGCGCAAAATCGACAAAGAGCATTGGACATTAAGCAAGCATCTGTGGGATTTAGATAACGACGGCTATGGACAGGTCATCTATCGTTTGCAAACCCCTGAGCACGTTTATCATCTGGTGGTGTTTTGCAATCAGATTGCTGATGAAGAACGTAATGATCGCGTCATTGCGCAAAAATGGGATGTTACATTTGCCCTGGTTTACGGGGAAATAGGGGACGAGCTGCTGGCAAACCTAAAAGCCAATGTGCCATTACAAGAAGCGGGTCGTAACTCTAACATGGTGATGGTGCTGGCACGTGCCAACAAAAGCGTACGGGTCTTTGATCATATTGTCAGCTCACTTGCTGAAGGTCAGCAGCCTGATTTGGACGTACTTGCGCAAGTAGGTTATATACTGCGTACCACGGCAGTTTATGGCAATGGCAAATTTGGTATTTATGACTTTAAACCACTAGATCACAGCGAGGATTTTAATCAATCTTTTCGCGCCCAGATGTGTGCCGTGTATCTCATTCGAGAGTTTAGCCTTGACTGGGTCGATTATTTGGCTCAGAAAAAGGGTGGTGCTAAAGCAGTCAGCTTGCATCCGGAGATTAAGCAGTATCTGGGCATAGGTAATGCGACTGGTCTTGGAATGGCACCTTATCTTATTAACCATCCTTGTGTCGTTGATCAATGGCTGAGTGCGCGTGAAGGCGCGCTACAAGCAGTGTTGGTCTGTGATATTGAAGATGACAATAACAACAACAACAATAACAATAACAATAACAATAACAATAACAATAACAATACCAATAGTAAAATCCAGCAGCTTTCACATTTAATGAAGCGCGCTATCCAGCATTTCTCTGAAGTGGTCACTATCAATGAGCCGCAAATTCTACTGAATAGTACCGTCGTTGATGAGCTGAATAAGCTACAAAATAACTTTATGAGCGAGATTGAAGGATGTGTTACGTGGGCTGATTTTTTACAGCGTCAGGCGTACCTTAGTTTTGAGAGCCAAGAGGTCATTACCTCTTGTCTGATGGAGCTGTATCCTGAGCTTGTTGATGCGTTTGCAGGGCAAGCCAATGCTGATGAAACCATGTCGCTGCCCGGTGGCAAAGTCGTACAAGATTTGATTGACGTATTAGAAGCGCGTTATCAATGGGCGATAAGTATTGATTTTGAGGCAGAAGATAATGTCTATTGGTTCTGGTATCGCTCAGAAGATAAAGAAGAGCCAAGAATGGGTGTGCGTGGACAAGAGCGTGGCGATGATAAGGAATTCCTGTTAGATATTGGTAGGCAGGCGAACACTTTATATCTGGCATTACAACAAGCGGATCCACAGCAATTGTTATCAGAATTTATCTTAAAGCAACCAAAGTATCGTTCTATTGCTCGACGCGTCTGGACAATGGGGCATAAAAAGATGGGCGATATTCAGATTAATGTGCTGCAAAAAACGGCATTACCAATGCATTTGTTACGCTGTAAATTGTCTATGTTTGGCGCGACTAAGTTCGATCCAAGATCAGATCGCTGGGTGCGTGTTACGCTATTCCAAGGTGCGCCTTTGTTTGCTGAAGTACACAGCAATGAGTGGCTATTTCCTTTGTTACCAAATTTATCTGTACCGAAAAGAGGGCTAACCCATGATCGTATCGCATAACGAAATAGTGACCATGGTGAATAAAGCTTTTTTGGGCATGCAACGTGAAGTAGGCGAAGCTGACCTTATTGCTTCCATGGTAGCTGAGCTACAGATGGCTGGTCTAAATGGTATTTTGCATTTCAATAATGCCAGTCCTTTTATTTTGTCTGAACGTGATGTTGCGATTGATATCATCTATCAAGGCGAGGGTGAAGTCAGATTAGACTTGCATGGGAGCAGTCTGGTCTGTCATTTACCGGCAGTGATGGATTATGTGATTGAAAAGATGGGCAGTCGAAATCATTTTAAAGTGTATTTGCAAAATTGTCATAACCGCTGGCTGGCTTATAGTGAGCTTGCAAAACTGGCGGCAAAAGGCATTGCTTGTTTGGCGAAGTGGGACAATGGTAGCGCACCCAAGCATACGATATTTACTTTAGATAAAAGATTTGTTTATCCTGATCTATATTTTTTTAATGAAGCGCAGGCAAATTATAATACCAATGACATGGTCATTGAGCTATCAACAACCAACTTTGATATTGAACAGGATATTCAGTACTTTGATCGTAAAGTATCAACAGATGAGTTGTATGCAACCCATCAAAGGGCATGGAAAGAAGGTATTTATGTTGATGATGGGCAGTGGGCAACTCTGAAAAAAAGCGCTGCAGCAATATTGGTCGAAAACAGTGAGGCATCAAGTAAAGGGGCAGGAGGTATATAGGTTATAGAGCAAGCACGCGTTGCTGCTCAAACGACCATAGATGAAATTACAACCTATAACACAATAAAAAATAGCTCCTAACTAGGAGCTATTTTTTCATCAAATAATACCATTAAATGTATGCTAATTAACGACGGTTCTGAACATATACGACTTTAGGTGCAGGTTTATGGTGTTGAGCCACAACTCTCTTATGTGCAACCTTCTTATGTGCAACTTTTTTAACCATTACTGTCTGAGGAGCTTTATGTTGCTTTGTATGGGTAACATGATGTTTTGCAACATGCGGCGCGGGTGCAGCACTTGCTTGACCAATCATAGCAAAACAAACGGTAGCAGCTACAATAGCGCTTATCATTGTGTTTTTCATTATCATTTCCTTCCAAATTCGTATTCAAACATGAATTATTGATTAAGAAGCAAGACTTACCATCAAACAAAATGTCTTGATGAAGCCTTACTCTGTCGACAAAGGAAATGATAAAGGATTATGACGTTGCGTAGCTTTATGAAACTTGACGAAAGGTTACGACTGTTACTAACTGCTCCAATCTTCTTTAGAGATACGACATTCTTGTATTTTGACTGGTACTGATAAAGCTAACTAGGTGATTGTAATGTTCTTGTTGACACTGGCAGTACGGTTATTATGGTTGAGCACGATATGCAGGTTGCCATAAGTAGCGAGTGGATTATTGATATCAGTCAGGGCGCTGGTGATGAAGGTGGAAAAATTGTAGCGCAAGGATCACCTGAACAAGTAGCGCAGTCGGAAATTAATCGAACTGCGCCCATTATGGGTTCGTAGTTCAAATTACCAAAATCTCATGGTCCCGAAAAACACAACAGCAATAACTGAATGTAGTTAACAGTTAACATTTAATCTATAGACTAGTTACAAGACCTAATCTAATATTTTATTATCCTTTGCCAGCGAGAAGCCAGCATGTCTAATTTAATGTTAACGATTAATCAGCAGGATTATGATTTTGATAATCTTGACCCGCGAACGACATTGCTGGATGTATGTCGTCACCATCTACATATCACAGGACCAAAAAAAGGCTGTGATCATGGGCAATGCGGCGCTTGTACTATGATTATTAATGGGCGACGAATCAATTCTTGTTTGACATTAGCGGTCATGCACGATGGTGATGAGATTACCACCATTGAAGGTATCGGACTACCTGAATCGCTATCAGAATTGCAACAGGCTTTTAAAGACCATGATGCCTTTCAATGTGGCTATTGCACGCCGGGACAAATTTGTTCTGCAACGGCATTGATAGAGGAAATCAAACAACAGTGGCCAAGTCATGTGACTACTGATCTGCAAAATCCTAATGGACTGCTAGTACAAGAAATTGCTGAGCGCATGAGTGGCAATATCTGTCGCTGTTCAGCCTATCCTAATATTATCAGAGCCATCTCACAGGTACTTGAAAAGCAAGTATCAAACTCTTCTTCAGTGACCGACGATGCGCCTAATAATAGCCCAGCTGATGTAGCTATTAGTGGTATTTGGTCGCCGCCGCCTAGCGAGGCACAAATTGGCGGTCATTCAATGGTAAAGCAAACTGCTAATGTTCCCAATGCTGCCAGTGCTAAGGGAGAACGTTCATGAAACGCTTTGAATATATCCGTGCCCTTGAACCGCAACAAGCCGTGATGTTTGCCACGCCTGAGGATGCATCTTTTATTGCCGGTGGCACCAATTTACTAGATTTAATGAAGATTGAGATTGAGACTCCTCAAAAATTGGTTGATATTACGCGCTTGGAGCTGCAACAAATAGAGACTACCGCTGATGGTGGATTACGCATCGGCACGCTGGTGACGAACAGTGATTTAGCGG
Organism: Psychrobacter sp. DD43; assembly: GCF_904846555.1. Lineage (NCBI taxonomy): Bacteria > Pseudomonadati > Pseudomonadota > Gammaproteobacteria > Moraxellales > Moraxellaceae > Psychrobacter > Psychrobacter sp. DD43. The sequence goes on from NZ_CAJHBE010000004.1 coordinate 185,670, forward strand.
CGTATCCCACTGTGATTGCAAACTATCCTGTACTCTCTCGAGCAATTTTAGCCGGAGCGACAGGTCAATTGCGCAACAGAGCCACTACAGGCGGCAACCTATTACAACGCACCCGTTGTTACTACTTTTATCAGCCCGATAGTCCTTGTAATAAACGCAATCCTGGTTCTGGTTGTCCCGCTATTAAAGGTGAAAATCGTCCGCTTGCTGTCTTAGGAACAAGTGATGATTGTATTGCTCAGCACCCATCAGATATGGCGGTAGCGATGCGCTTACTCGATGCCACTATTGAGACGCTCAAAGCAGACGGCACCTCGCGCCAGATTCCGATTAAAGACTTCTATTGCTTGCCAAAAGACACGCCAAATATCGAAACTGTCTTAGAGACAGGGGAGCTGATTACTCATATTGTTCTCCCAGCTCCAGTGAAAGGCATGCACACTTATGACAAAGTTCGTGATCGCGCCTCTTACGCCTTTGCTTTAGTGTCATGCGCGGCAGTAATCAATATTAATAATCAAAAAAAATTAGAAACGGTACGTTTGGCATTTGGTGGTATCGGCACTAAACCTTGGCGTAATGAAGCGGTTGAAGCATTACTCATAGGTACAGACGGTAATGTCGACATTATTTCGCAAGCGGCAGATTTACTATTAAAAGATGCCAAGGGTAATGGTCAGAACGACTTTAAGATACCGCTGACGCGTCGCTTGTTAAAGCAAGTTATTGAGCGCGCACTAACGGGTAAGGGAGCATAATCATGTCACTATTGGACGCAGTACTGCCATCAGAACCCACAAAAAAACTGACCATGGATAACCCAGTTGATACTCTTTTTGATAAAACTGCCAGTCAATTGGTTGGTAAACCTATCAACCGTGTAGACGGTTCCTTGAAAGTCAGTGGACAAGCGACTTATAGCGCAGAATTTTATATTGAAGGACAGGTTTACGGCGTCTTAGTTGGTGCGACCATTGCTAAAGGCAAGGTGAAGCACATCGATAGCCATGCAGTGGAGGCGATTCCAGGTATTATTAAAGTGGTTACTGATCCCGAGCATTTTTTGCGTAACGCTCAGCAAGGCGGGGAGAAAAAAGCACCCACTCAAGGCGTCGTTGAGATTTTTTACCATGGTCAGCCCATAGCTGCCGTAATCGCTGAAACCTTTGAAGCGGCTACTGAAGGCGCAAAAGCCCTCAAGGTGACTTATGAAGATGAAACAGCAAATGCTGTGATAGATTTCAGCTCAGCATTGGGAAATGCGCATTCGGTTGATGAAAAAAAAGGCTCGGACAAGAATTATAAGCAGGGCTACCCAGAGCAAGGACTTAAAGAGTCTGAGGTTTCGTTTGATCAGATTTATCATACGCCAAGCCAGAGTAGTTCGCCCATGGAGCCACATGCTACATTGGCTTATTGGGAGGATGAAAAGTTAGTCTTGTATACGGCCAATCAGATGTTGTCCTCTTGCAAACAACAAGTGGCGGATGCCTTAAATTTGGATCCAGATAATGTGCAACTGATTGCTCATTACGTTGGTGGCGGTTTTGGCAGTAAACTTGGTATTGCACCTGAATCGATTGCCGCGGCCATTTCTGCAAAAGAGCTTAAGCGTCCGGTATTGATTGTGATGACTCGCCCGCAAGTCATGGAAACCACCATAAGGCGCTCAGATACGCGTCAACGGATTGGCATCGGCTGTAATAAAAACGGTATTATTAATACTTTTATCCATAATACCATCACTAGTAACTTACCCGGTGAGAGCTTCTTTGAGCCTGCAGCGCTGTCTACTCACTATCTATACCGTGGTGAAAATCGTCAGGTCGACTATCAGATGGTTGATGTCAATAAAGTATTATCAGGTTCAATGCGCGCCCCTGGGGAAGCGGTGGGGTTAATTGCTGTTGAATGTGCAATGGACGAGTTGGCCATTCAATTAGATATGGATCCTATAGAGCTACGCCGCCGTAATGAGCCTCATCAGGATCCTAGTAAAGAAATACCTTTTTCAACTCGGCAGCTGATCGCCTGTATGGAAAAAGGGGCTGAGCAGTTTGGTTGGGAGAAACGCAATAAGATGCCCGCCAAGTGCTTAGAAGGAGACTGGTGGTTGGGTATCGGTATGGCTGCCGCTGCCCGTGGTAATCAGTTAAAGCTTTCTGAAGCAAGAGCAACCCTACAAATCGATGACTCAAAAATGCTTGGGATTAAAGCCATTATTGAAACAGATATGACCGATATTGGTACGGGCTCTTATACCGTATTTACCCAAATTGCTGCTGATCTACTTGGTCTACCGGTTGACCATATTGAGATGAAACTTGGCGATACTAGTATGCCGCCAGCCGTTGGTTCAGGCGGTAGCATGGGTGCGGCAAGCTCAGGTAGCAGTATTTATCTGGCGTGTCAGCAATTGCGTGAAATGCTGGCAGACAAAGTTGGACTATACTCCGACACTATCCAGCTAAATGACGGTCAGATCAGCGAAATAGGAGAGCATGAAGTTACAGTAACAGAGACTATCATTGAATCTGGTAAGGATGTCGCCACTGAACTTGTAGAGAAGTTAGCAGAAAAAACGAGCGTGCCTCTCCCTGAATCTGTATTGGAACGCTTGCCGGAGAAGCAGGAGGCTAAACAAAGTAGATATGATTTTAGTGGCCATAATAGTTATTCACTAGCCGATATTATCGCGCAATATGACGACCAAAAGTTAAGTGCTAAAGGCAAGATTAAACCGGGTAAAAATGAAAAAACCCATCGCCAATCTTCATTCGGTGCCAATTTTGCAGAAGTCGCTGTGCACCGAGTGACGGGTGAGATTCGAGTCAAGCGTATGACGGGCGTATTTGCCTCAGGGCGTATCCTCAATCAAAAAACCGCTACTTCACAGTGTTATGGTGGTATGGTTTTTGGTATAGGTTCAGCTTTGATGGAAGAGGTTATCCATGATAAACATGACGGGCGCTTGTGTAATCATGACCTCTCTGAATACCATATTCCTGTTAATGCTGACGTACCGCAACTGGATGTTATTTTGCTAGAAGAAGATGATCGTTATACCAACCCAATGCATATCAAAGGGATTGGCGAAACAGCAATTTCAGGCGCTGCAGCAGCGATTGCAAATGCTATCTATAATGCGGTCGGTATCCGGGTTCGAGACTTCCCCATTACTCTAGATAAGCTTATTGACCAACTGCCAGATTGATTCTTATCAAATACTGTTTTGCTTAAAAAAATCCGATTAAACAGCGGGTTTTTTTAGCTTATTCTCTAAGCTTATTGATAAGTCTATAAGGAACGTTATGAATCAAGCTGCTGATATCCTTGACCTTGCTGAGCAAGCAACACAACAAAACATCGATGCTGTATTAGCCACCGTGGTTCGTACAGAAGGCTCGGCGTACCGTCAGCCGGGTGCGATGATGCTTATCTGCGCCGATGGACGTTCGGTTGGGATGATTAGCGGCGGCTGCCTTGAGCCGCATATTATCAAACGTGCCTTTTGGCTGACTCGAAACGGTGCGAATATACAAGTTTACCAGACAGGTGATGATATTGGATATCATAAAAATGGTGACTCTGATTTGTCTATTGTAGACGATGATAGTGCTAGCATTAAAGATGCAGATATGTCTGAAGACGATTTTTTATACGGCGAGCTCAATTTTGGCTTGGGTTGTAATGGACGAATACATGTCTTATTTGAGCGTTTATCGACAGCGATATCATTACTTGATCTCATCCGTCAGGTTCGTCATACTCAACAGCCAGCAACCATTGCTACGCTTATTAGGTTGGATAGTGCAAAGATTAAAGGAATGGGGATGCAATTTGGTAGCCGCATTTATTTAGATACGTATTTAAAGACAGGAAGTCTGACCGATTTATATTTGAACCGCAACATGATAAGCGATTCGAATACGTTTATAGATGATATGTTGTTAAATGCCATTCAAAAACTATCAAAGCATAAGTTTCATAAAAAAAATGCTGAATACATTAAGTTAACGAGCGACCTAGAGCTACAAGCCACAGGTGATCGGCAACATGAGAGTGAGTGGTTATTGCAGCAGATTTACCCACAGACACGATTAGTGATTTGCGGGGCAGGTAACGATGTTCTACCGCTGGTGACAATGGCAAAGCTACAAGATTGGTATGTCACCGTCATAGACAGTCGACCCCAATATGCAACACGTCTGCGCTTTAGCCAAGCAGACTCAGTACTGTGCGTGGCTTTGGATGATAGTGAAACATTGCTCAATCTCAGTGCTGGCGCCGCCGTTGCTGTGATGTCTCATAGTCTGGCCCAAGACCGCGCCCGACTAGCCGTACTACTAGAGCATTCTGCTCAATATCGTTATCTTGGACAACTGGGACCTCGCTATCGTACTGAGCGTTTAATCAAAGAAATTAGTGAGACAAGTGCTAACCCACATATTTTAGCGGATGGTATTCGTAAACTGCATTATCCTATTGGTTATAAGTTGGGTGGGGATGGACCTGAAGCATTGGCACTCAGTATCATGGCACAAATGAGCGCGGTGATTCATGGACACGCGCCGCAAGCATTACTGCCAAATAGCCAATATACTATTCAAACCTCAGAGCAATCAGTCTTCAATAATTATAAAAATGATTACGCCCATGACTAGCGATGTTGATACTAATCATTCTATTTTACCAACCAAAAATCCATTGCCCAGCAGTACAGAAAATGATGAAAAAGACCACGCTGTTATTATCTTGGCAAGTGGTCTGAGCGAGCGTCTTGGTCAATCTAAGCAACTGCTCAGCAAGCATTGCGAACCTCTCATCTGTTATATGACTAAAATAGCATTAGCCACAAAGCCTCTTGCCGTTATTGTTATCATTCCTCAAGATCAACCAGCAATCACCAATGCGATTAATGGGTTGGTCCGTCAAAATCCAATAATCTATACCGTGATTAATTTAATACCTAAAACGGGTATGGCGCATAGCTTGTCTCTTGGTATTGAAGCTCTGACTAACTTGAAAGTCTCGTTGATTAATCGAGTGTTAATCATGGGGGTAGATCAAGTATTATTAGATAGTGAGCATTTGAAAAAATTATTAGCGTTCAAAAGCACAGTGGTCGCTAGTCGTTATCAATGTGTAGATAAAGCGTATTCTACTGATACAAGTAAAAATAATATCACCGGTCTTCCGATAGTCATTAATGTTGAGCGTCTCAAACAGTGGCAACCAGCACTGATAGGGGATAAAGGTTTGCGCTATTTGATTAGAGCCTTACCGCCCAATCAGTTAAGTACGGTCATAAACCATCAACTTAGCTATGATATCGATACGCCCAAACAGCTTTTTTATGCCAGACAACAGCATTGGCTTGATGTTTAGTCATTTATAAAAAATGGGTAGTTATAAGCACAGGAGCATATAGTTTGAGGGTTGCGATGAAAGAAAATGATAAGAGTAGCGTAGAATCAAGGGACGAACTGATTAAAAAATATGGGGCTGTAGTTTGGGATTATTCGAATTACGCTCAAAAATCAAGTTGCATGCTTTGGGTAAGTATGAGGATCTATCATTAAATAATCTCAAGTTAATTACAAATTGTTTAATGCTATTGGAAGATTTTACTTATCAAAACAGCTTAGAGGATAAAGAGAAAGTAGCCTATTACAAAAGCTGAAAGTTACAAATGAGCGCACTACGCGAAAAGCTAAGCGCCATTGAATTACATACAATGTATAGCGACCTGCTATAAATGGCAACCGTGTTTAATGAGTTACAGAACTCACGTCAAACAGCACACTCTGGTCACTAGATTTTTACTGGAGCTATGGCACACTTCTTATTAGATTTAGTTGCTTAATAGTGGCCTTCCTATAAATCCATATTTAAAACGCCAGTAACTTTTAGCAGCTAAATTATTTCAAACTTAGGTGGTGTTAGAGCGAAAAATGTTCTCATATTAAAAGGGAATAAACGTGACTTCAGGAAGAAATCCCAGCATAAATAGGCGACCTATCTATATTCTACCAAAAAACTTTGCTGACTATTTATGCCCTCAGCAAAATTATTATTTGTTTCTAGATATAGATGGTACGTTAGCTGATTTCACACTGAATCCAAAAGACAGCGTTATCCCAACATCAACCTTGATTCTTCTACAAAAAATACAAAGCCATGGTGTAAAACTTGCTGTCGTAACAGGACGCAGTTTGGCTGAAGCAAGGCAAATGCTGTCTCCTTTAACATTACCGATTGCCGCAACGCATGGACTAGAAATAGCGTTTGATGATATCAGTGATCATAATGAGACACATGTTGTATCTGTTGACATCATGGAACTTGCTGTAATAAGAAAGTCTATTATCCAATCTTGCATTCCCTTTGATGACTTCACCGTAGAAGATAAACCCTATTCTGTCGCCCTCCATTTCCGAAAGAACCCTGTTTTGGCTGATGCGGCTTATACCATCATGGTAAAAGCCTTAAAAACTCATGCTAACTGGACATTGAAATCCGGTAAATGTGTTTGGGAGGTAGTGCCAAAAGGAGTGGATAAAGGTAGCGCAATTCTGACTTTATTAAAAAGAATGCAGAGTAGTAATAGTATTTTACCTATTTTTATCGGTGATGATATTACGGATGAAGCAGGGTTTATCGCTGTACAAGGTGAAAATCAAATAATAGTCAGTCAACCACAGCCATTAAAAGGAATGGGGATTAAGGTTGGTAGTGAGGCTACGCATGCCAATTACTATGTACGTAATACTCATGAGGTCACCATGTTACTGAATAGCTTTTTAGGCTTTTGCCAAGAGCATTCAATGCTAGCAAAAGAAACAGTGAGGCACGTGATATGAGCCGCTTAATCGTCTTGTCTAATCGGGTTAAAATGCCTGATAAAAATCCAATGGCAGGCGGACTGGCGATAGCACTGCAAGACGTATTGATGGAAAAATCAGTCGTTTGGATGGGCTGGAATGGTGAAATCGTTAATAGATTTGATGATGATTTCTCTAATGAATTTAGTATTACCAAACAAGCCGTCTTATCAGGCATAGATATATCACAGGGTAAGACCTCTATTACTTATATGACCACTGCTTTTACGACTAAGCAATATCAGCAGTTTTACTGTGGATTTGCCAATAATGTATTGTGGCCATTATTGCACGAGCGACCTGATTTAATTCATGAAACACCAGAGGATTACGCAGGCTATCAAGAGGTAAACCGTCTTTTTGCTAAGCAATTAAAGAAGATTATTAAGCCTGATGATGTGATTTGGGTTCATGATTATCACTTTTTAAGTGTGGCATATCATTGTAGGCAGTTGGGTATTCACAATCGTATCGGATTTTTTTTACACATCCCATTTGTCTCATTGCCATTTTGGCAATCGCTTGATAAAAGCGATGAGCTCATTAGGCAGCTTGCTCATTATGACGTAATTGGTACACAAACTCATCAAGGTAGAGCCAACTGTCTTGCGGTTTGCAGATATTATTTAACAGATAAGATTTTAGCAGTATGTTCTTCAGAGCTCTCACCAATAAATGTTTTACACGACAAACATGCTGCTAGTCTATATAAATCATCTGATGTGCAGTTACTGCTCAATTTAGATTTAAAATCCCAGCATTCTTTAGTGGTTAAGGCTTATCCAATCGGTGTGAATGTGGAGAGAATCCAACAACAGGTCAGTCACTTGTCTTCGCATTGCTCAGTACAATACGTCAAAGCCCATCAGAACAAAAAAAGCATAAAGTCTAACGCCCAGCAGATTATTGCAGTAGATAGAATTGATTACTCAAAAGGTTTGTTAAGGCGTTTTTCGGCATATCACAATTTTTTACATCAAAATCCGTCTTATCAGAATCAACTGAAATTATTACAAATCGCCTGTCCTAGTCGCTTAGATGTGCCTGCTTATCAACAACTTCATCATGATGTTAAAACTGCTGTTAATGATATTAATCAGCAGTTTTTGCCTAGTAAATATACAAAAGATGCTTCTACAGATACTTGGCAAGCTATCAACTATGACGAAAGCGTAATAAGCCACGAGACACTAATGACGATGTTTTGGCAGAGTGATATCGGCTGGGTCAATTCGCTTAAAGATGGTATGAATCTGGTTGCCAAAGAGTATATTGCCGCTCAAAATCCTGATAATCCTGGCGTGCTATTGCTCTCACGTTACGCTGGGGCAGCGGCGCAAATGCAAGCCGCAGTCATTATCGACCCACATCAACCAAAAAGTATGACAGACGGTTTAGGGATTGCTTTGACAATGCCATTAGGTGAGCGGCAGTCACGCTATCAATCGCTACTGCAAGGACTGCAAAAAGATAACTTGCAAGCTTGGCAGCAGAGTTTTTTAGATGATCTGTATGATGTTAAAAGGCGACAAACAGATATTTTGAAACCTGCCACAGTCCAAATGTCTGACTCATAAGAACGATTAGGAGACCCTTATGCTACCGTTAGATGCAACAAATCCTTTATTGTCAGAGATTAAAGCCAGTATAGACAATATCATACGTACTGATAATCAAACCATTAGGACGCTTGGCTTAACTGATGCATTACGTCATGACATTCTAAAAGCCTTAATCACCTATAGCGAGAAAGTCCCGCATCCGGCAAGTGGTGCTACCAATGTAAATGGTGGAATATCAAGTACATTGATCCGTTGGCAAATTTTGGCTTATGTAGCAGGTGTTGATTTAACGATTGCAAAATGGTTTGAGTCGCACTTGGATGCGCTAAGTATTTTACATGAGGTGGGCTATGCTAAAGCTGATCAAGGGTTGTGGGCTGTTTGGGCAGCAGAGGGTCATTCCGATCCTATTCATTATCAGCAGGGTAAAATCAGCGGTACAAAAGAGTGGTGTTCTGGCGCTAACATTGTTGATCGCGCGCTAATGACCTATCGTGATAAGAACGGTCAATCGCAATTACTTATTGTAGATATGCAGCAAACTGGCATTGAGATTGATAACGAGGGATGGCGGGCGATAGGGATGCAAGGCACTGATACAGCAACTTTACAGTTTTGTAAGGTGACAGCCTGTCAAGTTGGGACAGCCAATGCTTATCTAGAACGTGTGGGATTTTGGCATGGAGCGGCAGGTGTTGCTGCTTGCTGGTACGGGGCAAGCGCTTACCTAGCAGACTACTTAATCAGTGCCTATGAGCAGAAACCAAACAATTATAAAGCCATGTATTTGGGTCAAATTAGTACGGCATTGGCAGTCACTCAGCAGTATTTTTATTATGTTGCTGATTTAATAGATAGCCAGCCACAGCTGAGTCATGAACTTGCCATACGCCAGCTAAGATTACAAGTTGAGAAAGTTGCTCGCCAAGTAATGGAGGTTGTCGGGCAGGCATTGGGAGCAGCACCATTTTGTCGCAATGCCCATTTTGCAAGATTGTCAACAGATTTGCCCGTGTTTACCCGCCAAAGTCATGGCGCTTTTGACTTACAGAAAATCGGCGAATTAACTGGTATTTTAGCCAATGACTTAACTGATGGGCAGGACAATATATGGCAACTGTAATATCTAATAAGGCTGTAGAACCTGCCACCAAAGATAATGCTGCTACCCATGTTGCTTTTCCTGAAGGCAACCATCCGATTGTAGGTGACCGTGTTATTGAAGGTGATGGCACCAGTCAAGATGCCTGGAAAAACTGGTCAGGCCTGCAAGACATGCCTCGATTTGATATTGCAAAAAGCTTTGCCCCGCATCAGCGTGTCTGTATCTTCGCCCCGCATCCTGATGATGAAGTGCTAGGCTGTGGCGGTCTGTTGCAACAACTGGCGGCGAATGGCAATCCTATCGTTCTTATTCACGTGACTAATGGCACACAAAGTCATCCAAACTCGCACGTTTATTCTCAAGAAAAGCTTAATATCATCCGTCCACAAGAAAGTATTAGAGCGCTAGAAGTATTGAGTGTGGCCCATCAAGTTATGACTATTGCTTTAGACTTAACAGATGGCAATGTCTTTGCCCAACAAGATCAGTTTCACCAGAAACTATCCACCATTATTCAACCTAACGATATTTTAATAACGCCTTTTATGCACGACGGGCATCCTGACCATGAAGCAACTGGACAAGTGGTGGTCTCATTTGCCAAGCAGCATCATTTAGTCTGTTATCAAGTGTTGATTTGGGCATGGCATTGGGCAAAACCTGCGGATAGCCGTATTCCTTGGCACTGTGCCATGAGAGTTGACTTAACCACTGAGCAGCTACAGCGTAAAATAGAGGCCATTGCCTGCTTTGAAAGTCAAATCACTGCTGATGACAGCACGGGCAATCCGCCTATTTTATCCGCGCAAACGATCGCTAGAATCAGCCAACCTTGGGAGGTTTATTTATATGAATCACACCTCTGAACCTAAGCCATTAATGAATGCCGATAACTTAGTCGACAGTTTAGATTATGCTAAAACTGTCTTAGACGATAATTCTGCTACTAAGTGCCAATCACCTGCTTATTCAGAATCGTATTTTGACGCATTATATAATGACAACACAGACCCATGGCAGTATCAAACTCGCTGGTATGAAAAACGAAAACGTGATATTTGTCTAGCGATACTACCCCAATCTCAATATAACAATGCCATTGAACTGGGCTGCGGAAACGGCGTGCTTAGTGAGTTATTATCTCAACGTTGTCGGGCATTAGTGAGTATCGATGGTAATGAACGGGCAGTGCAACTTGCCAAAGAGCGCTTGGCAGAATTGTCTCATGTTAAGGTCATTCAAGGTGTAGTTCCTAATAGATTATTAAATTTAAGAGAGGCAATTATAGAGGCTTCTCCTTTATCAAACGATACACCTACTATAGAGCCAGCCTTTGATTTAATTGTCATTAGTGAGATTTTATATTATTTATCACCCAATGATATTGACACGGTGATCGCTTGGACTCAGCAAAACCTTGCTATAGGCGGTACATTGCTATGCTGTCATTGGCGCTATGCTATTGATGGCTTTGCTATGACAGGTGAAACTGTACATCAGCGCCTGCACCATGCCTTTAATTTTGCAAATAATGAGAAGCATCAGGTTGCATTCAATCATCAAAGCCAAGTGATAGACAATGATTTCTTATTAGATATTTGGCAACGTTCTCCAAGCTCGGTAGCCATGCAAGAAAACTTGATATAACAGGGTATAAGTTTTAAAAAACTGAGTAGAGAGGTGAATAGGCTATGAAAATTGGCATTGTGATTCCCGCTCATAATGAGGCAATGACCATCGCTAAATGCTTGGCATCAGTACGGACCGCTATCGAGCAATTGCCCTCAACGATTAAAGCGTATCCGCTAGTGGTGTTGGATAGCTGTACTGATAATACGCAGTCCATCGTCAAAGCCGCTGGCATTGATTACTTATGCTGTGACTATCAATGTGTGGGAAGGGTGAGAGATATTGGTATTCGTCATGCGATCACAAATGGTGGCACATGGATTGCCTGTACAGACGCTGACTCTGTGGTAACTATGGATTGGTTGGCACAGCAGATTGAACATATTAGCCACCAGCCGACAGATATGATTTGCGGCGTAGTGCAAGTTGACAGTTGGTCACGGTTAACACCGCAAACTCGAAAGGATTATATCGCTCATTACCAAGATAAAATGGGACACCATCATATTCATGGAGCAAATTTAAGTTTTAGTAGTGAGGCTTATCTGGCTGTTGGCGGCTTTGCATCTATACCTTGTCATGAGGATGTGGACTTGGTTAGTAGATTTGAAGCTCAAAGCTATGGCATCACTTGGAGCAATCGTGTCCGTGTAATGACCAGTAGCCGACTACAGGCTCGAGCAACTGAAGGTTTTGCAGCATTTCTAACCCGTTTAGAACAAAACAATCTACATTAAGATATGCAATATGAGACTGTACTGTAGTGGTCAGGTGTCCTAAATTAGTTGACCACTACAGTTGATCTACCAATACCAAGTGAGTTTGCTACATCGGGTATTTTACGTTGGTGATCAACCACTAAGCTGATAGCTTCAAGTTTGAATTCTTGGATATATTGGTCGCGTTTATTGGTTATGCTATTTTCCTTCTTTGGGTTCATCTAACCTCTTAGAAGCGGTCCAGTTTTATTATGCCACTACATCAAACCATTGATACCCTTAGCCTATAGCCTAAGATTCAAGTCCTCACTAGGGAATTGAACATTAGGCTGCGCTGAACATATTTTTCTGAGTATAGTTATATTACAAACTCGAAAGCAGAACACTGGTTTCGCTATTAAGAATGCCATCAATCTCTCTGACTTGACGCAGCACTTCATCAAATTCTCTCAAGCTTGTGGTGTGTATTTCTGCTACCAAATCCCACGCTCCATTGGTCGTATGTAGCTTAATCAGTTGCGGTATACCTCGTAACTTCCTAATCACTTGTGACGTAGATTTTCCGGTCACTTCAATCATCATCATCGCTTTGACGGTTTCTTTATCTAGTGCCTCATGCACTCGAATCGTAAATCCTAAAATAGCGCCGTTATGCATCAGTCTATCCAATCTGTTTTGGATAGTGGCACGAGAGACTTTGAGTTTTTTGGCAAGGTTTGAGATGGTTGCTCGACCATCTTGTCGAAGTTCAGATATCAGTTCGCTATCTAAAGAATCATAAGTGTAATACGCCATAAAAATGCTTCCTTCATTGAATTTTGACATTATGCTAAGTAGTACTTAACAATATGTCAAAAATACGTCCATATTTAATAACTTATTGACATTTTAACTGACAATTATAGTTGGTAGGATATTAATTGTCGGTTCAACAAACAACATTCATGAAAAGGAACAGCATTAATGTCTAAATTTATCGTATCACCCAAGGAAGGCGTGCCATTCGTTAGTGTACAAGCGATGGCTAAAATGATTCATGATTATGGTGTTGAGCAATGTATTACAGATCTAGTAGATGCCTTAGAACAAGATTTTCTTCGTTGGGATCAATTTGAAAAATCTTCTCGCTTTGCTTCACATTCCAAAAACGGTGTCATCGAGTTGATGCCAGTCAGCGATGGAGAGATGTTTGCCTGCAAATATGTCAATGGTCATCCAATCAATACCAAACGAAACTTGCAGACCGTGGCGGCGATGGGTATCTTGTCTGACGTCGAAACTGGCTATCCTATTTTGCTGACAGAGATGTGTATCCTGACGGCATTACGTACGGCTGCCACATCAGCCATGCTGGCCAAACATTGCGCGCCAAAAGGCGTTACAAAACTGGCGTTAATAGGAAACGGCGCTCAGTCTGAATTTCAAGCCTTGGGTATGAAAGCCATCATGGGTATCTTAGAAGTTCGTTTGTATGATATTGATCCAGCAGCATCGCAGAAAACGGCTGATAATCTTGCAGACTCAGGTCTGAAGGTTATTGTTTGTCGTACGTTAGAGGAAGCTGTTTTAGGTGCAGAGATTATTACTACCTGTACGGCTGATAAAACCAATGCCACTATTTTACGAGACGATATAATCACAAAAGGTGTTTATATTAATGCGATAGGCGGTGATTGTCCTGGTAAGACAGAGCTGGATAAAAATATATTAATGCGAGCAGATCATGTGATTGTGGAGTTTGAGCCTCAGACACGCATTGAGGGGGAAATCCAAAATCTATCAAGCGACTTCCCTGTTACTGAGTTTCATCGCATCCTCAAAGGTGAAGTGCAAGCTCGAACGTCAGATGATGATCTAGTCGTGTTCGATGGCGTTGGGTTTGCATCAGAAGACTTTACAGCGTTAGTGTTTTTACGCGACTTGATCAGAGAGCAGGGAGGATATGAGATTTTAGATCTAATCCCGCAACAAGCTGATCCTAAAAATCTATATTCGGTAGTGAAAAATCATAGCAAAGATCTTAGCACAGAGACAAATGAAGCTGAATCTGTGGCTATGTCGTAAGTGATTAATACAATCGCTATTGATACAACGGTAATTAATACTACAAAACGATAAGTACTTTTTATCTTGTATAACGTTTAAAATCAACGTTTTTTTTGAATTTTATTTATATTTAGTATGGCTCTTGAATAGTTGTGGATGTGTTTTTTATTTAAATATACCTGCTAATTTTCAAGAGCTTTAATATATAAAAATAAATTTAATGTAAATGATATAAAAAATTATTTTATTTAATAGAGACAAAATCATGACTGATATGATGAAAAATATAAGAATAGTAGAAGTTTATTCAGATATTGCAGGATATAAAAAAGGCGCCTCTCTAGGCATTGATGCATTAAAAGCGTCATCAAAAGAGCTTAATGCAGATTATTTTGAAAAATTGCAATTCGACAGTATTGAAGATGATAGTAACAGTGAGGGGGAATCACAATTTGCGCATGCAAAATATGCTGATGTGATTGAACCGATTATCTCTAAGTTAGCACATAAAATAAAAGATATAAGAAATGAGAATAAATTCCCAATTGTCTTAGCCGGAGATCATTCTAGCTGCGCAGGAACGATGCATGGCCTAAAAATGGCGCATCCTGATGCTGAAATTGGTGTGGTCTATATAGACGCACACGCTGATTTTCATTCACCATATACCAGTGGATCAGGAAACATGCATGGCATGCCTTTAGCGATGGCGTGTGCCATTGACAATCTGGAATGTCAGCGTAACGAACTCTCTGAAAAAGAAACAGAGTATTGGGAAAAATTGAAATTTATGGCATCAAGCGAACCATCAATCAAGCCAGAAAATGTGGTTTTTTGTGCCGTTAGAGATTATCAAGAAGAAGAAATGGATTTAATTAGAAGGCATAAAATTCCTTTATATAGTGTTGCTGAAATCACTCAAAAAGGCATCAGTTCCACAGTAGAGGAAATCTTCAAAAAATTAGAATATTGTGATCACATTTATGTCTCATTTGATGTTGATAGCGTTGACCCTTTGTATGTGCCAGGAACCGGTACGCCTGCAATGAATGGTCTGTCGTATGAACAAGCCATGCAACTTAACATAGAGTTAATCAAGAATAAGAAAGTATGCTGTTGGGAAATGGCAGAAATAAATCCTTTGTATAACAATTCAAAAGATGACTCAACCAGAATATTTAAGATTTTAGAAAAAGTTACACAGTCTCTTTTAAAGAATTACTAATATTAAATATTTAAAATAAGTTAAAGCATCTAGCCTAAATATATTTATTTAAAATATTTTTTAGGCTAGTTAAAAAATGGACTGCGAGTAACAATAATATGGATATTATTAAATCTAGTTCTTCAAGTCAAGATGTTAGCAATATCAGTATCAGACAGTTTTTAAAATTCTTTATACCCTCTATAATAGGTCTGTTGCTCTTCGTATTTCCAATTCCCTATGTAGATGGTAAGTTTGTATCATATGCAGAAGGATTTACCATTCCTATCTCTGTGCTAAAGGATTATATACAAGGTTACATGGGTGACCTTTTGCCACTGTTTGTTGTAATCTCCATTATGATTACATTATGTTGTACTTTATACACTAAAATCATGAAGCCTTCATTTATTCTAAATAATGCATTTTTAAATAATTTACTGAACGTGACGACCCCTTGGCTTGTTATTAGAATGCTTGGTGCGTTTTTTGTTGTCGTTACTTATTTTAAATATGGTTACGAATTTATATATTCAGATAATATTGGTGGGTTAATATTATATGAATTAATGCCAATACTTTTCATCGTATTTTTCTTAGCTGGATTATTGCTACCATTATTACTTGATTTTGGCTTATTAGAGTTTTTTGGTGTCTTATTAAGTAAAGTAATGAGACCTCTATTTGGTTTACCCGGTAGGTCCTCTGTAGATTGTCTAACATCATGGTTGGGTGATGGCACTATTGGCGTATTATTAACTGATAAACAACTGGAAGGCGGATTTTATACTAAAAAAGAAGCGGCAGTTATTGCGACAAGCTTTTCAGCAGTCTCGATTACATTCTGTTTGGTCGTCATCTCTCAAGTTAAGCTAGAAAGCTACTTTCTCAATATGATTGGGGTGGTTGCCTTATGCGGTATTGTTTGTGCCTTAATCGTACCAAGGTTATTTCCCTTATCTAAAATTGACGATACGTATGTAGTAGAAAATAGTGATAGAGATCATGAAACCATTCCTGAAGGAAAAACGTTATTTACCCATAGTTTACATAAAGCCGTTCACAAAGCAGAAAAGAGTCCAAGCTTTTTTACTTTCTTGAACGATGGGTTAAAAAATATTTTGGATATGTGGATCGGCATATTACCTGTCGTTATGGCAATCGGGACGATGGGCTTAATCGTTGCAGAAGAGACACCCGTATTTGATTATTTAGGTATGCCGTTTATTCCATTCTTAGAATTAATGAACATACCCTTTGCAGCAGAAATGTCAAAAACCATTATGGTGGGTTTTGCAGATATGTTTTTGCCTGCTATTATCGGTTCTTCAATAGAATCAGAGTTAACTCGATTTGTCATCGCTTGTTTGTCAGTTTCTCAATTGATCTATATGTCGGAAGTAGGTGGGTTGATTTTAGGAACCAAAATTCCAGTAAGCTTTTTTCAGTTATTAATAATTTTTCTATTAAGAACCATTATTTCATTACCAATTATTGCATTATGTGCGCATATGATTTTTTAAATGGGATTTTCTGAAAACTGGATGCATTACGTCTGAACAAAAAAAATCAGCAGCAAAAACCACCTATCAAGGCGGTTTTTTGCTATTAACATCAAGCTACTCACAAGATTGTCGTTTTGTAAAGCCAGTTGACCAACTACAACTGCATAAGTTTGGTCGCTATTATCCGCGCCAAGACACCGATTTGACCCATAGAGCAGCCTGTAATGTATAAGACGCTATATGGCAAAATAACTTGGACAGCTTTAGCATTATCAGCACAAAAAGAATGGGCAACCATAGGCGCAAGGATGCGGGCGCTAAGAACATCAATATTACCTCACAGACGAGTATCAAGAAAAAACAGTTTAGGGAGGTTGGAGATATGAATGAGGATAAAACAGTTTTAGAAATTATGAGCCGAAATAAGAATACTATAGAGGCTAGCCTGGCTTTCCATAATAATGTTGAAAAAATGAAAAAAGAATTTGTCGGAAAGCTTAAATTAGATTTATACCTAAATGCTAAAAGCTATCCTCAAAAAATTATTCTAAGAAATATGAAAGTAGATAATAAGTATGAAAAATTTAGCTTCGGAAGTATAGAAAATATTGGAATTATTTGTTTTGAATTTCAAGATTATTATAATAAACCAAGCTTGGGCGTAAGATTTTTAGGAAAATTCAGACATTCTGAATTTGCAAGTGAACATAAAAGTAAAATAAACAGATTGCTAAACGAGAATATTAAAAATAAGCAGTTTGAAAGTTCTAGCTGGTGGCCAGCTAAGGACAAGTTTGAGCCTTTCGATTGGAGAAGCTCTAGTAAGCCGTGGCAAATGATGAAAGATGACACGATGGCTATAAAGATTCTAGATGAGGTTTTAGAAATCTATAAAGTATTAATTGGAAATGGTTATGAAATTACATAAGGGAATACCATGACATGGCTCGTGAACCGCACTTCTTGCCATAAGAAATGTTATGGCAAATAACTTTGAATAGAAGAAGTCGGTTTACACTGGTTTCATTGAGGTATACTTGTCTAAAATAAGACAAACGTACCTTTTCGAGATTATTACATGAAATCTGATCCAGCCTTTTTATTGATAGGGGCATTGGCAAAACAAGCCAATACGACTAAAGATACTATTCGCCATTACGATGAATTGGGATTGCTGAGATCTCGTAAGCGTCAGGCAGGGTCACGATTATATACAGAGTTTCATCCTGAATGTATTGAGCGTATTGAAATAATTAAAAATATAAAAGCTGTCGGTTTTAGTCTCAATGAAATTAAGAATGGTCTTAATGATTATTACGATGGCAATTTCAGTATCGATAAACGAATGCTTGCCGTTTCTGAAAAGCTTGCTCAAGCGAAAAGCGAACAAGCGGCTCTTACTAATGTCATTAATCAGCTTACTACTCGTTATAGGGTATTAGAAGAAATGAAATCAAATAATAATACGCTTCTTTCTAAGGAGGAATGGCAAAAACGAATAGCGGAGCTACTGCCAAATGATACGCCGTCTTAATTCAAGTTTGCCGAACTTCACAAACTTGAAGACTGACTGTTTTTTTCGTGAATACCTGCAGATGTATGTCAAACCTATAGAAACTAATTAAGTGAAGCAGTTGCTTAGCTAAAAGAGACAGCGACTGCGCTACATAAGTAATGTGTCACTTTCAACGTATAGCGCTTCCGTTATAGAATGCATGAAATATCATATTTTTAGTGGGCTATAAATATTGTCGAATAGTTATAGTGAGTTCAGTATTAAAGCGATACAGTAGGACTGGGATGAATTTTACGCAGCCTCTGTCAGCGTAGTCACAGCACGCCAGAAAAATTTATACCAGTACTGCGTTGGAACATAACGTATCTGTTTTATTTGGAATTGACTATACATTGATTATAAATAAGGAAATTAAGATGCAAGTAAAATTAGGTTTGTTAGTAGCTACCGTGTTGGCGTCAGGATCATGCTTTGCTGCTGATGCTTATAAAGTTTCTACCTCTGTATTTAAAGATGGTGAGTTAATTGCTTCACCTGTCATGCTTGTAAATGCTGAAGAGATGGCATCGATCGCTGTTGACACTGAGTTTCAGTATAACCTGACAGTAAAGCCCTATAATAAACATACGGCTAAAGTCGTTACAGCTCTTAAAGTTGGTGATGATGTTGCGGAACATGAAACGACCGTCGCCTATGATAAGGAAGCTACAGTTGATAATGGCAAAGACAAACTTACTTTATTGGTTCGTAAAATTACCAGTTGAAGATTATGGCATTCACAGCTATGAAGTCTATATATAAAAAGAGTAAAACCTCTGATCAGTATCCATTCAATTCACCAATTAATTGAATGGATACTCTTGGTTTATAGCGATTAGATTCAGACAATAGGCAAAATATCTACCCGACTATAATTTCTGCTGAACCGAGTCGATATCTGCGTAGACTTATGTGGTGCTATCCTTATTACGCTGCATAATCTGATACGGTTCAAACTTATCTTGATACTCCATACTGGGGCTACCGACAGGCATACCCGTTACAACAAGACTCATTGCTTGTACGGGTGGATTTTCTGAAAACTGTGCCATATATTATGTCACTACACTTTGTACTGAAAGATTTTTTAGTGCTTTTTGGTATCGCCGACAATCTTATCCATCAAAGCAAACAACAAGCCAGATAATACAAACGTCATATGGATAATCACTTTCCACATCAATACATCAGCATCAGCATCGCTCATCTCTTTGGGTATATCCATAAATGATTTGAGAAGATCAATGGCAGAAATGGCAACGATGGCACCGATTACTTTAAGTTTCAGACCAGAGAAATCAATTTTTCCCATCCATTCAGGACGATCTTCATGATCACCTGTATCAATTTTTGAGACAAAGATCTCATAGCCACTAAATATGATGATGAGTAATAAGCTTGCGACCAGTGACATGTCAATAAGAGCCAACGTGCCGACGATGACATCGGCTTCAGAAGCAGTAAACACATGGGTAATCATGTGCCATAGTTCTTGGAAAAACTTGATAAATAGTAAAACAATACCGATCACTAGCCCCAAATAAAATGGGGCTAGTAGCCAACGACTATTAAATATGGTTTTCTCTAATGTTTGTTCAGCTTTCTTTAGCATGTATATCTCTTGTTTTTGGGAATATGCGTTATAAAGTAAGATGCTTATCTTAGGCAATAGAAAGTGATCCGTGACAGAAGACAGGTCATACCAATCGCTTGATATAACCTGTCATGACTACGATTTTCTACCAAAGCGCTTTTTCTTAATTTGAACTTAGCGTTTAAACTTAAGACAAAATCAACACTAAGTAATCGCCTTTGCTTGTTGCTTGCGATGCTTAAGTGAAGCAAGCAATGCCCAACCAATAAAGGCAATGCCAATCAAACCAGTAATAATCTCTGGTACATGGAATTTCACTGATAGCAGCATAATAATTGCCAAAGCACCAATGGCATAATGCGCACCATGTTCTAGATAGATGAACTCATCAAGTGTGCCTTTGTCTACCAAGAAAATAGTCATCGAACGCACAAACATAGCACCAATCGCCAGACCTAACATAATCACAATAACGTCATTGGTGATTGCAAATGCGCCAATCACACCATCGAAACTGAATGAAGCATCAAGAACTTCTAAGTATAAGAAACCAATAATACCGCCCTTCATAATCGCGCTGGTCGCTGCGGCACCTGAACCCTTCTCTTCATTTTCTAAGTCTTCCTCAAG